>JAFVSV010000028.1 GCA_017503575.1 Alistipes sp. | reverse complement strand
TGGTCATGGTCGTGACTCATATTGAGGCTATCACGAGCTGCATCAGCCGCATTAAGACTATCAATATTTATAAGTCCATCGGGGAAGAGGTCCTCAAGTTCGGGGCCCTTATACTCCTTGCCACGACGTGCCGCGCGAGCCTTGGCCTTCTCAATCTTAATGCGCTGACGCTCCTGTGTTTGATACATGATACGCTCCATGCGCGCCTTCTCCTCATCAGCAATACGAGAGCTACGCTCAATACGCTTGGCAACAATAGAGTCTATCTTAATCTTGGTAAGCGAGTCGCTAACATAGCGCTCCACAGCACGCAACGAGTCACGCTCACCATACTTAAGTTTATACAACGAGTCGCGCTCCGCCTGCTCAATGGCTTTAAGCGAGTCGCGCTCGATGCGCTCGAGACGACGCAACGAGTCGCGGAGATAGTTCTCGGCGCCCTTCAACGAGTCGCGAAGTGCAATGCGCTGAGCCTTGGCGCTATCACGTCTTATCTGCTCAACACGCTTTGCCTCACGGCGCTGCTCCCTCTCGGTAAGCACCTTGGGCTCCTCCACAGCAACGCTATCCTGCGTTATATCAGCCTCTTGAGCAGACGCATCACCATCAACCATCGAAGGCTCAGGCAGGTAGCTTTGGCGCTCCGCCAACTCGGCAAGAGTCATCGTACCCAAATATCCGCCCCTAAACTCTGGCTGCTCTATCTCGGGTGTTGCGACAGTTGTAGTATCCTTCAACGTATCGGGCTCTTCGGTTGCTATATTATCACTCTCATGAATATCTACCACCTCATCTTCAACGACCACCGCAGTTGTCTCTATTGCCACATCCACACTCTTCGTCTCAACCGCTATTTCCGTGACGATAGGCTCCTCGGCGGCCGAACTTTCGTTGGCAACAATCTCTTCAACAATTGGGTTCTTGTCAACAATGCTCTCCTCTGTGGCTGGGCTTTCCACAGCAACAGGCTCTTCAACGACCGCACTCTGCTCGGTAACAGTCTCTTCCTCAATCGCTCTCTCTGCGACAACCGTGCTCTCCTCAACAACCGAGGGCTCTGCTACTACATCCTGCTTATCGGCCACAATTGGTTGTTCGGTCACCGCAGGCTCCGCGATAGTCTCGGTTGGCTCAATAGTTTCAGCCTCGGCATGAGTAGGCTGTTCCACAACCTCTGTGTGCTCCACATCTACATGCTGCTCTTCTACCTCAGCGCCCTCGGCTTCAGCACCCTCGGGCTTAATCTCCTCGACTAAAGTGCTCTCATCCTCGGCGTTCTCTGCTTCGCGCTGCATACGTTTTGTCTCTCGCTCCTCGCGGCGCTCTTCACGACGCTCCTGACGCTCCTCTCGGCGCTCCTCACGGCGCTCTTGTCGCTCCTGTCGTTTATCCTTCTCCTCCACAACGCTTTCGCTTGCGAGGCTGTCATTTAGTGGTGTCTCCGTCTCGGCCGCAAGTGAGTCCTTGACAACGCTATCGGGAGGTAGGACAGCGATGGTATACATCCACAATGTATCAGCCGAGAGATATACCGAGTCTTGCTGCTCGTTATCGTAGTTAATCATCGAGGGACGTCCCGTAAAGAGTGCATTACCCGGTTCATCCCACCACTCACCATAGTCGGCAAAGCCAAGCATCTTCTGCTCGGTATCATCAACCTGAATATTACGACGACCAATGATATGGTTATCTATACGGTAGTACTCTATGGAGTCGCTCCATATCTCACGCTCGGGTGAGAGGATATAGGCGTTGCGCGTTAAGTGGTGGAAGTCACGAGCCTTCTCGTAGCTACCTGCATCGGCATACAAGTACTCATCCTTATCGTTCCAGATATTACTATTCGTAAAGTAGCGGGCATTCTCGGTCTCGGTGTTGAATATCACCGAATCGCCACGCATCTGATAAGTATCATCACGCATCTCCACACGTCTAACAGCCGTAAGATCATGAGTCTTCGTATTATAGAAGCCTCGCTCCGACTCCATGTGACTATCACCCTTATGCACATAGCAACCACCCGAGAACTCACCTATCTCCGTATCGGTATTGAACTTACAGTTGTAGGTATACATCACAGCCTCGCCATCGACAATCTTCACCAAATCAGAATATACCGTAGCCGTAGCCGTTTGGTTGTTATACTCGGCACGGTTGCCATAGACGTATGTATTGTTCTGGTTGATAAGGACATTACCGAAGCACTCGAAGCTCTGATTTGAGTAACGCACAGCACTATCTGCCATGATAACAGCACCATTATGGTGTGCAGCAAAGTTACCAACAAGGATAAATATTGTCGAGTCGCCCTTGCTGATGTAGTAGGCATCGTCGGCCTTAAGGTCCACCATGCGTTTACCCGTTGTTGAGGGCTCTGTCGCACCACCAAGCATAGCGGCATCATCAACGGCGCTATTGTCACCACCGCCAACATTTATAAATAGGATGTTACCGGCAGCCGACAACAGGGCTACGGTAACAACCATCAATACTACAAGGGATAGTATACTCTTACGATTCATGCGCAACTCAACTCTTACTTAATCCACCCCTTTTCTCGCAATCTCTCGTTACGATAGTCTGGGTCAATATATATGTACATCGACTGTTTCTTCTCGCTGAGCCACTTTTCGTATGCCTCCTCCTGCTTCTTCACCAAAGCCATCTCCTCAAGGCGTATATAGTCATCCTCGAGCGATGCGACATGGGGAGGGATGATATCTACAAGCTTAACAATCTTACTCATCTGGTTACCCATAAGGTCGGTAGACTGATACGAGTCCGACACCTCACCAATCTTGAGATTCATGAGGGCATTATAATCCTCAAGGGCCTTACCACCCTGAGCACCGAAATCCTCCTTAAGGAAGCGTGTTGCTGTGAGACGAGCGCCATCGTAGACACCCATACGAGCCAGGACATCATGATTTGACACGATACCACCGTTATGCTTTGTCGAGGCATCGTCCGAGAAGCGAAGTGCAGCCTCCTCGAAGGTCATCGAGTCACAACGTATAAGTCGAGCAATGCTATCGAGCTGGTAAGCAGGCTGCATAAGCTCGTCGCGCGTAAACGTGGGACGGATGAGGATATGGCGGCAGTGGTATCTATCACCAATCTTGTCGATTAGCTCGATTATGTGGAAACCAAACTCCGTCTCCACAATCTCCGATACCTGGCCTGGCTTCAACTTCTCGAGAGCCTCGGCAAAGGGGCGCACGAAGTATGATGCAGGCGCTGGCTCCATCTCACCACCATACATTGCCGAGCCGTCGATAGAGTACATACGCGCCAACACCGCAAACTGCGTCTGACCTGTAATGACACGCTCACGCATATCCAACAGACGCTCACGAGCACGCTGCTGTGCATCCTTCAACGAGGCGGGGAACTTAGTGATATGGGCATATACATACTGCTCACCAATCATCGGAAGGCTATCTTTGTCGATACGGCGATAGAAGCGCTCAACCTCGCCAGGTACGATGGTAACCTTATTAACCACCTCGCTCTTCATCGACTGCGCATAAGCCTGCTCCTCAAAACGACCACGCACCATCTCACGGTAGTTGAAGATGGGCATGTGCTCACGACGCTCAAACTCCTGGATGCCACCAGCGTTATCTACCAACGTCTGGACATATGCCTCGACACGAGCAGTAACGTCGCCACCCATCATATCGACCGAGTCAATAAGTGCCTGATTATAGAGTAGTTTCTGTTCGAGAAGTGCCTCCATTGCCTCATCCATAGGATCAACATCCGATGTATAGCCCATCTGTCGATACTGCACGACAAGAGCATCGGCATACTCGCTCAGCTCGGAATAGAGTATCGAAGAGCCACCCACTACGGCCACAACCTTATCGAGCATAACCTGTCGCCGTGGCTGCTGACTCTGCGCCTGTGCATTGCCGGTTGCAAAGATGGTTGCGACCATAGTCGCCATAACTATAATATTTCGCATCATATATCTTTGATATTTCTTATTCGTTATCAATCTCACCCTCCTCGATAGTCTCAACAACAATCTCGGGTTCCTCGTCCAACTCGCCTACAATCTCGAGGCGCTTCTGGTAGTCCATAAGGCGCTCCAAATCGTCGTCATAGAAGGTTATCCTATTATCGGACATCGCATCGCGACGTAAATCATACTCATAGCTATTAATAATTTCCGCTCTACGCTCTGCATATAGTAGACGCTTGATGTCATCCATAACCACTTCTAACGGCGAGGTAGTGCCCTTGCGCGCAACGTCGATAAAGATGAAGTAGAATATAGCATCATCCGAGCTCATATTCTGCGCCGTAGTCTTGGATAGCAGGTAGTCGTAGTTCTTTGTACGCACCGTAGGAAGATAGCCTAAAAAGTCGTTATAGGACTCCCACTTGGCACTCTTATCCGTCACATCAAGGCTCAGCTTCTCGGCCAATGCCATCACCTCCGACACATCCTTGGTTTTACGCGCAGCATCAAGAGCCGTTGTGAGGCTCTTGGTATTCTTAAAGTTCTTGGGGACCTTGATAATTATGCCCTTGACAATATGATGATTGAGCTTAAACTGCGCACTATTAGCACGATAGTACGACACTATCTGCTGTTCTGTGACGTCGTGGTCTATATCGTTATCAACATAGTACTGATCAAGCTGACGCATAATCAGCGACTGTCGATAGTCCTCAACGAGACGATCGATATAATCCTCATACGAAGGCAAAACGGTTGTAGCACGCTCTATTTTAAGCTGTTTGAGCACCCAATTGTCAACATACATCTTCGCAAAGGTAAGACTATCCTCGCCAGTCCAACCCTTGGGCATATCGCGTAGGAGGTCATCACGCGTAAGTACCACGTCATTGACGACGACCAACGTATTGGCATCATACACCACCTCCTCGGAGGTCCCATTATCAGCCTCGGTAGGTGTAGCTGCGCAGGCTACTATAAAGAGTAAGCCCACAAGTGAAAGATGTCGCAGTTTATTCATATTCATTCTGCAAATATACGCTTTTTTCTCTTAATAACGAATCTTCGTAGAAGATTATTGCTACCGCGCATAAACAATTAAGCCCGAGCGGCTCTATCCACTCGGGCTTATATAGACCATCATCCAATCTGCTAACGGTGCATTGGCGGACGACCAAAGGCATTACCATGGGTAGGACTCATACCCTCATACTTCGATATGTCGCGCGTAGCGTTCTTACCGAAGTAACGCAAGTTGTAGTTGAACTGAACGGTGAAGTAGCGACCAATAACACTATTCCATGCGTTCTGCGTGTAACCGCTACCCACGGTACGGGCAAAGGCCGTATTTTGATTAAGCAGGTCGTTAACACCAATTAACACCTCACCCAGCTGGTTCTTAAATAGCTTCTTACCGAGATACACGTTACAAATCAGATAATCCTCGTTGTAGTTATTCGTGAAGCCTACATACTGATTATAGTTGACTGCTGCCGTGAGGGTAAAGCCCTTCCAGAACACCCACTTCAAGGTACCCGAGGCTACATGGCTGAAGTACTGATTACGCACACCGCGCATGTTTGCCATATTCTGTGTGGCGTCGTTGAACGTACCATTCCACTGGATGGTAAAGTCGATATTCTCAGAGATGTTACTACCCAACGAGAGCATTGCATCGTAGCCCATATTACTTGTGTAGGTCACCTCGTTATTAATCATCGACGGTGTGCGTGTCCAGCTGACACCTGCCATAAGGTTAAGGTTGCACTTGATAGGTGATATTGGGAAGCCATAGTTAACGTGCGTACGCAACATCACAAAGCCATCCATATTGTCGTATGTATTGAACTGCAATGGCTTATAGTTACCCGCATCCGAGAGACCAGGCATATCCTTGTCCGTTGGATTGAAGATGACCGACTGACCAATATAATCCTGAGTATACTGTGCATATATCATCCACATGAAGGTACGACCCTTCTCGACATTCGAGCGTACATAGTGCATGTTAAGACGATGCGTATAGGCAGGGTCAAGGTCGGGATTACCACGCGATATATACTGCGCATTTGACACATCGTAGATGCTCTGCAAGTTGCGGACATCGGGGTTCTCCGAGTGCGACATAAGGAATACGCGCAGGGTATTCTGTGGGTTAAACGCGAAGTTACCCATAACGAAATAGGTCACATCGTGATAAATGCGGTTGATCCTATCCTCATCAACAAGACCCTTAAGCGTAGAGTTCTGGTAGAAGATATTGGCAACGATGCTATTACGCTCCTTTGCAAAACGCAAACCAGGGCCCACCTTATGCTCGATATATCGGCTATCGGTTGTTGACGAGAGGTCACTATTGGGCTTTAGACCGTCAATATTGTAGCTATCATCAGCGGTGATATACGAGAGCTTATCAATCCACTGGTCCTCATAATCGAAACGATACTGAAGGCTGAGCTGCAAGTACTTGGCCACAGGCTCTGTATAGGTAAAGTTTGCACTAACATCGTTCTCCTTCTGCGGAGCGAACGACGATACGAAGCGCAAGTTAGGGCTATAGATTCCCGTTGTCTCGTCAAAGGAGGTATCGAGTGTCGAGTAGCTATGCGTCCACGAACGTGGCGTACGCCTCATAGAGTAGCGACCATCGACCGTAATAGTACGACCATCCTTACCCAACTTGGCACGATACGACAAGAACTCGCTGAAACGTAGTGCTCGAGACTTACCATTGGTACCACTCTCGATGATATTTACGCCACTCTCACCCCACTGCATACCATCAACCGTAGAGTAGGGGTCATTGCCCTGGAAGCTGAAGTTCGTACGCGACATGAGCGACATATTCTTGTTGATAGCCCAATCCAAACGCACATTGAGGCGGTGGTTCATATTGAGCGTATTAGAGTAGCCGCTCTGCTCCAGGGTATCAACTGGCGAGGGTGACTCATACCACTTCTCAAGACGACTATTATTTTTTGTTCGCGAGCTATTGAAGAAGTACGAGCCATTGAGCTTCACGGCATCGTTCTTACCCCAAGCATCGGAGTACTGCAAGCCTATCGAGCCTACGCGAGCAACACCACTCTGCGGACGTACCATATACTGGCCTACACCTCGGCCACGGCCGCCACCCATGCCGCCGCCGCCACCGGTGACGCCCAAGATATCCTCGAACGAGAAGTTCTGCTGGTTGACATTGTTCAATAGGCCAATTACAGATATGCGGCTCGAGTTATTGAAGATGTTGATATTGCCACCAGCATTATACTTGTGATTAGATGTAATACCCTCGGCATCAGGCTGATATCCATAGCCGCCATAGACCTTACCAAAGATACCCTGACGCATATTCGAGTGGGTCACGATATTGATAGCCTTATAGCCTTCGCCATCATCCATACCCGAGAACTCGGCATTATCCGAGAGTTTGTTAAAGACCTCAATTCGGTCTACCGCCTGCGCAGGCAACGAGCTAATAGCCGTAGATACATCCTCACCGAAGAACTCCTTACCATCGACAAAGATCTTCTTCACCTGCTCACCCTGCGCCTCGACCGTTCCATTGGTAATGGTAATACCCGGCATCTTCTTCAAGAGACCATCGACATTAGCGTCGGTAGCTACCTTAAATGCCGAAGCATTATATGCCACAGTATCACCCTTCTGTGATGTACGCATAACGTGCACCTCCTTAACTACCGCATCGATCTTCACAGCCTCGGTAGCCAACTCGATAGTACCCAAGTCCACATTACCTCTCACCTCGATAGTATCAGTGTATGTAGCATAGCCGATGAATGTCACATAGATGCGATGCGTACCGTAGGGCAAAGAGCCATAACTAATAACACCATCAGCACCCGACGTGGTATGGCGATGACGGTCATCCTCGGAGACAAACTCTACGATGGCGCCAACAACCCCCTGGCGACTATCCTTATCGATAATCTTACCCGTCACCTTCGCCGACTGTGCCATGGCAGGTGCCACTGCTAAAACACACAAAATAGCTAAAACAACTCTTCTAAACATATCTCATAATTTTATTTTCTGCTTTATATTTTGGGCGAGCGAATTTACGAATTATTATGCAAAAATGCTAACAAAAACCGGTGAAACGACAAAAAAGGGGTGTCAGTTAACCCTACACCCCTAAGCAAATGTTATCTTCTATTGTGTCCGCGCCCCGAATTGCCACGATACACTGGTCGCCCATGCCCCTTGTGCGACTCTTTGTGATGAGGAGCACCATACTTATCTCTGTGTCCATGGTGATGAGTACCACCCATATTGCACTTGTTGTGGTGATGTGCATGGTGAGACTTCATCTTGGGTTTGTGATGGTGGCAACAGTCGTGATGAGGGCCTCCGAACAATAGGTTAAATATTGGGTCGGCAGATATAGTCACAACCGTAACCCTCTTCTTGGGGCCTCTGTCGTTAGATAGGTTATTAGCCTTGGCACCACCCACCGCCATCATCGAGAGTACGATGGTCATCAACATCATTCGTTTCATAGTAGTATAGTTTTAGTGTTACACATTGGTTAACTCCTTGGAGCTAATACAAAGGTACAACCAAACTACACCACCCGTACCCTACCGTGCCGCCAAACGCCCTCTATCGAGGATGAAGCGACCTCTAACGACGGTGAAGCGACTGCAGCCAGAGCTTAAATTCGGGCACTCGAGCCTTGGAGATGATGATACGCTCGGGGGTCTCTATTGTGAGATTAAGCGCCAGACGACTACCAAACCAAACGGCAACATCCTTGACTGCAGCACGCGCAACAATAAACTGACGATTGGCACGGAAGAAGTCATCAACGGGCAACTCACGCCCCAATGTCTCAAGAGTCTTCTCCACAGGGTAGCTATCACCCGTAAGCGTCGTTACGGTAACACGCTCGGCAAAGGTATAGAAGAATGCCACATCGCTCATCTTCAGCGGAATAATCTTATCCTTATAGCGCACCAACATGGTTTGCATGGTATCACCACTGCGCTCCTCAATCATCGTCTGTCGACGCTCACGCTCCGAGACGCGCTCCGCAGCTGTGAGACGTGCCAACTTGTCGAGTGCAGCCCTCAGATCTTCCACCTTAAAGGGTTTTAGAAGATAGTCTATACTATTGACCTTGAATGCTTGCAAGGCGTACTCATCGTATGCCGTAGTGAAGATTATGGGCACAGCGATATCGACACTCTGGAAGATGCGAAACGAGTCACCATCGGCAAGGTGTATATCCATAAAGACTACATCCACGTCGTGCTGCTGGCTGAAGAACTCTACCGACTCCTCCACCGACTCCAAGACGGCAATAATATCGACCTCAGGGTTTATACTCTGCAACATGCTACGCAGGTTCACCACAGCAGCCGTCTCATCCTCAACAATAACTACTCGTCTCATCATTACAAATCTTTAGGTTGTTCCAAAGGCATACGCACCAAGAAACGATTGTCATCGTCGATAATCTCTATGCTCTTGCCCGATAATATGTTCCACCTCTTTTGGAGGTTGTCCAAGCCTATACCCGTCGATGGCTCGACATCCAGTTTAGGATGCTTGGGATTCTCAATCTCGAGGACACCATCTACCACACGAAGTGTCACATGCAAAGGATTCTTCGTGGTCATACTATTGTGTTTCACAGTATTACCTATGAGTGGCTGGAGCGACAATGCTGGCAACTTCCAATCGTTATACTGCGAATCAACATCAATATCAAAGAATAGCTTATCCTCGTAGCGTATCTTAAATAGGTACATGTATGCCTCGGCAAAGGCCATCTCATCCTTGAGCGTAGTTAGCTCACTCTGACCATTTTGTATTATGTAGCGGAAAGTGTATGACAGTTGGTCGATATACTCTAAAGCACGCTTATCATCATTCTCTCGCACGAGCATCGCCAAGGAGTTTAGCGAGTTGAAGAAGAAGTGCGGATTTATCTGACCCACAAGCATATTGTAGCGTGTTGCGAGGTTCTCAGTCTTGAGTCGTTCGTTCTCCACCTCCATGTGCTGTCGCTGCTGTATGAGCAGGTAAATACGCGCATAGAGGATTGTCACCACCATCATAAATAGTGACTTGGTGAGAACTATTAGGTAGAGATGATCGCGGAAGTCCGATTGGAAGAAGAAGACTATGCGCATCACGCCATCCTTGAATGCGAGGACAGGAGCGAAGTATATACACACCACGGTTATTAACAGTACCACAAGGACTCGGTAGATATAGGCCTTTGTAGTCATCACCCCGCCCTTTGATATGTGACGCAGGACAAGAATCATCACAAAGGCAAATACGGCGTAGTATAGTATCTGCCATATAAACTCAACGGTCCTACTTGGCCTATCGTAGAGAGCATCTATGTCGAATGGTTCGCCATTACGCTCATATACCTCGTCAATACGAGGGTTGGCATTATCTATCTGCTCTTGGGTGTAGTGATCGCCATTGACCGAACGAGTGCTAAATCGCAGATGGTCACCATCTTGCAGTTTCAGACGCTGCACCTGCCAGTTCGATACATATACACTATCATGCTGTTCGCAGTCACATATAATGTAACCATATAAGTCGCGTTCGAGGTGCAACACACCAGCGTTGTGTTTGCCTCCGGCGCTATCTCCGCGTTGGTCCATACCCTGCTCGGTGATGATGGGCATGAGTAGATAGGAGAAGTTGATGACAAGGCTGAGTGCCACTGCCATCAAGATGTGTAGACCTATGTTAGCTTTGTACTTGGTCATAAAGCGGTTATTTGTTGGTTACGAAATGCGAGCAGGTCAGGTGATAATGGGCGTTGTATGTTCGTTGCCTATCACCCTTATCACTGCAATGGTTTGGTCAGTCAAGCGCAGCTGCGAAGATGACCCCTTATCACAGCAACGGTTTGTTGTCAGAAGGCATTAGATACAACGCTCGGCGAAATTAGCGTCGATGGGCTGTACTTGTGCGTACTGCCCATTGACGATATATTTCGTTAGCGGCAGTAGATGATGCCTTATCACAACAAACTACCTGTACCAAGATGCGTATGTATAGTAATCTCGTGCCGTACGCTTGATAATCTCATCGCGCTGCTCGGGTGTCACATCCTTAACCTTCTTAGCAGGGATGCCTGCATATACAGAGTAGGGCTCGAGCTTCTGGTTTGAGAGGACAAGAGCGTTAGCAGCAACGATGCAGCCAGTAGCAACTACGGCATTGTCGAGGATGGTAGCGCCCATGCCAATAAGACAGTTATCCTCGATTACTGCACCGTGGATGATGGCATTGTGACCTACTGATACATAGTCACCTATGTGTGTCTGCGAAGGATTCTTAGAACCATCATAGAGGGTATGGATGACAACGCCATCCTGAATGTTTGTGTGGTTGCCGATGGTGATGGCGTTAACATCGCCACGCAACACCGCATTGAACCATATCGAGCTGTGCTCGCCAATCTTTACATTGCCGATGACTGTGGCATTATCTGCCAACCATGTGTCATCACCTATCTCGGGCGTATAGCCGCGTACCTCCTTTATTAGTGCCATAGTATTACTTGTTTTCTTGTTTCTTATACTCATTCCAATAGCCATCCATCTCCTCGAGCGTAAGGTCGTGGAGTGTCACGCCACGATCTACGGCGCACTGCTCGACATAGTTGAAGCGACGGATAAACTTCTTATTTGTACGCTCTAACGCACCCTCGGGGTCGATGCCATAGAGGCGGCAGGCGTTGATAAGCGCAAAGAAGAGGTCGCCCATCTCGTCGGTAAGGCGCTCCTTATCTTTTGCCTCAATCTCGGCATCCACCTCGCGTAGCTCCTCGCGCACCTTATCCCACACATCCTCGCGCTGCTTCCAGTCGAAGCCAGTGGCCGCAGCCTTCTCGCCTATGCGGTACGCCTTGACCATGGCGGGTAGCGATACGGGGACACCGCCCAACGTGCCACCCTTGCGGTTCTTCTTACGGAGCTTTAGAGCCTCCCAATTCTGCTTCACCTCCTCGGGGGTGTCGGCATGTATATCGCCATAGACATGAGGGTGGCGATATATGAGTTTGTCGCACACGGCGTTGGCAACATCGGTATAGTTGAACGCACCCTGCTCATCGCCCAACTTCGAGTAGAATACGACATGTAGTAGTAGGTCGCCCAGCTCCTCCTTGATGCCCTCCATATTCTTGTCGGTGATGGCATCGGCAAGCTCATATGTCTCCTCTATTGTATTGTTTCTGAGCGTGTCGAAGGTCTGCTCCCTATCCCAGGGGCACTCGCTACGCAACTTATCCATAACGTCGAGAAGGCGCGTGGTCGCCATCTCTGCATCTCTTCTATCCATTATATTGAGTTATTTACGTTTAATTCGTCTAAAGGGGAGTTTAAGCACACCAAAGAATGCCTCGCCGAAGATTCCCGACGACATCTTTGATGTACCCTCCTCGCGGTCAATAAATATTATCGACTCCTCGCCAACCTTGAAGCCGAGCTTCCATGCCGTATACTTCATCTCTATCTGGAAGCCGTAGCCATTCATCTTCACGCGGTCGAAGTCTATGGCGTCGAGCACCTCACGGCGATAGCCCACAAAGCCTGCTGTGGCATCCTTGACAGGCATGCGAGTGACGAGGCGCACATACTTCGAGGCGAAGTAGGACATCAAGAGTCGCTTCATTGGCCAGTTTACGACATTCACGCCCTTGCAGTAGCGCGAGCCTATGGCTACATCCCTACTCTCGAGCAGCGTGTCGAGGCGCACGAGGTCATCGGGATTATGCGAGAAGTCGCAGTCCATCTCGAAGATGCGGTCGTAGTCGTGCTCGAGGGCATATTTGAAGCCAGCGATATATGCTGTGCCAAGGCCGAGCTTACCCGAACGCTCGAGGATATGGAGGCGATTGGTATAGGTCGCCATCTGCTCCTTGACAAGGGCTGCCGTGCCATCGGGTGAGCCGTCGTCGACAATGAGGAGGTCGAAGCCCAACGATAGCGACATCACGCGGTGAATCATCTTCACCACATTCTCGCGCTCGTTATATGTCGGTATAATTATCAGTCGTTTCATCACATCATCCTATTAAAGCGGCGTCCGCCAAAGAGGTAACGCACAATGATTGAGAATCGGTATATATTACGCACCTTTTTCAGGCGTTTCACCTCGCGGCGTTGTCTACCGAGCTTACGGTGCCACGCGATAAAACTACCCCATGCACGCACCACAGCCCACGCACGGTGAGGGTGGAGTGTCACGAGGTGTGCTAACGCCTCCGCCATGTCGGTCAGCGGTCGCACCACGGCAACAACAGCACGCTGCATTGGTGATGCGCACTTATAGAGCATCGCCAAGTTATTACGGTGGTTAAGGTATACCTTACGCGACGATGCGGGCAGCGTGCCACCACCGAGGTGGTATACCACTGCCTTGGGCTCTACCATTATGCGCCAGCCAGCAAGCTGCATACGCCACTGCAAATCTATCTCCTCCATGTGGGCAAAGAAGCTCTCATCGAAGCCCCCAACCTCCAAGAACACCGCACGTCGACAACATAGCGCTGCCCCACTACCCCAGAATATCTCGCGAGCGTCGTCATACTGACCACAATCGCGCTCCACGGCAGATAGTATGCGACCTCGACAGAAGGGGTAGCCAAGGTAGTCGATGAAGCCTCCCGAAGCACCAGCATACTCGAAGCTATCACGCGCCTTATCAGCAAGTATCTTGGGCGCCACTGCCACCACATCTGGCTCTCTATCAAGCATCTTAACCAACGGCTGCCACCACCCTTCAGTAACCTCGACATCGGAATTAAGCAGCAGGCAATACTCGCTATCAATATATGTCAAAGCGCGGTTATACCCCCCCGCAAAGCCATAGTTAGCATCAAGCGCAATAACACGCACCTGCGGATAGTTCTCCGCAAGCCACGCCAACGAGTCGTCAGTCGAGCCATTATCAGCCACGACGACCTCGGCCTCGCCACGCGTATGTTGCACCACACTCGGCAAGTAACGCTCCAGATGGCGGCGTCCATTCCAGTTGAGTATCACGACACTTAGTCTCGCCATAGCTATATCGTTCTCTTACACTTCCAGCGGCGGTGTGACCAGAGCCACAACTCGGGGCACTCACGGATGACAGCCTCAAGGCGATGGACATAACGCTCGGTGATAACATTAGGGGCCACCTCCTCCTTGCCGTCGTAGAGCAGTTCTACACATAGCTTGTACTCACCACGGCGCACACGACTCATATATCCAAACCAGACTGGAAGCTTAAACTTCATGGCTATCTGCTCGCCACCCTGGGCAAAGATGGTATCTTGGTTGAAGAATGTTATCCAGTGAGCGCCATGATATCTGAAGGGGTTTTGGTCGGCGATAAGGCCGAGGGATATCTTCTGCTCTTTGCCACGATGACGCATGAAGTGAAGCAAGCAATCATCGCGTGGCACAAGCTCCGTATTCTCGCAACGGCGCAGACGCTTGAACACATCGTCTAAGGCGCTATTACTCAGCGGATGATAGACACTCAACAACTTATGTTTCTTGTCGTAGCAGGCCACCGTCGAGAGGTACTCCCAGCAACCGTGATGCGCCGCTAAAAGGACAGTATCGCTATGCTCCGTGGTCTTGACATAGTACTCTACGTCAGGGAAGTGCAGTAGACGCATGCGCTGCTTCGAGGTGATTCCCGCCAAGCTAATGGTATTTATCATCTGCTCGGCGAGATAGTTATCGAAGCGTTTGGCAATGCCTCGTATCTCCTTCTCGTCCTTCTCGGGAAAGGCGTTACGCAGGTTATCCATAACCACACGACGACGATAGCGAATGACGTAGTGGAGGATGAAATATATGAACTCCTGAAGGATATAGTAGCGCACAAAGCGTGGCAGGATAGCAACGCATCGACATAGGCCATACAGCGTTGATGACCATATCTTCTGCCAGCGTGTCAGCGTATATCTATTATTATCCTTCGGCATAGTGGTTACAATTACTCTGCATCGTCGTCATCGCGCGCTGCTCCTTTGGCATCGTAACCCTCGATGACGATTACGAACTCGCCCTTGGGCTCATGCTCGCGGAAGTGCTCCAAGCACTCCGCCACCGTGCCACGCACCGTCTGCTCAAACTTCTTGGTTATCTCCCTCACGACAGCCACGCGACGCTCCTCGCCCATGGTCTCGCCAATCTGCTCCAAGCACTTGACAACGCGGTATGGTGACTCATACAACACCACCGTGCGGTGCTCCGTGGCGAGCTCCTGAAGGCGCTTCATGCGTCCCTTCTTCTGTGGCAGGAAGCCCTCGAAGACGAACCTATCGCACGGAAAGCCACTCTGCACAACGGCGGGTATGAGCGCAGTTGCGCCAGGCAGTGTCACCACCTCGATGCCCTCCTCTACGCAACGGCGCACAAGCAAGAAGCCTGGATCCGATATGCCCGGCGTGCCGGCATCCGACACTAACGCCACATCCTTGCCTGCCGCAATGCTCTCTGCCACACGACCTACCGTGGCGTGCTCGTTGAACTTATGGTGCGAGTACATAGGCTTCTCGATGCCGAGGTGGCGCAACAGATGTGATGTGGTGCGCGTATCCTCCGCGAGGATAAAGTCGACACTACGCAACACGTTGATAGCGCGTAGGGTGATATCCTCAAGGTTGCCTATGGGTGTTGGGACGACGTATAGGTGTGCCATGGTTAACTAAGTTTACGCTCGATGAGTGATACCAACAGTTTTGCACCCTCCGAGTCGGGATTCCACGAGAAGTTCTCGACAATATATATCATGCAATCATCGAGGTCATCGAACTCGTTGAGGGTATCTATCGTAGCCTCATATTGAGCAGCGTTACCACCAAACAAATCCTTTATCATCAAGAACTTATCGTTGATACCTATCGCCTTGCGTAGGTCAGTGATGCGGTTGAATGGTGTTGTTGGCTTCTCCTCGGCAGCAATCTTCTCGGCCAATACTCTCTTGTCGCCACCCAACACGTCGGCAAGACGCTTGGGTTGAGGTTCTGCCACCTCTGCTGATTGTGCAATACTCTCCGCACTCTCGGCAGCAACGGCAGTTGTGGTAGCCGCAGCCGTAGTGGCCACAGCAGATGCACCACCTGCTGCATTGTAGAGCGATATCATCTTGCGACTACCTCGCTTGGTTGTGGGTATATCCTCCACGGCGAAGAGCGCGCCAGTTGTAGCCGAGGGTGCCTCGTCCAACTCGAATCTTGGGGGCTCGGGGATAGACTCTGGAGCAGGAGCAGGAGCAGGAGCGGGGGCGGGGGTGGCAGTCACAATCTCGGCGACAATCTCCTCTGGTTGCTCGATACTCTCGGGTTCATTCGACGTAGGCGTCTCCTCCTTGGTGGTCTCGGCAACAGGCAGCTCGGCAGCTGTCGACGTAGTGGCAGCTGCTACCGCCACTGCAGCCGATGACAATCCCAGAAGAGCATCGATATCGAGGACATCGTCGTCATCATCAACGACCTTATTCTCAACAATTTGAGTATCCTCAGCAGGTTGTTCCGCAAAAGCCTCCTCCGTTGCGCTATTCTCCTTCTCTATCTTCTCGCCCGCATCCACAGCGACATCATCCTCCACCTCGCATGCAGTCGTTGTCGCTACTACAACGGGGGCTGCAACGGGCTGTTCGGCTATTGTCGATGACTGCTCGATGGGCATCTCCATATCAAGGAGTTGACCATATAGTTTGCGTAGCTCTTCGAGAGCCATATCGCGTTCAATACGGGGTATAGCGCCATTAGTTTCCCACCCTTTGATTAGGGTATTTATGCGCTCGGCGCTCTGCTTTATGTTATCGAGTTCCATTATCTTTGAGCGTATATGTATATATAACGTTTCAAAGATACAAAATTATTCACAAACTGCAATTCACAAACGGGGGAAATTTTCAAGAGGAGTGGTGAGTGAGAGGAGAGAGGGCGGAGCAGAGCTCCTTGGGAGGGTGCTTCGCTTAGTCACATGCAGGTAGCGACAGCAACGATAGCTAATTGCTCATTAAGTGGTGCTAATGTGGCGCTGACATGAGAAAGCCCAGATGGGACATACTGACGTATTTCCCATTTGGGCTTTGGACTGAAGCGTCGCAGTAGCGCCGCTATCACAATAAATTAAAAATATTTGATGTCTTTGTCCTCAATGGCCGATATAAGGTTGTTGGCTGCCGACGACGCTCCAATGCGGAAGAGATCTGTTGTCAACCACTCCTTGCCGAGCACCTCCTCAACGATGGTGTAGTAGAGGGCTGCATCCTCGGGGGTCTTGACACCACCCGCAGCCTTGAAGCCCACCTTGCGGCCTGTGAGGTTATAGTAATCCTTGATGGCATTACACATCACGAATGCTGCCTCGGGAGTTGCTGCCACATCTATCTTACCCGTAGAGGTCTTGATGAAGTCGGCACCCGCGAACATTGAGAGTAGCGATGCACGACGTATTAACTCGGGGGTCTTGAGAGCTCCCGACTCGATGATGACCTTGAGGACTACATCCTTGGCCTCCTCGCGCAACAGCTCGACCTCGCCCACTGCCTCGGCATCGTGACCCGAGAGCATCATACCTGGGTTGAGGACGATATCTATCTCGTCGGCGCCATTCTCTATTGCCATGGCGACCTCAAGGGCCTTAACCTCGATGAAGCTCTGCGAAGCGGGAAATGCTCCTGCAACAGATGTTATGCGCATGGGGGTACCATCAATCTCGAGGCCGACGGTCTCGACGAACGAGGGGTATACGCATATAGATGCCACGTTGGGAATATGTGGATACTTCTCGTAGAAGTCGACAGCCTTGCGCACGAAAGCCTGCACAGACTCCTGCGAGTCGGTACACGATAGTGTTGTGAGGTCTATTGCCGAGTAGCAGAATTTGTACACATCGACATTGCCATTACGGTTTGCCGCCATCTTAATCTTGGCTACCTCCTTAGCCACCTGCGCATCGGTATGTGCTGGTGCATATTTCTCAAGTTCCTTAATGTAATCCATAATCACACTCTTTAGCAATCACAAATATAGCATTTATTTAGCAAAATAGCAACAGATACCACATTTTTTGTCACACGAGGACAAAAAAAGGGCTACACTCGATTGAGTGCAGCCCATATACTATCGTGGATTAACGATTAGTAAAGCATAGAAGCTGGAAGCTCGTAAGCTACAGAGAGCTTCTTAGCTGGAGCGTTCATCACGCGTGCTGCAGCAGTCTCAGACTTCTTCACATCCTTCCAATCACCATACTTCCAATCCTTGAACTCATTGCCATTACCATCAGAGAGGACACCAAGACCGCCCTCACCATAAGCAATAACATCGAATGCAGCAACAGTAAAGTCACCAGCATCAATTGTTCCATTACCTGGGGTGTAAGTGATATTGCCATCAGCATCCATAGCAAGGTAGATAGCACCGAACTGGCCAGTTACGAATGTAGCTTCTCCACTCTCAAGCACGCAGTATGGCAACCATGTAGCATAGAAGCCCTCACCTATATCTGCGATAGCAACCTGATTGATAAGAGTAAGGTATTTAACGCCCTCCTTTTCGACAACCTGACCGTAAGCTGGAGTACCAGTACCAATGATGCTGATACCATCAACCATCACCTCGTTAGCAGTACCTGGAACAACAGATACGGTGAAAGTGAAGTCAGTCTTCTGATCCTTAATAGGATTAGTCTTAGCTGTAAGGTCAACAATCTTCTCGGTGTAAGCAGTATAGGTACCCAACCATGCCTTAGTAGCGTCAGATACTACAGCCTCAGCAGTAGTAATCTCGCTCTTTGTGAAGAACTCAAGGCCAGCCTCGTTCTTAACCAATACATAAGCAGTGTAGTTTGTAGAGCCTGTGCAACCACCATAGATTACCTCAAGACCCTCCTCAGAGTTGATAACCTCGAGAGCCCCAGTCACCTGATCAGCAGGGAATGAGCCCAACTGAGCCTTAATCTGTGCGTCAGTAGCACCAGCAATATTCTCAGTCTCGAACAAAGCGTACTGGATGTCAGCAACGCCAGTACCCTTCCAGAGAACCTTTACAGCGTTATAAGGCTGATAAACAACCACCTGACCATTACCATAATCAACTGTCTCGTCAACATCAGGAAGTGATAGGGTCTGAGTAAACCAATCTACCTCAGTAAGACCAGTGAGCGTAACAGTAATCTTTGCCCACTCTGACTCCTCGTAACCCTCAGCAGTAGCCTTTACGCGTACAGTGTAGTTACCAGCGTTGAGGTTCTCGAAAGTGTATGAGCACTCCTCAGTGTTGTAGAACTTACCATCGAGGTTCAACATATAAGCCTCAGCATTCTCGACAGCACCCCATGTAAGAGTGAAAGAGGTCTCGGTGTGAGTCTCAGTTACCTCAGGAGTAGCAAGCTGACCACCCTTGTTGCCACCACCAGTGCCACCACCAGGATTATTACCCTCTGGGCCATCCTCACCACATGCAGTGAGAGCAAAAACAGCGGCACAAGCCATCATCATTGAAAAAAACTTCTTCATTGTTTTTGTTGTTAAATATTAAAAAAATAAAAAATAAGTCTCCGCCTTTAAGTATTCACATAGCTAACGCCAACAAACATAAAAAAATTATACGCATGTCGATATTACCTATAAGTGAACACACATTTTCACGATGCAAATATAACAAAAAAATTAATTTGTTAGCAAATAAACAGAAAATATACAACTATTTTTTACACCTTTTACCTCAAACACCAAGTAGTGTATATAATATAATAGGTAAGATGAACGATGGGGCATGGTCATTCACAGAGCAGTGAGTAGGGGCTTTTCAAAAATAAGCTGTGTGTCATGCGACACACAGCCCACAGTATCGAACTTATCATGTTTAGCCGAGGAACGACAACAAGATACCCGCAGCAACAGCCGAGCCGATAACACCCGCTACGTTAGGACCCATAGCGTGCATCAACAAGAAGTTGCCTGGGTTATACTTCTGACCAACGGTCTGCGATACACGCGCAGCCATAGGCACAGCCGATACACCCGCCGAACCGATAAGTGGATTAATCTTATCCTTAGTAAAGAGGTTCATGAACTTCGCAAGAAGCACACCACATGCCGAACCAAGTGCAAAAGCTGTCACACCAAGTACCAAGATGCTAAGGGTCTTCTCATTAAGGAAGTTGTTTGCAGTAGCAGTAGCACCCCCCGAGATACCAAGGAAGATGGTAACAATGTTCATCAACTCGTTCTGAACAGTCTTCGACAAACGCTCCGTAACACCGCACTCCTTCATCAAGTTACCAAACATCAAGCAACCAATAAGTGGAGCTGCCGATGGAAGAAGCAACGCAATAACAACTGTAATAACGATAGGGAAGATAATCTTCTCCTTCTGTGATACGGTACGCAACTGCTTCATCTCAATCTTACGCTCTGCATCGGTAGTAAGCATCTTCATGATAGGTGGCTGGATAACTGGCACCAACGCCATATATGAGTATGCCGCAACAGCGATAGGACCGAGCAACTCAGGAGCGAGCTTCGATGTAATGTAGATAGCCGTAGGACCATCAGCACCACCAATAATACCAATAGAGCCAGCCTGCCAGTAGTCAAAGCCAAATGCCAACGCACCAATAAAGGTTGCGAAGATACCAACCTGAGCAGCAGCACCCAACAACAAACTCTTAGGGTTAGCGATAAGTGGACCGAAGTCGGTTATGGCACCTACACCAATAAAAATCAAGCAAGGGTAGATACCGAGCTTAACACCCAAATAAAGGTAGTCCAAAAGACCTGCACCACCACCTGCGAATGAACCCCAATCTACATGACCACCAGCGAAGAGGTCGGCATGATACATATCGGCACCTGGGAGGTTTGTAAGCAACATACCAAAGGCGATAGGCATCAACAAGAGAGGCTCAAACTTCTTAACGATAGCCAAATAGAGAAGCACAAACGAGATGAGAAGCATCACCGCACAACGCCAGTCAACAGGGTTAGTCAATGGATCCTTATCCTCTGCAATCTTCTTGTCACCGCCAAACTTTGCGAAACCTGAGTTTTTAATAAAACCCTCCAACGCTCCAGTAGTGCCATCCTTCTCAAACTCCTTTTGGAATACCTCGTTGTCGCGATACATATTACCATCCTTGTCGTAGCGCATAGCGAGCTCACCTAATGGTATATCATCACTACTAACCTCATCGGTATTCTCATCGGTATTCTCAGTAGGCTGCTTGTCATCACCATTATCCTTTGCTGATACAGGGGTAGCCACAGCGACCATCACAACCGATAAAAGAAGTGAAAAATATAATTTTAGACTCTTCATCTTACTAATTAGTTAAAGAGTTAATATTACTCCAAGTCAATAAGAGCCTCACCCTGCTGAACAGCCTTGCCCTCAGCAACGTAAATCTTCTTAACCTTACCAGCGGCAGGAGCCATAACCTCATTCTCCATCTTCATAGCCTCGATAGTCATAAGGACATCACCAGCCTTTACAGCCTGACCCTCCTGAACCTTAATCTTGGCTACGCTACCTGGAAGTGGAGACTTGATAGAGCCTGCATTACCAGAGATAGGCTGTGCAGGTGCGTCAACAAAGTCAGCAGCTGATGATGATGGCTTAACGGCAGCAATCTTAGGTGACACGATAGCCTCCTCCTTCTCTACCTGAACGGTGTAGCTCTTGCCATTAAGCTCAACACGAGCTGTATTACGCTCTGTCTCCTCTACAATAGCCTCGTAGCTCTTACCGTTAATATTGAATTTGAACTTTTGCATAATTCGTAAATCTTAGCTTTATTATAGTTGTTTGTGAATATTACGCACCTGCCATGCCGAAACATCGTGGTTCTGGCGGAAGGTCAAGACGTCGCTCTCCTCATCATGACGATTGAAGAAGAGGTTGACAGCCATAGCGATGGCTGCCACCTCCTCGTCAGTAATCTCGTCAGATGACTTACCCTCTGGAGCAGCAGAAACACTCGTTGCTTTCTTCTCATGGAAGATAACTCCAAAGAGCTTCAACACATAGATAAGAAGAACGAGCACGACGAATACCATCAAGATACTCACCAATGCTACGAGCGATGCAACGCCCCAACTTACAGAAAGTATCATCATAACTTAAACCAATTTAAGATTACAATGGAATGTTGTTATGACGCTTTGCAGGGTTCTCAAGACGCTTGTTGCGCAATGACTCCAAAGCACGAATTACGCGGAAACGTGTGTTGCGTGGCTCGATAACATCGTCGATATAGCCGTAGCGTGCAGCATTGTATGGATTAGAGAACTTGTCGCGGTACTCCTGCTCCTTCTCTGCTACGAACTTAGCCTTATCCTCCTTGTTCTCGAATCCTGCCAACGCCTTGGCATGCAATACCTCAACAGCACCGCTTGCACCCATAACTGCAATCTCGGCAGTAGGCCATGCGTAGTTGACATCACCACGGATGTGCTTAGATGACATCACGATGTATGCACCACCGTATGCCTTACGCAATGTAACGGTTACCTTTGGCACGGTAGCCTCGCAGTATGCGAACAAGAGCTTTGCACCGTGGGTGATAACGCCACCATACTCCTGAGCAGTACCAGGCAAGAAGCCAGGAACGTCAACCAAGGTCACGAGTGGAATGTTGAACGCATCGCAGAAACGTACGAAACGTGCAGCCTTACGAGAAGCATTGATATCGAGAACACCTGCCATGAACTTTGGCTGGTTGGCGATGATACCTACGCTCTGACCGTTGAAGCGTGCGAAACCTGTGATGATATTCTTTGCATAAGGTGCAGCAGACTCCAAGAACTCGCCGTTGTCGACGATAGCCTTGATAACCTCCATCATGTCGTATGGCTTATTGGGGTTATCTGGGATAATCTCGTTGAGGATATCCTCCTTACGAGCGATGTCGTCAGTACATGGCTGATCGGGAACAAGAGCTGTGTAGTTCTGTGGCATGTATGAGAGAAGGTCGCGGATAAGCTTCAAGCCCTCCTCCTCTGAATCAACAGCGAACTGTGCTACACCAGACTTTGTTGTGTGCATGTTAGCACC
>JAFVSV010000027.1 GCA_017503575.1 Alistipes sp. | reverse complement strand
TCTTCGTTTGGGATTGGAATTGTCAGGCAAGGAGAATTGCATCGAATTTCACCTGATTTTATCGGATTGCAAAAGGCAAAGATTTTGGGGAGTAAGAAAAAATTCCTAACTTTGTGTATCTCAAAACAGAAATACTATGAAAGAAGCCGGCTATGTATATATCCTTACCAATCCAAGTTTCAAGGAGGATTGGGTTAAAATTGGTAAAAGTTCTCGCCCTGTAGACATCCGCTCTAAGGAACTGGATAATACTGCCGTACCTCTGCCATTTGAGATTTATGCAACCTTGAAAACAGTGAAGTATTCGGAGGCAGAGAAGCTAATTCATCACTATATTGAGCGTTTTACAAATTTGCGTATTCGCAACAATAGAGAGTTTTTCAATGTCGCACCCGAGGAGGCCCTTGCTATCTTTAAGGAGGTGGCCCTACTATTGGATGATGCTGAAATTGAAGAAGTCTTTAAGCAAGTAGTAGTTGGAAAAAGTGATAAAACGGGTGTGGAAAAGCCATCAACTCCACGAGGGCAATCGTTTGTTTGGCTATTGCCAGCCAATAGTAAGTTCTTTGATGTCGATGGTTGTCTGAAAAAACACAATGAGATATATTGGACACAAAATTACAAGATACAGAAGGGAGATATTGTTTATATATATTCGTCAAGCCCTGATAGTTGTATAAAATACAAATTGATGGTTGAGGCTCACGATATCCCATATCAACCCGACTTTGACAAAGAAAAAGAGTTCTATGTAGATGTTAATGACTTTGAAACAGCAAAGGAACACAATCGTTTCATAAAGCTTCGACTGTTGTCCGAAAGTCATACGCATAAGATGTCGCTACCACACCTCTTGGAAAATGGATTGGCAATGGCTCCACGAGGAGGTATGAACTTATCAAATGCAAGTGCAGCCAAGTTATTAAAGTATATAGAAGATAATTTTTAAGGCGGGATTGGCTACTCCGCAGACCAAGGTCTGCTCCGCTTAACGCCTTCCCCTTGGAATCCTCGGCAGAGAGAGCACAAGCATTGCCAGTGGCAATACACAAAAAAAAGAGAACGATGTTTGAGTAAACTCAACTCGTTCTCTTTCTCGTTTTGCACCTGCGGTGCTGCTTGCGCGCTCTCTGCGCTCGTGATTCCGGCGGTGAAGATGGATGGAGTAGCTTGTTTCAACCATTCAATGCGTTATACCAATTTAGCAATGCGCACTCACACGACACTCACAACCCAACACTCCCTGCATAATACGCCTGACGCGCAGTATGCATGACCATACACACTAACTACTTCTCTACCGCGCCTTTCCACGACATAATGCCGTCCGAGAGCTCCGTAACCTCCAAACCGCAACTTACCATATGCTTGGCAGCCTCCTTGCTTCTGCGACCACCACGACAATATACCGCTACGGGGCGCGACTTATCCAACTCGGCAACCTTTGCTGCGAACTCCTCGCTATCGATGTCAATGTTCACTGCACCAGGTATATGTCCCTCGCTGAACTCCTCAGGTGTTCGCGTGTCGATAATTTGCACCTGCTCGTTCTCAATCACCTCGGCAAAGCGTGTTGCATCTACCGAATCAAAACCCTTCGTTGCCTTTGAGTTATTGCATCCAACCATCATTGTTGCCGCAAATAGAATATACAAAATAGTCTTCATAGTTTTATCTTTTATTGGTTTTACTCTCTGCAAAGATAACATTACACTATCGGACTGGCAAATTTTATAAGCGGAATTTATATCGAAAGTTTTTATGCGACTATTTGTATATCTTATAGTAAATCTCTACACGATATAATTTGTTATACTACTACCACTTATTTCGAGTAAATATCTTACAAATTTCGCTTAACACGAGTACACCAATTGACAGTTCGACAACTATCCACCACTGCGCCATTTTTTATAGCAACCTTAAAATGGTTGTATCTATTCTATTGAGCAACGATAAGACAAAAAATCAGGAAGTGAACCTATGAACTTTTATAATAAAATAGTTTTCAGTTATTGGCGTGGCAGGATTGACGCAGCCGCTGCGCTTTACTGCGTCTTTCCCTTGGAGTCCTCGGCATAGGGAGCGCCAGCATTACTTACAATGTGATTGACTTCGCTTCGCTCGTCTTTCACTGCGTCGGCTCGGCAATAACAAAACAAGGTGATTGTGCTGCGCACACTGCAAAAACAAAAGAGAGATGACTTTCGATTAAACTTGAAGTCACCTCTCTTTTGTTTTTGGACTCTACGAGTAACACCTTGTTTGTTATTGCTCTCACTCTCCTTGTGATTCCGGCGGGATTCGAACCCACGACCCACAGCTTAGAAGGCTGTTGCTCTATCCAGCTGAGCTACGGAACCATCTCGCACCATATAGTAAAACAATCTCCCTCCCCCACACATCAGTGAAATCAGTTGCCTCAGAAACAACTCCACATCAGTGACACCGCAATCTCTGGACCTACCTCTTCCCACATCAGTGACACCACCACCTCTGAAACAACCTCGCATCAGCGACACCGTTACCTCGGCTCTTGATGGCGTTATGATGCTTTGCCAGCAGTCCCTGCGTTGCAGTTAATTGTTCCACTACTTAGGCTTTTGCGGTGCAAAAGTAAGCAAAATATATCGAATTGCAAAATTTTTAGGTCTATCGTTGTGAATATTATCGTGCATGGTGCCAAAACTATCTACTACGACGGCTTATTAGAAAGCATATTTTCGAGGTAAATACAATATATTATGTTGTCGGTTACACATAGTGTTGTACATTTTACAACAAATAATACATCTAGATTGACATTTGCAAAATTATCACTACCTTTGCAGTAAATGATTTGTTTTTTATTGTGCTTATGTAAGATAAAGTAGTTGTAACATATTGATGTCTAAAAGCATTTAGGCTATATTCTGTAATCCCAAAAGTCTGGCAGCTTGATGGATAACGACACGAATATTGCAAGAGTGCTCGTGCCCTTGGCGCGGGCTTTTGGTTATTCTGTCGTTGGGTTATGCCAGACACCTTGGGATGCGAGTATACTAAAAGTACCGCGTCTTTTTTGTATAAATATGGGTGATAACAAGAGCATATCGGTCGGAACATTGATCAAAACCGAGTTAGAACGTCAGGAGCGAAGTGTCGTATGGTTTGCTCAGCATCTGTCATGCGACCGCACCAATGTATACCGCATATTTGCCAAAGACAGCATAGACACAGAGCTACTAATCCGCATTTGCAAAGTACTAAATCACAACTTCTTTACCGACATATCAAACTCAGTCGAGCATCATTTGTTGAGAAAATAGCAACACTTCTGTAGCTTCTGCAGCATCGCTAAGACGCAGACTATAATCTATATATAAACTATCTTTGCCCCAAGCAATTTTAACTAATTCACTCACTACGGGTAAACTAAGATGGTAATTAAAAAACTTATTCCGTTATTAGCTCTATTTCTGTGTGTTACATCGGTAAGCGCACAGCAGAGCGAGGCTGATGAGAGCGTTGAATTCCGCCCTCATTGGGATTTACAACTTCAAGGTGGTGTTGGTTACACCATTGGAGAGTCTTCGACTTCAGGCGATTTGATCTCGCCAGCACTCTATTTGTCGACTAACTATCGCTTCCACCACGCCATGGGTGTGCGTTTTGGTTTAGGAGGTTGGCAGGGCAAGGGTGCGATTGTTTCGCCCGAGAGCTTGTACACATTCAACTTCCTACAGCTCAACGCTGACTACAAGCTTGACCTCGTATCGCTTTTTGGCGGTTACAACCATAAGCGCGTCGTAGGTTTCTACGCTTTGGTCGGTGTAGGCCTAAATTACGGCTTTAACAATAATGAGGCCACATCTATCGCAGCCGGTCGCCCCGCTTGGTCTATCGGCATGGAGTATTTGTGGGATAAGAAGGTTTTTGTTGCAGGTCGCATGGGACTTGGCTTGGACTTCCGCGTAGGCGAGCGCGTTCTTATTAATTTAGAGGCTAACGCCAACGTTCTCTCGGACAAGTTCAACTCTAAGCGTGCCGACAACGCAGACTGGCAGCTCAACATGTTGGCCGGTGTGTCGTATAGCTTCGGCCCAAAGCATCGCGAGTCTAAGGTATGGGCCGCACAGCAGGAGGCTATTCGCATCGCTGAGCAGCGCTTGGCTGAGGCGGAGGCTGCACGCATAGCTGCACAGCAACAGCAGGAGGAGCTCGCACGTCAGGAGGAGGAACGAGTACGTCGCGAGGAGGAGCAGATTCGTCAACAGCAGGAGCTTGAGGCTCAACGTTTGGCAGAGCGTGCTGCGGTAATCAAGGAGCACTCTGAGAACATCCGTTTCACTATCGGCTCGGCTAACATTCGTCGTGACGAGGCTGTGAAGATTGAGCGTATGGCTCAGTGGCTTGTCGAGAATGAGGACTACAGCGTAGTAATCGTAGGTTATGCAGACCGCGAGACGGGTACAGCAGCGGGCAACCTCCGACTATCGGAGCGTCGCGCCGAGGCAGTAACACGCGCGTTGGCCGAGGCAGGCGTAGCCCAGGAGCGCATTACGACATCGTTCGTTGGCGACACGGAGCAGCCCTTTGATAATCCGGCTGACAACCGAGTTGTTATCTGCACTCTCGAGTAACAACGTCAATAATAGACATATATATTTTTTTTAATCAATTTAATTAACAATGATGAAGTACTTATCTAAATTTCTGAGTATGCTCCTGGTTGGAGCCATGCTCTATTCAACCGGATGTACTGACTACGATGCGGATATTCGCGATATGCAGCAGCAGATCGACGATATTCGCGAGGGTGAGATCAATCCCTTGAAGGTTGACTTGCAGAGCTTGAAGCAGGCTCTCGAGGATGCTATCGAGGCCGGTAATGCAAAGATTGCTGAGAATAAGGCAGCAATCGATGCTTTAGTAGCTACCGATGCTGAGCATGACGAGGCAATCCAGGAGGCTAAGGATGCTATTGCTGATGCAGTAGTTGAGCTTGAGGCTCTTAAGGGTCAGCTTGCTGAGCTCGAGGGTAAGCACGATGCTGATATCAAGGCTGTTTACGACGAGATTGCTAAGCAGGTTGCCGAGGTGAACGCTAAGATTGCCGATGCTGTTGCGCGCATCTCGGCTAACGAGGAGGCAATCGAGGCTCTTAAGGATGTAGATGCTGAGCTTGCTAAGGACATCGAGACAGCAGTGGCTTCAATCACACTCAACGCTGAGGCTATCGCTGAGAATGCTGAGGCTATCGCTGAGAATGCTGAGGCTATCGAGGGCCTTCAGACAGATCTTCTTGATCTTACTAATGAGTTCAATGCGTATACTATTGCAACAAACACTGCTATCGAGACACTTAAGGGTCGTGTAGATGCTGCTGAGGCTGCTATTAAGACACTTGAGGGTAATGTTGAGGAGTTGTACACTTTGCATGACAATCAGACTCTTCTCATTAATAACCTCAATGGCCGTCTTGAGGAGTTGGCACAGTACACACAGGATCAACTTGATCTCCTTGCTGAGGCTGACAAGGCAATTAGGGAACTTATCGAGACTGTTGATACTAAGGTAACTAACCTTGAGAACAGTTTCATAGACTACCAGAGAATCGTTAACGAGCAGTTCGAGAAGGCATTTGGCGAGATCGCTAAAAATACTGCCCTTATCAACCAGCTTTCGACTCAGCATGAGCAGGACATCAAATCACTTCAGGCTCAGGATGCTGCTATTCTTCAGACTTTAGATCAGCACGCAGCTTGGTTGGTTGCCCTTGAGGAGAGCCTTGCAGCTCTTGATCAGCGTGTAGGTGCAGCTGAGGGTCTTATCGCCAAGATTCAGACCAACATTGCACAGATGCAGGTAACCATCGATGCTCTTACTCAGGACTTGGCTGAGTTGGAGACAACATTGGCTGACTTCCAGAAGCAAATGGGAGAGCAGATTGCACGTCTTGATGGTGCTATCGATGCTGCTCTTGCAGCTGCTCTTAAGGCAGCTAAGGATGCTGAGGATGCTGCTAAGGCTTACACTGATGAGCTTCAGAAGGCGTTGGAGCGCGAGCTCGCTGATATCAGAACTAAGCTTGATCAGCTATCAGCTTATGCTACTACTATCGAGCAGAAGATTGACGAGTATATAGCCTCTAACGACAAGGTTATCGAGGGTCTTAAGGGTGATATCGCAAAGATTTTGAACCGTGTTCAGTCTATCGTATTCGTTCCTGAGTACTCTGATGGCAAGGGTACCATTAACTATGCAATGCTTGGTCAGACTATCGTAGAGGGCCGCTCTACTATGGTTTATCAGGTATACCCCGCTGAGTGTGCTGCAGTTATTGCAAGCGCTTCCGCTGTTGAGGGCACAGTTGATCAGCTTTCATTCGAGCTTGAGGGCTTGCGCACTCGTGGTGTTGAGCCTGAGTTCAATATCGTAGGTGTTGAGGGTGATCTCAATGGTCGTCTTTACGTTACTTTCGATGCTCGTAATCTCGGTGAAGACTTCTACAATGGTAAAATGGAGTATGGCGTATCACTCGTGTTGAATACTGAGACTGCTAACCTTTCAACTGTTTACACAAATGTAGTTCCTGCTAAGCAGGCTGATGTAATTGAGGTTGCTTTGGTTAACGCACAGGTTGCTAACGACTACACTATTGAGTATACCGATCTTGAGAAGGTAGTTGAGATTTTGCCCGAGCATGACTTCCAGTTCACTGTTAATGGCGAGGGTGAGTTCACTGTTGCTGATATGATCGACGATGGTTATGCTATCAACGTAACTAAGTATGATCCTACCTATGTTGTTACAACTCACGATGGCGATACCAACCGTAACGTATTCAAGAACACATTGGACAACACCGACCCCTATTTGAATATGGCATCGGTTAGCCTTAAGGAGGCTACTAAGCTTGCTGTAGGCGATATCGAGACTGTAACGTACAAGTATGACGTTTGCGGCACTGAGCTTACTGCATCTGCAAATGTACGCGTAACTAAGATTACTCGCGAGATTGCAATGGAGGATGTCGCTATCGTTTGGAACTATGAGCAGGATGCTAAGAGCGATGCAGGTAGTGAGCCTACTAACTCTATCGACGCGCTTACAATTGCGACAAGCACTCTTCCTGATGACGTAACTTACGCAGACCTTCTTGTTGAGAATCCTGCTATTACCGTTGCAACCGGTGGTGTAGCTGTTAATAACGTAGCCGTTAAGTTCGCTGGAACCAACGCTGCACCTACAATTGAGCTTGTAGGCTTCGAGTGGGATAAGACTTACGAGATTACCGCTCTCTACGAGTTGGATAGCATTGATGTAACTATATCTGTTACCGTTAACACTGTTGACCGTGGTCGTGAGCCTATCGTAATCGCTCTCGATGAGGTAGCATGGATGCTTACTAAGGAGTTCACTAATGAGAGTGTTTACACTGATTCGTTGGAGCCTTTGTTCGATGCATTGGTAGCAAGCAACGTTAACACTACTAAGGATGCTGATGAGTTCCTTGAGGATATCTTCGTAACTAATCGTTACACTGTTGATTCTAACCAGGCAAATGGTGCTGATTACACTAACACCATGATGGACATCGATGGTACAGAGATCAGCTCTATTTACAACATCGATGACTTTGCAACTGAGATTCCTGAGAAGATTGACTACGTTAAGGAGGTAACTCTCTGGTACGGTCAGCAGGTTAAGTTCACTAAGACTTTGAACATCGGCCTCGAGACTGTTGAGATCACTCTTGCAGACGACACTGTAATGCTTGTTAAGGACCTTGTATTCTCTAAGGCTGCTGGTTCGTTGAGCGAGATTTACGACGTTGTTGGTAATGTTGATAAGGATAGCTTCACTACCGCTGCTGAGTACTTGGATGCTATCTTCGTAGATAACGCTATGCGTGCACAGGTTGACCTTGCTAATGGTGTTACTATGGACAACACTAAGTTGGTAGTTAGCGCTGATGCTACCGAGGGTGCTGCAGCAACTGCAAACTACAGCTATGTTGACTTCGACGCAACACCTGAGTCGGTTGTTTACAAGTCTACTTACACAACATGGTATGGTCAGACAATCATCGTTAACAAGACTATCAATGTTGATTGGACTACTTACAACTATGATGACGTTGAGTACTATGTATACAACATTGACGATGAGTACTTCTCTGTACCTAAGGCTACATATCTGAACAATCCTGAGGAGTCGCAGTCGCTCTACAACGCTTATGTAAGCATCAACATGGATTATGCATTCAACGTTGTTGACAACAATGGTGCTCCTATTGAGAATCTTGCAGCTCTCGGCTTGACCAGCACATTCAGCTTCGCTCAGGCACCTGGTGCTGGCATCTACTTCCAGGATGGTTCGAACATACTCTTCTACCAGGGTCGCGATGCATCTGTACGCGTTAAGGGTACACTTGTTCTCGAGAACACCAACGGTGTGAAGACTGTTCTTCCTACAAACTTCGATGCTGGACAGAAGTATGCTAACTACTATGTGAAGCAGTATAACCTTGTTGGTCACCTCCAGTCGAAGAATCTTAACATCATTATTTCGAATAGTGAGGCTAAGACATACACTTACTACCTGATGAACCAGTTGACACTTCAGGATGTTCGTGGCTTCGACCTTATCCAGCACGGTGAGCTTGTAAAGGATACCGACATAGAGGTAGCATGGAGCAATGCTAACTGGACAGAGGGTGACGATACTAACGGCTTCGCAACCACTTATGGTGCAGCTGATATCTATGGATTGGAGAATCCTGTTTACAAACTCACTATTCCTGAGCAGCTCCAGTCAGTTCTCACCTTCGAGGAGGCTACAGGTAAGTTGGTTTACAACAATAAAAACGCGTTGACTGAGACTAAGACTGTCGAGCTTAACGTTAACGTGTATGTTGGACATATCTGGCAGCAAGAGACTACCTCATTCAAGATTACACTTACAATTACTGAGTAATATTGAAGAGGCTGACTAAGCCAACCAAGTGTAGCAGGCTTCGGTCTGCTACACTTAAAAAGGAGACTCGATACACATGCTCCGAGCATGTAGGTATGGAGTTAATATACGGCTTTCAGTAAACGATAATGGCAACGCATCACCGATGGGAATCGGAGGTGCGTTGTGTCTTTTATATGATAGGGGCTATACTCTCGATGCTCGCCATGGCGGTATCGTAATCATAACCCAAGGATAGAGCATAACGCAATAGCTTGCCTCGCCGGAATCACGAAAGAACTAAAAAATATAGAGGCCGACCAAAAATCACTTTTTATTCGGCCTCTTTTCTGTATCAAGATGTTAGCTGATGTCGGGACATTAGGCACAGATCCGACCAAATTCTGCGGGTTACGACTTTCGCAATCCGATATAATCGGGCGAGTCAGATGCAGTCCTGTTATTGTTGGTAACTCAATTCCGCAAAGGAACACTTTAGCTCAATTGTCGATAAATGGCGAATAATTGCAGTTTGTTTTGATTTTTTTGTAAATTTGCACTATGAGTAAAAGCGAGGAGATAGAGGTCGGGTATGGCCGTCCAATGTATGTGATGGCGAAGCCGGTGGGTGCGAAGTGTAACCTGCGATGTGACTATTGCTATTATCTCGAAAAGAGCGAACAATGTGGCGGCTCCTCGCAGATGATGAGTGATGATATGCTCGAACTATTCGTTAAAGAGTATATTCACTCGCAGACCACATCTGATGTGCTCTTTATATGGCATGGCGGTGAGCCTCTGTTACGCCCTATATCGTTCTATGAGCGAGCTGTCGAGTTGCAACGACGCTATGCCGATGGGCGCAGGGTGGACAACTGCATACAGACAAATGCAACACTTTTGGATGAGGAGTGGTGCAAGTTTCTTGGGAAACACAATTTCTTGGTGGGTGTCTCGATAGATGGCGCGTGCGAGATGCACGATGCGATGCGCAGAACCCGCAATGGCGAGAGTAGCTTTCGAGATGTTATCCGTGGCATACGGCTGCTTGAAAAATACCGCGTGGAGTGGAATGCTATGGCCACGGTGAATGCTGCGAATGTGGAGCGTCCGTTGGAATTCTATCGTTTCTTTCGTGATGAGTTGGCGTGCCGCTACCTGCAGTTTACACCCGTCGTGGAGCGCATATCTGTGGAGGGCGGTGTACCGAGGCTAATGCACGCTGGTGAGTCGGGTGGCGAGGTTACGCCATACTCCATAACGGCAGAGCAGTGGGGGAGGTTCTTGTGCGCTATCTTCGATGAGTGGGTGCATAACGATGTTGGAGAGTTCTTCGTTCAGCTCTTCGATACGACACTTGCTAATTGGGTGGGTGCACCCGCTGGGGTATGCACCATGTCGAAATATTGCGGACACTCGGCAGTCATAGAGCATAATGGCGATCTCTATTCGTGCGACCACTTTGTATTCCCAGAGTATAGGCTCGGTAACCTTAGGGATAGCTTGCTTATAGATATGATGTATGGCGCGAAGCAACGAGCGTTCGGCGCAAATAAGTACACCTCGCTACCTCAAAAGTGCCGAGAGTGCAGGTATGAGTTTGCGTGTCATGGCGAGTGCCCGCGTAATAGGTTTATTGTGACCGAGGATGGTGAAGCGGGGCTCAACTATTTGTGTGAGGGTTATTACGCCTTTTTTGAGCATGCTCACGAGGCGATGGACTATATGCGTGGGCAGTTGGAGCAGGGTATGCCACCAGCAAATATTATGAGGTGTAAAAAGTAGATGTTATGAGGAAAAGACGATTATATACTTCTCTTTTGTGTGGTGGGATGTTTCTACCACCACTCTACGCTTATGGTGAGCAGCCAAATGTCATTATCATTATGTGCGACGACCTCGGCTATAACGATGTGGGCTGCTATGGCCAGCAGCTTATCGAGACACCGAATATCGACCGTATGGCGCGTGAGGGTATGCGCTTTACGCAGGCGTATGCAGGTAGCCCTGTGAGTGCACCATCGCGTGCATCGTTTATGACAGGTCAGCACTCGGGGCATACGGAGGTGAGGGGTAATAAGGAGTATTGGCGTGATGTGCCTATGGTCCGCTATGGCGAGAATGAGGATTACTCTCGTGTGGGTCAACATCCCTATTCCAGCGAGCATATTATCCTTCCCGAGATAATGCGCGATAATGGTTATGCCACAGCTATGTTTGGCAAGTGGGCTGGTGGCTATGAGGGCTCACACTCTACGCCCGACAAGCGAGGTATAGATGAGTTCTTCGGCTATATATGCCAGTATCAAGCCCACCTCTATTATCCCAACTTCTTGAACCGTTATAGTCTGCTTGAGGGCGACACTACGCTCGTGCGTGTTGTCCTTAAGGAGAATATCCGATATCCGCAAAAGGGTGAGGGGTATACGAATCGTACGCAGTACTCTGCCGATATGATTCATCGCAGGGCTATGGAGTGGTTGCGCAGTCAGCAGGGAGATAAGCCATTCTTCGGCATCTTCACCTACACCCTGCCCCATGCTGAGTTGGTACAGCCTCAAGACTCGTTGCTGCAACATTATAGGGATAAGTTTAAGTCGTCGGATAGCGATTGGGAGACAAATCCTTGGTCACGATATAATACCTCGCGCGATGCGCACGCTCAGTTTGCCGCCATGGTCTCGCGCCTTGATATCTATGTTGGTGAGATATTGGATGTGTTGCGTGCTAATGGCCTTGCGGAGAATACGTTAGTCATCTTTACAAGTGATAATGGCCCACACGCCGAGGGTGGCGCCGACCCCGAGTTCTTTGGCTTTAATGCTGAGCTTCGCGGCATCAAACGAGAGACACACGAGGGTGGCGTTCGAGTGCCGTTTATTGCGTGGTGGCCACGAACGGTTGAGGCGGGAGCGGTGAACGACCATATCTTGGCATTCTACGATATGATGCCTACGCTTTCGGAGTTGGCGGGTGTTGATGACTACTCGGAGCGATATAGAAACCCAAATGTTGAGGTCGACTACTTCGATGGTGTGTCGTTTGCTCCCACGCTCCTTGGCGAGGGAGAGCAACCAAAACACGATTTTTTGTATTGGGAGTTCGAGGAGACCGACCAGGTGGCTGTGCGTATGGGTGATTGGAAGATGGTGTCTAAAGGTGGCGTGCCTCATCTCTATAATCTCGCCTATGACCTTCACGAAGATAACGACTTGGCAGACAAGTACCCCGACATCCTGCGTCAAATGATTGCTATTGCCTACTCTCAACATGTCGAGAGTCCCCACTTCAAGGTCACAATGCCTCGCTTGGACAAGTAGGTTGTCTATATGAGTAATTAGTACCTCTTATCTACCTTCGCTTTGTGCCTTTGCGATAAGCTCTGTGGCGGTGCAATCGAAGTGCTTACGGCAGAATTTGAAGAATTTTATCTGCGACATGTGTGACGTGCGAGCAATCTCTGTTGGGGTTATGTCGCTCTTTTTTTGCCAAGTGTAGCACCTCTTTCTTCATCACGCCTATCTATACCTATGGCATAGGCAGTGCGTATGGTGGTGTTGATACGGAGTATGTAGCGTGTGCCAATATGGGTACTATCTCGACTGCTCTTTCAAACAACATTTCGGGCGAGTTGATGCGTGGTACTGCTGAATATGGCGTATGGAAAATCGGAATGGAATATTCTGTGGCTCTTGATGGCTATTACACTTTGCAAAAGGGCGACGCCGAGAACAATGAGAACGCAATCACTGCGATGAATACCCAAATCGCCACTTGGAACATAGCTAATACACCCCAATGTAATTATCTATGGGGCTTTGGTGTCGATGGTTGGCCTATGCTGATTAGCAATGAGTAAGTCACTTAGGGCAGGAAGAGGGTGAAGCCTCTCCTGCCCACTAATGTCTGTGCTGGTCTACCTTGTTCAGCAACTCCACCCTCTGTATTGCTACTCAATATCCAATTCGTGACCTTTGCGAAATACCAACTGCTCATAAAATGTTAGACCATCTCGCTTGGCGTATAGTATGAGTGCAAGGGGTGCATATTGAATACCAACAAGCGTAATTAACAGGATGCACTGTCCGATAATGCCAATCGAATAGATCGGGAATATCAGTATTAACAGGATGCTCGAAGCGATGATGTCGAAAGCAATAAGCTGCGATCCGTCTCGGCGCATCAATAGCTTGATGTATCCAATAATTCCAATCAACGAGGATATGCTCACGCCCAAACATGCAAAGGCACGCTCCGTTCCATCAATCATATATGCGATATCGGGTCTAATATGTGAGAATGTGATACCCACGCATAGGCCAATCAGGATACACTTCATGATAATCAAGAGCCACAACCCTAATGTAGATACCCAGTGACGCTTAAATTTCACGCTCTTTCTGCATTCGTCGCACTTTGTGTATAGAGGTGTTTTAGCAAATTTGCACCCCTGGCATCTTCCCACCTTCATAAGGGTGAGTTTGTAGGTGTCCTTCGTCGTAGAGTCATCACCATGAATAAACGTTAATATTTGCGAGCATGAAACACCATCCTTCTTAACATTTAGTAGTAGCTCGTAGGGTTTGGTTTGGATAAGTATTACAGGGAGTATCAATAAAAATCCAACAAAGGCAAAGTCTCCAAATAGTGCAGCCCCAACCTGTAACATTAGTAGTCCTAATGCCATAGCGTGGGGTATCATTAGCACAGCCCCTCTCTTCCACTGCAACTTCCTAACCAGTCCGGCGATAGCTAAACCCTCTCCAATTATTAAGCAAGAGAATACGACCTTGCCTCCAATCTCCTCCGTAAATATATCCAAGAATGGCCCTACACCCCAGCCAACAATAGCTATGTAGAGACCGATGGTTAGACATTTCACTATGATGCCCAACCATAGTCCAGCTGTCACAATCCAGTGACGCTCGAACTTCACCTCTCTACCGCAATGTGGGCACATGGGAGTGTACTTCTTCAAAGCAACACCGCACGACTTACATCTAATTATAACTTCGTTTTCCATAAATCTATTTTTTTAATTCAATCCATATCATATTGATAAGAGTTAGGCGTCGTATCGCCGTTCCTTTTGCATATATAGAGTGTTTCGTGCTGTGTAATCTATCATAGTGCGGCACAATAGCTCTGTCGGGAGTATTAGAATACCATGCGTGTTCCTGCGCACGATAACATATAGCCTCTGCCTCATGGCAATCCGCGGATGTGAAATTTGTGAAATCAATAATTTTTGATAGAACAATACGGAATAAACTCTCTTTGATGGTAGATTGAGTTTAACTTCTATATCTATGCGAACTATACACAAAACCCTAATTTCACTCGCCTTGGTCGGTATGATTGCGGCAAGCGAGGCTGTTGTTGCCAACGATACATCTCTCACACAGGAACCCAAGAAGAGAATAAAATATGTTGCGTATAAGGAGGATGACTTTAGAATACGCGCCGAGAATATCACTATGTGGTGCGAGGGCGATTATGATAAGGTGAAGACTCTCTATGAGTGGATATGTACTAATATAGCGTTCGATACTACATACACTATTGACGACCCTGGGTTCTGTTTTGATAATCGCAGGGGCGTATGTCAGGCCTACTGTGAGTTATTCTACCAATTATCGCGTGCCATTGGTATAGAGTCATATATTGTAAAAGGTACCTCTCGTAACGATAGTGGCTCCTCTCGTAAACTAAGCTTGGTCGTACGAGATGCGAATGGAGGCAATAATTGGAAAAAGGTTGCCGAGTACAACATCGCTAAGCCTACAATAGAGGAGCAAAACGTCATACGAGAGGCCTACCCACGGGATATGGTTAAGGGGTGGAGCATCTATTGTGGACAGAGTGGAAGGCCGCAGGTGTCGATGAGAAAGAGTTGGTAAGGCTTATTACAGAGCATGATGTGAAATCCCTCGCTATCATAAGCAATAGCATGGGTGGCTGCCTAACTATTGACAACATCCCTATGCACTATAAGCTGAAAGTAGGATGCGCATATACCTTTAGCTTCTATCCCAAGGGTAGAGGTGAGGATAAGACATGGGCTATTATTGAGGACGGCGGCCAGATACAGCATGATGAGTGGAGTGTGGGTGACGATGGTAAGATGACTATGACCATACAGCCTACATGTGAGGGTCGATTCTGTGTGTCGGTAGATGTGCATGATAGCGGTAGCTTCTCTTCGGTGCTTGTGTATCAAGTCATCAAATAGTTCGGGCTGTGGTAAACATGCCTCCATCGGTTGGCATCTCTATGGCTCTGTTGAGGTCTCTATACTCTCGATGCTCGCCATGGCGGTATCGTAATCATAACCCAAGGATAGAGCATAACGCAATAGCTTGCCTCGCAGTTCATACTCCGACGCGGCCTTTGTTGTGCGTAGCTTGCGTCGTAGACGCTCGGTGAGACGCTCGCGGTGCGTGTCGTAGTCATATTGACTAATCACCTCCGTAATTATCTCGCGCTCAACGCCCTTGGCTCTTAGTTGCATGGCTATCTTCTTGGGCCCCCAGCCAGCAAGCGACGACTTCTCGCGAGCATACGCCTCGGCATAGCGGCGGTTCGATATGAAGCGTTGTGCGATGAGTGTGTCGACAACGCCTTGGCGCTCCGCCTCGGGCACGCCCCATGTACGCATCAGTCGCATGGCATCACCCGTAGACTTCTCTGCACGCGAACATAGACGCATAAGTGCTTGGAGTGCCTGCTGGGCACTCTTCGTCTTACGCTCGCGGGGAGCGGGCGTCATCTCGCTATCGAACTCACTCTTGCGCATATCATTCGTGGTTTACCTCTGAAGTCCTCGCGGAGGGTAATATCTCTATACCCCTCGCTACGCAACATGTCGCACATCTCTGTGCCAAGGGTCTCGTATATCTCGAAGTAGAGTGCGCCATCCGCGGTGAGCATCTTGCGTGCTGTGCGTGCTATGGCGCGGTAGAAGAGTAGCGGGTCGTTGTCGTCGACAAATAGCGCCTCGTGAGGCTCATGTGCGGTGACGTTGGGGCGCATCATGGCGCTGTCACTAATCGGTATATATGGTGGGTTGGAGACTATTGCATCAAACCTCTCGGTAAATTGCTCGGAGAAGTCGGCGAGGGCATCACCCTTGCGTATGTTGACCTGCGGCGCATAGCGTTCGACATTGCGCTTGGCTGTCTCTATCGCACTGTCGTAGAGGTCAAAGGCGTAGACGCGGCTATCGCGGATTGTGCGTGCGAGTGCTATGGCTATACAGCCTGAACCCGTGCAGGCGTCGAGTATCGTAGCCCCTTCGTGTGAAGCTTCTGCTACCCATAATACCAACTCCTCGGTCTCGGGGCGTGGAATGAGCACCGCCTCGTTCACCTCGAGGCTCATATCCATAAAATCGGCGCTACCCAATATGTATTGCACGGGGCGCCACGTTTTGAGCTGCTCTTTGATGCTCGCAAGCTCGTCTATGATGAGCTCTTTTGTGGGCTCTACTATAAGGTCGTTGCGCGTGATGCCGCCCTTGGTGGTTATGATCATCTCGGCAATCTGGCGTGCCTCTGCTGCGGCGTAGCACTCCATGGCCGCTGTGGTCAGCTCGTTGAATATCTCGCGTCGTGTGGCCATTATGCGCGTAGTTTAAGATCGGCGAGGGCGAATGCCACCATTGCCTCGACAACCACTGCGGCGCGGCGTGCTATGCAGGCGTCGTGACGACCCCCTATGGTGAGTGCGCTAATGGCTGCCTCTCGGAAGTTGTATGTGCGTTGCTCGAGTGCGATGCTTGGCGTAGGCTTTATGGCCACGCGCAAAACGATATCGTTGCCATTGGTGATACCTCCGTTTATGCCCCCTTCGTTGTTTGTCGCGGTGTGCCCTGCGGCATCTATTATGCTGTCGTTACGCTCCGAACCTCGCTTGGCGCAGCCTCGAAAGCCGTCGCCAAACTCGATACCCTTGACTGCCGGTATCGAGAATATTAGGTGGGCGATGATGCTCTCCACGGAGTCGAAGAATGGCTCACCCAAGGAGTGGGGTATGCCCGTGGCACGACACTCTACAACACCGCCTACGGAGTCTCCCATGCGTGCCGCCTCGGCAATTGTTGCGTCGAATGTGGCGCTATCGCTGTTGCCACCAACGCTTATAAGCTCCGATGTGAACGCCACCTCTGGGATAACCTGCTTGGCGACCACACCTGCGGCCACAAGGGCTACGGTCATACGCCCTGATGCCATGCCTCCGCCCGCTATGTTGTACTCCTCGCCATACTTGCGGCGCTGCACAAGGTCGGCATGCGAGGGTCGTGGGTGCTCCACGAGGTGAGTGTAATCCGTTGAGCGAGTGTTGCTATTCTGGAATGTTATGCGTATTGGTGCCCCTGTTGAGGTGTCGTTGTTGTCGAGCCCCTCGATGTGGAGGGTGTCGCTCTCGTGGCGCGTAGTCTCGCCACGTAGCTGTGGGCGGCGGCGGTCAATGTCGGCAGTGAATAGTTCGGCTGGTAGGGGTATACCTGCGGGGAGCCCCTCGATGAGGATGCCAATATGGCTGTCGTGTGACGCTCCAAAGATTGTCATGCGCAGGCTATGTCCAAACTGATTATTCACCGTCGTGTTGTTTAAGGCTCTCAATATCATCGAAGAACGAGGGGTAGCTCTTGGCTACCGACTCGCGGTTCTTAATCTCAATAGGCTCCTCAATGCGTAGAGCGGTTATGGCCAACGACATCGCTATGCGGTGGTCGTCATGGCTGTCTACGTCGTGAGGTCGAGGCTCTCCTCCCACAATGCGCATCACATCATTATCGTAGTCGAGTTCTATCTCTATGCCGAGTTTGTCGTACTCCTCGCGTAGCACCTCGGCGCGGTCGCTCTCCTTGCCGCGTAGTCGACCTATGCCATATATCGACGATACGCCACTTGCTGCTGCTGCGAGTGCTACGAGTGCAGGGAAGAGGTCGGGACACTGCGTGGCGTCGAACTCAAAGGCCTCGAGTGGTCGGTGAGCAACGGTGATGGTGTCGCGCTCGATGACTATGGATGCTCCAGCACGCTCCAGAGCACGACAAATTGCCGTATCAGCCTGGCTCGATAGGGTAGAGATGTTGTGAATGGTAATCTCGCCAGCTATGGCGGCGGCGACCATTATAGATGCTGCGGCACTCCAGTCGCTCTCGATTGTGTAGTCTACGGCCTCATACTCCTGTCCGCCCTCGATGTAGAACTGGGTGTAGTCGCCCTCGTTATACATCACGCTGATGCCAAAGCGCTCGAGGGTCTTGAGTGTCATGTCGATGTATGGTGTCGACACCGCCTCATGTACATATATTGTTGTGTCGTTCGAGGCTAATGGCAGGGCTATGAGTAGACCTGTTATAAACTGCGAAGATACCGAGCCATCTACCGTTACCTCACCACCTTGCATGGGGCCACACACCTCGATGGGGAGCCTTCCGCCACCATCGCGGATATCTACGCCAAGGGCCTTCAGTGGCTCTATCATCATCGCCATGGGGCGGTGTCGTAGGGTGCCCTCACCATTGATTGTTATTGGCTTATCGCAAAGTGCGGCTATCGGGGTGAAGAGACGCGCTGCCAAGCCCGACTCGCCAACATTCAGGCAGTCGGTAGTGGGGCATAGCCCTCCAACTATAGAGAGTGTGTTATCGTCGAGAATTTCGACCTTTGCGCCTAATGCCTCTATCGCGGCTATTGCCGAGCGTGTGTCGCGACATAGCTCTATGCCGCGTAGCGTTGTGCGTCCCTTGGTCAGAAGTGCTGCTGCCAAGGCGCGCTGTGCATAACTCTTTGAGCATGGGGGTGTTATCTCGCCATGCAATCTATTTCGTAGGGGAACTGTACTATCGTCCATATAAAGTGTTTAGGGGGCTACTCGTCGTCCTCCTCCTCGTCGCCCTCGTTGCTGTTTATACCCAATTCGCGAAGTGCTGCCTGCCTCTCGCGCTCCTCGCGCTCCTTACGCTCGCGAATCATCTGTGGTGAGGCGCGAAGCTCAAAGTTGCTACCCAAGTATACGCGGCGTACCATCTCGTCGGCGGCGAGGTCCTCTGCCGAGCCAGCCTTCAGAATCTTACCCTCATAGAGGAGATATGTTCTGTCGGTGATGGCGAGGGTCTCATCCACGTTATGGTCGGTGATGATGACGCCAATGTTCTTATCTTTGAGTGTACCTACGATGCTCTGAATATCCTCTACGGCGATAGGGTCGACGCCCGCAAATGGCTCGTCGAGGAGGATGAATGAGGGGTTGATGGCCACGGCACGCGCTATCTCGGTACGGCGTCGCTCGCCACCCGAGAGCTGGTTACCGTAGCTCTTGCGCACCTTCTGCAGGCGGAACTCCTCGATAAGCTGCTCTACGCGCTCTTTCTGGTATTTACGCGAGTACTTCGTCATCTCGAGTACGGCGCGAATATTGTCCTCGACTGTTAGGCGGCGAAATACCGATGCCTCCTGTGCGAGATATCCGACGCCCATCTGTGCACGCTTGTATACTGGCAGTTTGGTGATGTCGCTCACTTTGCCATTGTCGTCCTCGAGGAATATACGCCCCTCGTTGGGTCTAATGAGGCCTACAATCATGTAGAACGTTGTGGTCTTGCCAGCGCCATTGGGACCGAGCAGACCGACGATTTCGCCCTGCTTAACGTCGATGCTGACGTGGTTGACGACAGTGCGTGATTTATAGGATTTTACCAGCTCGCTTGTATAGAGTCGCATAAATTATTCGTAAATTTTTCACAAAGTTATGACTATTTTTCAAAAAAATATAGTATATTTGGGTAAATTTTTTCTACGACAAGAAATTATGGACACCGAACAAGGAGGATTATTACACGAGAAACTGCGTGAGTACTTTGGATTTTCATCGTTCAAAGGCAATCAGGAGGCAGTCATTAAGAACGTACTTTCGGGCAAGGATACCTTTGTGTTGATGCCTACGGGAGGCGGTAAGTCGTTGTGTTACCAGCTCCCTGCCCTCATCATGGATGGTGTAGCTATTGTCATATCGCCACTTATCGCCCTGATGAAGAATCAGGTAGATGCAATGCGTACCTTCTCTACCGAGTCGGGCATTGCGCACTTCCTCAATTCGTCGCTCAATAAGTCGGCCATCATGCAGGTGCGCCAGGATGTCTTGGAGGGTCGCACCAAACTGCTATATTTCGCCCCAGAGTCGCTAACCAAGGAGGATAACATCGCCTTCTTGCGCAAGATAAAGGTGTCGTTCTACGCCATCGACGAGGCGCACTGTATCTCGGAGTGGGGTCACGACTTCCGCCCAGAGTATCGACGCATACGTCCCATCATCAACGATATAGGCACAGCACCGCTCATCGCCCTTACGGCGACAGCTACGCCAAAGGTGCAGATGGATATTCAGAAAAACCTCGGCATGACCGACGCTACGGTATTCCGTTCGTCGTTCAACCGCCCAAATCTATACTACGAACTACGTCCAAAGCATAACGTAGACCACGATATCATCCGCTTCATCAAGCAACATGATGGCAAGAGTGGTATCATCTACTGCCTCAGCCGTAAGAAGGTTGAGGAGCTCGCCGAGCTGCTCATGGCAAATGGCATCAAGGCGCTGGCATACCACGCTGGTATGGATGCGCAGACGCGTGCCACAACCAAGATGCCTTCCTCCACGAAAGGGTGGATGTCATCGTCGCCACCATCGCTTTTGGTATGGGTATCGACAAGCCCGATGTACGCTATGTTATCCACTACGATATCCCCAAGTCACTCGAGGGCTACTATCAGGAGACGGGTCGTGCTGGCCGTGATGGCGGCGAGGGCCACTGCCTAACATTTTACAGCTACAAGGATATCCAGAAGCTCGAGAAGTTCATGCAGGGTAAGCCTGTTGCCGAGCAGGAGATTGGTAAGTTGTTGCTCTTGGAGACCGTGTCGTATGCCGAGAGTTCGATGTGTCGTCGTCGCTCACTGCTACACTACTTTGGCGAGGAGTATACTGAGGCCAACTGTGGTAGCTGCGATAACTGTTGCCATCCAAAACCCAAGGTGCAGGCGCACGATGAGATGCAGCTCGCATTAGAGGCACTCAAAGATATAGGTGACAAGTTTAAGATTGACCACCTCGTGGCGGTGCTTCAGGGTAAGGTTACGGCAATGGTCAAGAGCTACGGACATAACAAGTCGGAGTTTTTTGGCGCTGGTGCCGATAAGGATGCGCGCTTCTGGAATGCGGTGATACGCCAGGGGCTTATCATGGGCTTCATAGATAAGAATATCGAGAACTATGGTCTTATCTCGGTCAATGAGCGTGGAGAGCAGTATATCGTCAAGCCTACGCCCATCACCGTAACCCTCGACCACGACTACGATGCAGAGCCCGATGAGGACCAGATAGGTCCGATGAAGGGTGGCGGTGCTGCCGACGAGGAGCTATACGCCATGCTCAAGGATTTGCGCCGTAAGGTTGCAAAGCAGAATGGTCTTGCTCCATACGTCATCTTCCAGGATCCATCGTTGGAGGATATGTCCATACAGTACCCCATCACCATGGAGGAGTTGCAGACAATCTCGGGTGTCGGTGCTGGTAAGGCGCAGAAGTTTGGTGCCGAGTTCATCAAACTTATCAAGGCATACGTCGACGAGAAGGAGATTATCCGCCCACAGGATATGGTCGTTAAGAGCGTTGCCAGCAAGTCGAACAATAAGATATTCATCATTCAGTCTATCGACCGTAAGATGGATTTCGAGGATATAGCTCGCGCTCGTAACCTCGATATGGATGAGCTTCTTACGGAGATTGAGGCTATTGTCAACTCGGGTACACGACTCGATATACAGTACTACCTAAATACCGTCATGGATGAGGATAAGGTTGAGGATATATACCTCTACTTCAAGGAGGATGCCGAGACCGACTCGTTGGACGATGCTATCGAGGAGCTTGGTGCCGAGTATAGCGAGGAGGAGATTCGTTTGGTGCGTATAAAGTTTATATCGGAGGTAGCAAACTAATCGGTGACGTATGGCAGAGGTACGCGCAAAGAAGGCATTGGGGCAGCACTTCCTTACGGACTTGAACATTGCCCGCAAGATTGCCATGTCGCTCGAGGGTGGTACGACCGAAAACCCTGATAAGGTGCTCGAGGTGGGGTGTGGCATGGGTGTGCTCACGCAGTTTATGCTTGAGCGTGAGGATGTCGTGACCTATGGCGCGGAGATCGATAGCGAGTCGGTTGCCTATCTTCACGACCACTTCCCGGAGTTCGCACCACGCCTTACGGAGGGAGACTTCCTGAAGATGGATCTTCGTAAACAGTACGGTGATAGGCTCAAGATTATCGGTAACTTCCCCTATAATATATCGTCGCAGATATTCTTCAAGGTGCTCGAAAATCGAGATATCATCCCCGAGTGTGTGGGCATGATACAGCGTGAAGTGGCGGTACGCTTGGCGGAGCCTCCAGGCTCCAAGGAGTATGGCATCCTTAGCGTTCTGCTTCAGGCGTGGTATGATATTGACTACCTCTTCACCGTAGGTGAGAAGGTATTTAACCCTCCCCCAAAGGTCAAGAGTGCTGTTGTTCGCCTTGTGCGTAACGATGTGAAGCAGTTGGATTGTGACGAGACGCTATTTATTAAGGTCGTCAAGGCGTCGTTTGGTCAGCGCCGTAAGATGATACGCAACTCGCTGAAGTCGGTATTTGGGGACTTTGGTGGCGAGGAGCATCGTTTCTTCTCGATGCGTGCCGAGCAGCTATCTGTCGCCGACTTCGTGGAGCTTACCCAGTGGGTGTCGGAGCGACTATCTATGAGTAGGGCTTAGTGCTTGGTAGTGCGTTATGCGTAGCGCAATATCTTGTTTAGCATAGTCGATAACGCCATAAAGCGATACCATGCCCTTGGGTATATCCGTTGCGGCGTAGTTGCACTCGGCGGAGCATACCACGCGTAGTGTGTCCTTGCCATCGGTAAGGTGACGGATGCTCTCTATATAGTTGCCTGTTGTGTCGCGATCACACCACTTTGCACTCCTCTCTTCGTCTATAAATCGAACCCCATCAACATATACATAGTGTAGTAGATGGCTCCTGTCTATCTCCGCAATTGACATCTGTTTGGCGCGTATCGTATCGTCATTGTCACACGGCCTTATGTATTTTGATATATCCCTCTCGGCTATGCGGTCGACAACATATTCGCCTGTTGGTGGTGCTCCAAGGATACACTTTATGCCTTGACGACCAATGTGTAGCCCCGATATGTTGAGCTCCACATGGCTAAATAACGGTGCTATGCTCTCGGTGTTGTATGAGTCGATGGCTACCTCTATGCCACCGCTCATGTCGGCAACGATTATGCTCTTGGTCACTTCGTTGAACTTGTCGTTGGCTACCACCATACCTCGCACTGATATATCCTCTCTTATGGCAACACTACCGTGTCGTGCGAGTGACCATAGATAGGCTATGTCGCGCCGTGTGGTGTTCTTGCCGTATGGCTCTTGTGTCGTGCAACTGATGCTACATAGCGCTACTGCGAGCGCGATGATGTAGAGACTATAACGATTCTTCATAGTCGATAGCATATCTCATCTTTAGGTGTGCGCACTCCTCGCCATCATTGTAGCTGCACCACTGTACGATACCTGTAATGGCGAGTGGGGTAGTGGGTATGTTGTGCTTGGCAAAACGTGCATCGGGTGAGGTGTATACGGCTATGGAGTCGCCTCTCTGGTCGAAGAATAGGGCGTAGCCCTGCCATGTGGCATCGTTGAGTGTCATGCCTTTGAGGGTGTCTATGGATGTCGTGTGCCGTAGCGATAGGTCGTCGATGCGAACTAATCGCCCACAATCGTCACGTCCGATGTCGGCTATTGAGCATCTGCGAGGCGTGATGGGTGCTACGTCTGTTGAGCGTCGTACCACGCGATTAATGCTCTGCTTTGTCTCCAAGTAGCCAATCTCGTAGTAGTCGTAATCGGGACTCTTGACGCCCGCTTGCAGTATGCCCATGTTGTAGCCTATGGCGCAACCTTTGAGGTGGAGTGCCACGCGTAACCCCTCGGGGTATGTTGTCGATAGGTCGTACTCCTTGATTAGTAGCTCCATGGCGCCACTCTCATCCTCGATGATAAGCGAGCGAAAGAAGTTGCCCTCTATGTCCGATGAGGTGATACGACCACTTACGATGATATCGTCGGTGATGGTCACGGCACGATTAGTCTCTGCTCGAAAGTGTAGCTGCTCTATTGTTGTTGTGCGCTCCTTTAACGGGAGTGTATGTGCTGGCGCGCTACCCTTGGCGCATCCCATGACGAGACATAGTAGAGCTATGATGCCGTACCTAAACATCGGGTATGCGTGTTGCTGTTACTCCTTGGTGCTGTCCACCCATGAGTCCTTGAGGCCAAGGAAGTAGAGTATGCCGTCGAGGCCCACGGTCGATATAGACTGGCTCGCTGTCGCGCGCACCTTGGGCTTGGCGTGGAAGGCGATGCCGAGACCTGCGATGTTGAGCATCGCCAAGTCGTTGGCGCCATCACCCACGGCAACCGACTGCTGTATGTCGATATTCTCGAATTGACACAACAGACGCAGTAGCTCGGCCTTGCGCTTGCCGTCGACAATCTCACCCGTATAGCGACCGGTGAGCTTGCCATCCTCGACCTCGAGCTCGTTGGCATATACATAGTCGAAGCCGAAGCGGCTCTTGAGATAGTTGCCGAAGTATGTGAAACCACCCGATAGGATGGCTGTTTTGTATCCTACGCGCTTGAGGATTGTCATCATGCGGTCTACACCCTCGGTGATTGGTAGGTTGACGGCGATCTCCTCCATAACGCTGACATCAAGGCCTTTGAGTAGTGCTACGCGCTGCTTGAAGCTCTCGCAGAAGTCTATCTCGCCACGCATGGCTCGCTCGGTTATCTCGCGCACCTGCTCACCTACGCCTGCTCTGTCGGCAAGCTCGTCGATAACCTCGGTGCGGATAAGCGTCGAGTCCATATCGAAGCAGATGAGACGTCGTGAGCGGCGGAAGATGCCATCCTTCTGGAACGATATATCTACGTCGCTCTTCATCGATAGCTCCATGAATGTGTTTTGTAGACGTGTTTTGTCTTCGAGTGTGCCACGCACCGAGAACTCAATGCTTGTCTTTGGTGCGCGTTCATCCTCGTCCAGGGGCATACGACCCGTCAGACGGTTGATGTCGTCGATGTTGAGCCCCTCTTCGGATATTGCTTGTGTCACGCGCGAGATGTGCTCGGCTGTGATCTTACGACCTATGAGCGTGATGATATATCGGTTCTTGCCCTGAGCTACTACCCAACGGTTGTACTCCTCCTCGTCGATAGGCGTGAAGCGAATGTTGATATTCATCTCGGATGCCTTGAATAGCAGCTCCTTCATTATCTGTCCCGACTTTTCGGGCGTGGTTAGAAAGAGGATGCCGAGTGTCAGCGACTGATGGATATTCGACTGGCCGATGTCGAGGATAAAGGCGTCGTGTCGTGCGAGTATCTCGGTGAGCGACGATGTTAGGCCTGGCTTATCCTCACCCGAAATGTTAATCTGGATTATCTCAACATTATCACGCTTCATAATCTTCAGGTTTTTATTTGTGATTACATTGTACAAATGTAATGATTTTTACAAAAAATCGCTATATTTGTGGCGCTAAATTTTTATTGAGAGCATTATATTACAAAATTAATATATTATCGAACCTATGGAGTTGAAGGATATTTTGGCTATCTCTGGCCAGCCAGGCTTGTATAAGTATGTTGCACAGTCTATGCGCGGCGTTATCGTCGAGTCACTCGTCGACGGCAAGCGTATGAACGTATCGTCGAACGCACGCGTAAGCGCCCTTACGGAGATCTCGATGTTCACCGAGGGCGAGGATATAGCTCTTGCCGATGTCTTTACAAACATCTGGAACTACACCGAGGGTAAGGAGGCTGTGTCGCACAAGGAGTCTTCGAACAAGATTATCGAGGAGTTTGGCAACGTATTGCCCGACTACGACCGCGAGCGCGTACATGTATCGGATATGAAGAAGTGCTTTGCGTGGTATAATATCTTGGTTAAGGCGGGCTTCACCGAGTTCAAACTTCCCGAGACAGGTGCCAAGGCTGAGGAGGCTGCCGAGGAGTAGTCGTCGTGGCCAATATGAATTGAGGAGGGTTGTTCGTCGAACAACCCTCCTCTTTTACTACTATAATTGCTATAATTGCTATAATTGCTATAATTGCTTCAACCTATTTCCCAAACTCCTCGGCCTTTGCCCAGTACGCGTCGTAGGTGTAGTAGCCGCTGAGGAATGTCTCACGTGTGAGGCCTATGGTCTCGCCTAAAGCCTCGTCACGGCCCAAAGTTATGCTGTCGGCAAATCGGAATGGTATTAGCTCGACATCAGATACTGGCACTACCTTGCCCGACTCGTCTGTTGTTGTCTCGCTGATGCCTGCCACATGGCCCTTGAGGACGATATCCCAGTTTGTAGAGTATGCAATCTCGGCCTCGCATGTAAGCTCTCCCATTTTCGTTGTGAGTGTGTTGGTGCGTGTGTCGTAGCTCCACGATAGATTCTCGTACCAGCCGTAGTAGCCCTGCTCCTGCATCCATGCCTCCATGTCGCCCTCCTCGTAGCGTGTGTTGTACGATATGTAGCCGTCGCCGGCATCGTTACACATTATGGTGCGTATGTAGTCGAAGTCTCTCTTCTGCCACTGCAGCTCACCGGCGTCGTTTGTACGCTGCGTATATATGGTATGCACGGGTATGAGCTTCTCCTTGATGAACTTCTCAATCCAGTAGTCGTCAGCACTGCCGTTGAAGCTGTCAACCATGTTGAGCACCCCCATCATCTCCTCGTAGCCAGCGCCCTTCTCAGGCATCTTAGCGCCTTCGTACTCCTCGTAGCGAGTTTCGTATGCCTCAATCATGGCGTTGTATTCATCCTTGGGTAGGTAGCCCTCAAGGAATGTCTCGCGACCCTCCGCAAACTCGAAGAGGTATAGCTCCTCCTTGAACGATAGTTTCACCTCTGGGTCGCTGCCACGCCAACCATACCACGCTACGCCACCCACGTGTCCGAGCAACACGGCCTTCTTGCCATCGAAGTATAGCACCTCGGCTTCGAGATTAAACTCTTTGTTTAGGTCTTGCCCTGTTGTTGTTTTGAGGGTGTTTGTCTCAGCGTCGTAGCTCCACTTGTTGGTCGTGTACCAGCCGTGATAGCCCTGTTTGTACATATATCCTATCGCATGGTCGCCAACGCTGGCACATCCTGGCTCCGATATCTCGTAGTAGAGACCATCCTCGGTACACATTATAGTGCCCAATACAGGAGAGCCAACCCAGTCGAATGCCCATGTCCAGTAGTACTCCGTGCCATACTCTTCGATGGCGTAGTCGTCCGTATCCATCATAAAGCGGTCGGTGCACTTGAAGAGCCTCTCTTTGAGGAGCTGCTCGAACTGCTCATCGTCAATCTCGCCATTCTGCTTGGCGATAAGCTCAAGCACATCTATCATCTCATAGTAGCCACCAATCTCCTCCTTGGGCAGTGCTGCTCCGCGGTAGCTGATGTACTCTTTGCCACCATTGTTGTCGTTTATCTCCACGCCGCTGATATCCTCCAGATGCTTATAATCAGCAAATGGACTCTCGCATGACGTGAGCACCAAGGTGCATAACGATAAGAGTGTTAATGTCCGTTTCATAATCGTAGGTTTTAAGATTTGTTTAGTGCAAAGTTACTACCTGTCTGCGCTAAATACCAAATTTTTAGACCTTATATTTTTCCGCGACGCGATGTTTAAGTATTTGTAAATCAGCTGTTTATAAATGGTGAATTTACTAATTTTTCAACGCGCTGATTATCAGTGAGTTACGCGCATGTTTTAGTCGTGTCGTCTAATTTATTGATTGTCAGGTATATAAGCACTTGGTGATGCAATTAGTATCAATCACTCAAATGTCTGTCCGTTGTATAGTTATGCGCCTCGTCTTCTCGTCTCTTGCCACGCTGTGCGCCGATTGCCTATCGTGGCTCCTCGATATTGCTGTTGTCGTATTGCATAGTGCTTCGGTTGCCGATAATCTGATTTATAAGGTCATCGGTGAGCTTTGGGCGCCCAATCTTGCTGTCTGTGCCCTTTTTAGGCTTGATGGGCGTTGGTCGCTTGTCGGGCATGAAATCGTAGCCGGGACTCCCTGGATTAGCTGCGTCGAGCGCCCCCATTTCGCATCCTGCCAGTGTGCAAGATATGACAGCTAATATAGCTGCTCTGCGTAGTAGGTTTAGGTGTCGTTTCATAATATCTATTTTTCTGATAGAGCCTGTATTAGTTCCTCCGAGTCTTCGGCACTTGAGCTCTTTATTTTTTGTTTAATGTTATATCTTAGCTTCGATACGCTCACTGGGTCGCTGTCTATAAATATTGATATTGCGCGGTTCGAGAAGCCTGCAAATATGTATAGCGCCACGCGCATGTCGCGCTCGCTGAGCTTGCTCACCTGCTCGCGTAGTCGCTGCATAAGGTTATTGCGATACTTGTTTACGGCTCGCTCCATCTCCGCAAGTCGCTTGTCATCACCCTTGATATCCTCGATTGTCTGACTCAGCTGGTTGAAAACGATGCTCTTCTGTCGCGTTGTGCCGCTATGGTCGTAGTATGTCTCGCATAGGGCATTTATCTCCGAGAAGCGGTCGCGGTAGATTGTCGCAATCGTGGCGTTCATCTCGTTCGGGAGGTCGCGGTTTGCCATCTGAAGTTCGCGTATTGTCTCGATGTACTGTGCTATGTCGCGATTCTTAGCCCTCCAGCGATAACGAATATAGAGTAGTAGGAGTATGACGCCAATGACAATAGTACATATTATATAGGTGTTGAGGCGCACGATGTAGCCGCGCTCCGCCTCGGCATGTCGTAGTTCCTGCTGTCTGTTCTTCTCGATTAGTTGGCGTTCGGTGCGCTCGGCATCTAAACGACTCTGAAGTAGCTCCAACTCGATGTTGAGCGTCGGCTGGTTTAACACCTTGAGTATCTGTCCATCCTGATGCTCCTTGCTACGCTCCAGCCACTCTACGGCGCGTAGGCTGTCGCCACCAATGCGGTGCACAAGGTAGTGCGTGTAGTAGTAGTCCTCGATGCTCTCCACCTCGGCAGTACCCTCTATCTCGTCTAATAGCCTATCGGCATCCCTCATGTCGCCATTGTGTGCTGCCACTATCGCCTCGGCAAATAGCTTATGTTCGGTGTTATACCACTCGCTGTCCGCCTCGTCGTATAGTTCGAGTAGCTCGCCACACTTGTCGTAGTCACCGGTGTATATGGCGATATCTACAAGGTAGTGTAGCGTGCCGTAATATAGACCTAACAGCGACTCCTCGGCTGCGTATGTGAGTGTCTTGTTTAGGATTTGCTCGGCGGCGGCGAAGTCGCGTATATGTATCAGCGTGACACCCTCATCGAAGAGTGCATATTGCGCGTGTGATGCCATGTTGGCCTTGGTGAAGCTCTCGTAGCACTTTTGATACTCTTCGAGGGCATTTGCAAAGAGGTAACCTTCGCCATATATGTCGCCCTTCATGCGCTTGATACGGCCGTCGTAGAGATAGTCGCCATTTGCCTCGGCAGACTTCTCCGCCTCGATAAGGTAGAGTAGCGCTTGGGCGGTGTCACCTTTGGCGTAGCTCGCCTGTGCGCAGAAGAATAGCGCTCTCGCCCTGGTGCCGTGCTCGTCGCTCTCCATGTAGTAGTCGTGTAGCGTGGCAATCTGCTCCTCCTCGTACGCGGGCGCGTCATAATTAAGGTATTGCTCCTCGCACTCCTCGCACGCACGGATGGCTGCTTCGCGTGATACGCGCGTGGGAGCGTTGTTGGCTGATGGCGCCTCGTTGCTGCATGCCACGCATAGCACACATGCGACGAGTAGTAGGCTACCCATCTTGGCTATTGCTGATAATATGTTGTCGTTGCGTGTCATGGTGTTAAATCGTGATGTTTTGTTAGTGCAAAGGTACTACAAAATATAGGCGTGACCAAGAAAATGGGCCGATATTTTTTCCGCGAGCTGCTTTTCAAAGTGTTGATTTTCAGTGTGTAGCGAGTGTGTGATTTTGCGATTTTTTCATAGTGCTGATTATCAGCAAGTTACAATGGCGTTGTGTTGGTGTGTGCTAATTATCAGTAAATCAGATAGTTGTCTCTGTTGTGGATGTTTTGCATCTTAATTTTGAAATTTTATCACTTTTAGTTCTTTTATTCGACAAAAAGAGTTATCTTTGTACATATTCTATATCGTGCAAGCGAAATAATAATAAAAAATACTACAATTATGAGACGTGTTTACAGTGCTTGTCGTTGGCTTTTGGTGCTATCTGTTGCTGTTGCGGTGGGTTGTGTCGACGATAGCTTCCGTATTGACGAGGTCTCTACGGAGGTGACAATTGGTCAGGGGAGTACAACATTGCCGCTTGACGACCTTGAGCGTATGACTCTTGGCGAGTTAAAGGAGAAGGCTGAGGGTATTGATACACTCCTTACCGAGAAGGGTGGCCGCTATGTGCTGAGCATTGGAGATAGGGGAGTACACACCATTGATGGCATCAAACATGTTGTTGAGATTCCAGAGGTAAGTAGTGGCTTCACGGTAGAGTACCCCGAGTTTGGCCTTACGGACCATGTTGCAAAGGTCGATGAATATTATGATGTTGTACCTAATTTCGGAGACCTAACAGTTGTTAGCGGTGTTACCACTCATGTGACGGTTGGCATTGCGGTTACTGGTGAGGAGAATGGCGATGTTATTGAGAAGTTTGAGTATGACGTACCTGAGATGCTATCGGGTGTTAAGCGTATATATCTAAAGCCTACCGAGGAGGGTGACCCTGGTGCTCGTGTCGACGTGCGCTTCTTGCTTAACGACCTTGCAAGTATCAACGGTGGTGGCCATGTAACGTTGAAACTTAAAGCCCCCGACGGATGCAATCTCTACGATGGCAATGGCAACCATGTTGAGGATGGAGAGTTTGCTATTACTGAGTTTGATTTCACAGAGGGTGAGAACGAACTGAAATTCTTGGCATACGTTGAGAGTGTTGCTAACGAAAAGGAGATTGAGAATGGAGCGATCAACTTCTCGATAGACCTTGAGTATCACCTGTCATTTGAGATGACTACTAAGGCTGGTGATTTGACGCTTATCCAAGGCCCACAGCTCCATGTTATGTCATATCTTGCGTACAAGGATGCTGATATCGTGCTTAACGAGGTGGCGTTGCTCGACCACATGAAGCCCGAAGGTGATAGTGCCAAGGTGAAGATTGAGAATCTCCCCGAGGAGATTGCGTCTATACACTCAATAACCTTCGCCGAAGAGTCCCCATTGGTGCTTAAGGCTGATGGCTTCGATTGGATGTCGGAGGATTTGGCAAAGGAGATTATTATCGACGCCTGGTTGCCCGACTATATCGTCCTGCACGAGAACGTGGCGATTGGCTACAATGCAATGGAGCATAAGCTGCATACTACGCTTGATGAACTGCGACACGGTGTAGAGGTAGACCTCGATGCCCTCGACTTTGGTGAGGAGGAGCTCAATCCACGCAATGGTAATGTGGAGATTAGCTTCGCTCCAGAGATTGATGCCCGCATAGCGGGAGGTACCGAGATAAAGCTGTCGTCAATTATGCACGAGGGCGAGATGAAGTTGAATGCTGGCATTAATGCTACAGAGCTCGATATCCGAGAGGTTTGTGGTCGCATAAACTACTCTTACAATTACGAGGATAGATTTAAGTTGGGTGATGTTGGTGGCCTAAATATCGACGGCGTAGGCCTTGAGCCTGTGCTAAAAATCGAGTTGGAGAACCCATTTACGCTCGACCTTATGGCATCGTACAGCATTGTGCCATATATTGATGATAAGGCACAAGTGGATAGAGTCATTAACTCCAATGGCTATAATGGCGTGGGATATGTCACCATCCATGCAGCTACGGTTAAGGATGATGAGGTTACACCTTCAAAGAGTGTTATCGTGCTCGGCACCGAAGCGAGTCGTGACGAGTATAGCGCCGATGAGTATATCTTTGTCCCATGCGATATAGACAAGCTCTTTAAGGGCGCGTTCCCCGACGAACTCTATGTTAGGCTTGATATCAAGAACGACCCAGACCCAACCAAGGTTGTGGCACTGCACACTGCCGATGAGTATGTGCTGAAGTATGACTACTCGTTGGAGATGCCGGTGGAGCTTAACAGCGAGACGAAGTTGAGCTACGCGCAGACCATAGATTTCACCGAGGAGGGTGTCGATAATCCATTCGAGCAGCTTGCCGAGCTCGACTATATCGAGGTTGACGATGTGGCTATCATTGCCGAGGTGGCAACAACCCTGCCTCTGCAGCTTGAGGCGTTTGTCGAGATACTCGATGCCGATGGTGAGGTCATGGATGGTCTGGTGGCTCTCTCTGATGATGGTAACTCTATTGTAGGTTCGGAGGATGGCGTTAAGGAGGCTAAGAGTACCTTGCGCCTTGAGCTTCATGTCGACGGAAGCATCGCGAAGCTCGCCGACGTGGCTGGCATACGCTTTACGCTTGATGCTATGGGTGTGGGTGAGAGTAGTGCGCCGTTGCTCGATGAGCAGTATGTCGAGGCGAAGCTGAAGATAGAGCTCTCGGGAGGTGTTACAGCCGACCTCGAGGAGTTGGGATTATTGTAACTATATGATAAACATTAGATAACTATGAAGAGACTATTATCAATATTAGCGTTTGCGATATGTGTGTTAGGCGTCGATATGGCCTCGGCTCAGTCGCGTAACTCATACTTTATGGAGGGCTCGTACTTCCGTACAGATATGAACCCAGCCCTTGCCCCCACACGAGGCTATGTGGCTTTGCCGGGTATGAGTGGTATAGGCGTGGATGTGCCTACTAACATCTTGTCGGTAGATAACTTTGTCTATCAGAAAGATGGCCAGATGGTCACAGCACTGCATAAGTCGGTAACTCCCGATGAGTTTCTCGGTAAGCTCCCAGAGACTGGTCGTATAGGTGTTAATGCCAATGTCAATCTCTTGGGCGTAGGCTTCTATGCGGGTAAGATGTATTGGAACTTCGGTGCTCGAGTGCGTTCGACAACCGATGTTACACTCTCAAAGGAGATATTCTCGGCACTCAAGACGTTGGGTAATGGAGAGTACGATTTGAGGAATACTGGCGTAAACTCGAATAGCTACCTCGAGGCATACCTCGGCACATCGATCCCCATAGGCAAGCATGTGAATTTGGGTCTTCGTGCGAAGTTCTTGGTCGGTGTGGCCAATATACATACTGAGTTCGATAAGGTGTATGCCTCTGTGGGTGAGGAGAGTGTGTCAGCGCAGTTGCGTGGCAGGGTGGTTGCCAATAGTATTGTGGTCGATAGATATCGTATCAAGCCAGGTGAGGCATTGTCGACCGATATGCTTGTGTACGACGATGTCGACATGCTCCTAAACAACGCCAAGAGCTTTGGTTTTGCTGCCGACCTCGGTCTTGAGCTTAAGTTCTGTCGTGACCACCTCAAGATATCTGCTGCTGTCACCGACCTCGGCTTCATCAAGTGGAAGGCTATGACCAACTATTCGGCATCAGCAACTGCCGACTTCAACTTCGCGGGCTTCGATATTGAGAAGGGCGAGGTTAAGATGGATTCGGACTTCGAGATGAAGACCGAGATGCCCTCATCGCGCGACTATAAGACCATGCTTAACGCAGCTCTCAACGTAGGTGTCGAGTATAACTTCTTGCGTAACCACTTCGCTTTGGGCGTGTTGTCACATACGGAGTTTGTTAACGATAAGGTCTTTACCGAGCTTACCGCTTCGCTTAACATTCGCGCAACAAACTGGATCTCGGCAACCGTGAGCCATACGTTCTTGGCGGAGCACCGCTTGGGTGTCATAGGTGCTGCCATCAACTTCCACCCACGCGTGCTCAATATCTTTGTTGGTGCCGACTTTATCGACACACGCTATGGTCGCTATAAGGATATTCCTATCCCGCGCTACCAGAATAGTGTCAACGTATATGCAGGTGTTGGTTTCAACTTTGCACGCCCCAAGTTTATGCGTGCCGAGAAGATAGCTGAGAAGGCCGAGCGTAAGGCGGCTCGTCGTGCTGCACGCAAGATGATGAAGTAGACGATAACTGTTATAAGCGAAGAGGCATGGTAGCGCGCTACCATGCCTCCATTGTTTTATGCCCATATAGCTTGGCTATGCCTTTGCCAAATAGCGGCGTATATTCTCGGCCACGCACTCTATGAGACGGTCTATGGCCTCGGCAGCCGACCACGCGTTGTGTGGCGATGCAAGTAGCTTATATCTATCCTTAATGCTGTATAGTGGCGACTCGCGTAGTGGCTCTATGGAGAATACGTCGAGGGCTGCTGCCGCCACCCAGCCGTTGTCCAACGCCTCGGCGAGTGCCGCCTCGTCGATGATGCCGCCACGCGCCACGTTGATGACGAGTGCCGAGGGCTTCATCATCTGAAGCTCGTTGCGACCAACAAGACCGCGCGTGCGCTCGTTGAGGGGTGAGTGTACCGAGAGTATGTCGCACCACTTGAGAAGCTCGTCGAGCTCCATGGCAGGGTAGTCCTCGCCGCGCTTTACTCCCGATGTCGAATAGTAGCGCACCTCGCAGCCAAATGCCGTAGCAAGACGAGCCACCTCGCGACCAATATTACCCATGCCTATAATGCCCCAGCGCTTGCCTCGAAGCTCGAACGTAAGGCGGTCGTAGCAGAAGGCGCGGTCGGCCTTTGCATAGCGACCATCATGGAAGTACTCGTCGAAATATACAACGTTACGCGCAAGAGCGAGTGCCGATGCGAGTGTTGTCTCGGCTACCGATGATGTTGAGTAGCCTACGGCATTCCTCACCTCGATGCCAAGTTCTGCTGCGGCGTTGAGGTCTACGTTGTTCATACCCGTAGCTGCTACGCATATTAGCTTCAAGTTGGGCAGTTGACGCATGGCGTCGCCGTCTATCATCACCTTGTTGGTGATGGCTATCTCGGCACCCTTAAGACGCTCAACGACCTGCTCTTTTGCGGTGTTCTCGTAGGCTGTATAGTCGCCCTGCGAGGTGATTGATGTGAGGTCTCTGCCAGCGATGCTATACTCATCCAAAAAGACTATTTTCTTCATATCTGTTCGTTATTAGTGTTACTTCTAAATTCTCCAATCAGGTCGCGCACAACTACCGAGGCGCAGCCGATGCCAAAGAGTGCAGGGATGTAGGATATGGTGCCTACATTCGACTTTTTGTTCTGCTCTTCGCATAGAATCATAGCTCCCTCGCGTATTGGCTCGGGCGAGAATACCGCCCAGAAGCCGCGCTTGATGCCTATCTTGTGTAGGCGTTTGCGTAACATGTGGGCTAATGGACAGTGGTGTGTTTTGGCGATATCCTTAATCTCCATCAGCGTTGGGTCGGTCTTCACCCCAGCCCCCATCGAGCTTACTAATGGTATGCCGCGGTCGAGGGCACCTTTGATTAGTGCGAGCTTGGGCGATAGGGTATCTATGGCGTCGACAACATAGTCGAACTTGGCGCTGTCGAGGAGCGCATCGGTCTCGTCATCCTTGATGAAGCGGTTGACAATGGTGATGTTTAGCTCGGGGTTTATGTCTCGTAGCCGCTCGGCAAGTATGTCGCACTTCTCGCGCCCTATGGTCGAGTGCAGGGCGACAAGCTGACGGTTGATGTTGCTCGCCGACACCTTGTCAGCATCGGCAATCGTTATGCTGCCCACGCCGGCACGCACAATCATCTCGGCAGCATAAGCGCCTACGCCACCTACGCCCACGACTAAGACGTGTGCTCTGTTTAGTATTTGAAGCTTCTCGTCTCCAAGCAGAAGCTCGGTGCGCTCTAACCACTCTCTCATCTTCTATGTATCACTCTATAATAGTTCTGTTCAAGTTGCTCCGCCAATACCTCGACCCTTATGCCGCGAAGCGTGGCGATGCTCTCGTATATCTGCTCGATGGCAATGTTGGGGTTGTCGTCAGTCTCGCAGAAGAGCCTATCTAATGGTATCTGTTCAGCGACAAACCGACTCTTGGGTGAGCGTAACGAGCGCTCGCCAAACGATAGATAGTAGCCTCTGTCGATGGCGCGATTGGCTTGCTCCATTGAGCCTATAAAGCCGTGAAATACAACGCCTTCAATCTTGTGCTTTACAAGTATTGTCATCACCTCTTCAAAGGTTTTGACGACGTGCAGGACGATGGGCTTTCGCAACCTCTCCGCCTCTGATAGATGCCACTCGAAGAGCTCTCGTTGCACCCCTCTATCCACCTCGCATGCGTAGTCTAAGCCTGTCTCGCCGATGATGTCGCACGCTGCGAGGTCGGGTGACGCGTTGCCCTTATCAGCATCCCACGGATGTATGCCCGCCATTGTTGGCGAGAGCACCCCGAGACGTGGATGATGGGTGTGAATATCGACAAATGTCGACGCTCTATGGTTGCCCTCTTCGTGCATCTTTTATCTATTGCCGACTACAAATGTATGAAAATATCTGCCAAAACGCAAATATGGGGCTAAAATGATTGTTTGTTTCGAAAAAAAAGCGTATCTTCGTGCGCATTTTTACTGTGAATATTTGAGTGCTGATTTGCGAGTAAACACAAACTTAAAATATAAAACTATTAAATTAATCTAACAAACAGTTTTTATGTCGAAAAACATTAAATTACGTAAAGGTCTCGACATCAAGCTTGTTGGCAAGGCGGAGGCTCGTTTGGAGGTAGCTCCAATGGCGAAGTCGTATGCTGTAAGCCCACTTGATTATGAGAACGTTACTCCCAAGCTGTTGGTTAAGGTTGGTGACAAGGTAGAGGTAGGCTCGGCTTTGTTCTTCGATAAGAACAATCCACGCATCCTCTTCACATCACCCGTTAGCGGCGTGGTGTCGGCAATCAATCGTGGTGAGAAGCGCAAGCTTCTTAACGTTGCCGTAGAGCCCGACCAGGCACAGCAGGTTAAGGAGATCAAGGTGGTTAACCCCGCCAAGGCTGAGCGTTCTGAGATTGTCGAGATGCTTCTTGAGTCGGGTCTTTGGACTCGCATCGTAGAGCGTCCTTATGGTATCGTCGCTAACCCCGATGCTACACCTAAGGCAATCTTCGTGTCGGCATTCGACTCGGCACCTCTCGCTCCAGACTACAACTTCGTGCTTAAGGAGGAGAAGGCTAATGTCGAGGCTGGCTTGGCACTTCTTGCTCGCCTTACAAATGGCAAGGTACACCTCTCTGCTCGCAAGGGCGCCGAGGGCTACATGGAGAGCATCAAGGGTGTTGAGTATCGCACCTTCGAGGGTAAGCACCCCGTAGGTAATGTGGGTGTTCAGATTCACCACATCGACCGCATCGCAAAGGGCGATATCGTATGGACGGTAAACATCCAGGATGTAGCTATCATGGGTCGTTTCGTCAACACCGGTAAGCTCGACATGTCGAAGATTATTGCTGTTGCAGGTAGCGAGGCTCAGAAGCCATGTTACAAGCGCATCATCTCGGGTGCGGCTGTTGAGTCTATCGTAGGTAAGGTGTCGGAGAGTGTTCGTATCATCTCTGGTGATGTTCTAACGGGTGTTACCACAGCTGCTGATGGCTATATTGCAGCGCAGGCTAACATGATTACTCTCATCCCCGAGGGTAATGTATATGAGCTTTTGGGCTGGGCAATGCCTCGTACCCACCGCTTCTCGGTATCGCGTGCTTACTTCTCATGGCTATCGCCTGGCAAGGAGTATAAGCTCGATACTAACCTCAATGGTGGTGAGCGTCCATTCGTTGTTACGGGTCTCTACGAGGAGTATCTCCCAATGGATATCTATGTATCTTATCTGTTGAAGGCAATCCTTGTCAAGGATCTCGATAAGATGGAGAATCTCGGCTTGTACGAGGTGCTTCCCGAGGACTTGGCACTCTGCGAGTTTGTTGATCCTTCGAAGATTGAGATGCAGCAGATAGTTCGCGATGGTATTAACTTAATGATTAAGGAGAGCTAAACTATGGGATTGCGTAATTTTGTTGATAAGATAAAGCCCACCTTCTCTAAGGGAGGTAAGCTCAGTTTCTTGCACTCGACATTCGAGGGCTTCGAGACATTCCTTTTTGTTCCTAACACAACTACCAAGAAGGGTGCTCACATCCGCGACTGTAATGATATCAAGCGTGTGATGATTGTTGTGGTACTCGCGCTTATTCCTGCTTTGTTGTTCGGTATGTGGAATATCGGTTACTTCGCAGGTAAGACCGGCCTCTCTGCATTCTGGTTCGGCTTCTTGGAGGTGCTTCCTATGATCATCGTATCGTATGTCGTAGGTCTCTCTATCGAGTTTGCCTTTGCGCAGAAGCGTGGCCATGAGATTAACGAGGGCTTCCTCGTGACGGGTCTGCTCATCCCAATGATCATGCCTATTGGTGTACCCCTTTGGATTGTGGGTCTCTCTACTGCATTTGCTGTAATCATCGGTAAGGAGGTATTTGGTGGTACAGGTATGAATGTCTTCAACCCTGCGTTGTTGGCACGTGCCTTTGCCTTCTTTGCATATACTCCCCATATGTCTGGCGAGAAGGTGTGGTACGCCGTAGATGGTGTCTCTGGTGCAACTGCCTTGGATTACATGGGTCAGCCTGGTGCTACCATGGAGGGCTTCTCTGCATGTGACGCTTTCCTCGGTACTATCCCTGGTTGCGTTGGTGAGACCTCTACACTCGCTATCTTGTTGGGTGCAGCGTTGTTGCTCTTCACAGGTGTTGCTTCATGGCGTATCATGTTGTCGGTATTCTTGGGTGGTCTCGCCTTTGGTTACCTCTTCGACATCACTGGCTGGACGGAGTACCCAGCATACTACCACTTGTTGGTAGGTGGCTTTGCCTTTGGTGCTGTATTCATGGCTACCGACCCTGTTACCTCGGCTCAGACCAATACGGGTAAGTGGATCTACGGTTTCATGGTAGGTGCTTTGGCAGTCTGCGTACGCGTGATGAACCCAGCATACCCAGAGGGTATGATGCTCGCAATCCTCTTCATGAATGCTCTCGCTCCACTCATCGACTACTTCGTTGTTGAGCGTAACGTGGCACGTCGTAAGAGACTAATTAAGAACGTTAAATAAGTAGGAAGCTATGGCATTAAATAAAAATTCAAACGCGTATACCATCATCTATACTGTTGTGATGGTAGTTATCGTAGGTGCGTTGCTTGCTACCCTGGCTATATTGCTCAAGCCAATGCAGGAGGATAACGTGCTCAACGAGCAGAAGGAGTCTATCATGAAGGCCTTTGGTGCTGAGGGTGAGAGCTTCGACAAGGTTACCGTGGGCGCTATTGTCGGCGGTACCCAGTTTGTTGAGGTAAAGAAGGATGCCGATATTAAGGCAGCCTTCGAGCTTATCTCTAACCGCAAGGCTCTTGCAGCAGAGGAGGATGCACTTCCTATCTTTATGTATGAGAAGGCTGGTGAGACCTTGTTTGTTGTGCCTATCGTAGGTAAGGGTCTCTGGAACGATATCTGGGGCTATGTAGCTCTCAAGCCTGTTGCAGACAACATGGAGGTCGTAGGTATCATCATGGATCACGCAGGTGAGACCCCGGGTCTTGGTGCCGAGATTGCTACTGACGATGTTCAGGGTCAGTTCGCTGGCAAGCAGCTCTATGCAAATGGAGAATTTGCCCTCAAGATGCTCAAGAATGGTAAGGACAATAGAGCCTATATTGATGGTTGTAGTGTCGATGCTATCTCGGGTGGTACAAAGACCTGTGATGGTGTGAATAGCATGCTTGAGAACTCTTTGAAGAAGTATGCTCCATTCTTCGAAACATTAGGTGTACATGTGAATGTGAATATCGAATAATAATAGGAGATAAGCTATGAAACTAAGTAAGAATTTTACAAATCCGTTAGCAGCGAATAACCCTATTATTGTTCAGATTTTGGGTATTTGCTCGGCTCTTGCCGTTACGGTAAAGATGGAGCCTGCGTTGGTTATGGGTCTCTCGGTAACCTTCGTTGCTGCATTCTCTAACCTCATTATGTCGTTGTTGCGTAATGGCGTGCCTTCACGTATACGTATCATCGTTCAGTTGGTTGTTATCGCAACTCTCGTTATCGTTGTAGACCAGTTCCTCAAGGCATTTATGTACGATGTCTCGAAGCAGCTCTCGGTATACGTGGGTCTTATCATCACCAACTGTATTGTGATGGGTCGTGTTGAGGCCTATGCGTTGGGTAACAAGCCTTGGGACTCATTTGTTGATGGTGTTGCCAACGGCTTGGGTTATGCCTTCATCCTCGTACTCGTTGCCTTCTTCCGTGAGTTCTTCGGCTCTGGCCAGCTCTTCGGTATGCAGGTACTTGGCGATTGGTATACACCTAACTCGCTTATGCTCTTCCCACCAATGGCACTTATCATCGTAGGTTGCATCATCTGGGTGCACCGCTCATTCAATAAGGATTTACAGGAAAAGTAGGAGGGTAGCGTATGTTAAATTTATTTTTCAATTCGGTATTTATTGAAAACATGGTCTTCGCATACTTCTTTGGTATGTGTTCATATATCGCCGTATCAAAGAGCGTAAAGACCGCGTTGGGTTTGGGTGCTGCTGTTACCTTCGTGCAGGTGATGACCGTGCCTTTGAACTACCTTCTTCAGGTGCATGTTCTCTCTCCAAACGTCTTGGGTGAGGGTATCGACCTTGGCTTCTTGTCGTTCATCATCTTCATCGCTGTCATCGCAGCATTCGTACAGCTCGTAGAGATGGTTGTCGAGAAGTTCTCACCATCGTTGTATAACCAGTTGGGTATCTTCCTCCCACTTATCGCTGTGAACTGTGCCATCATGGGTGGCTCGTTGTTCATGCAGCAGCGCGTGGGTGATACCATCTGCTCGTTCGGCGACTCAGTAGTATATGGCGCTGGCTCGGGTATTGGTTGGTGGTTGGCTATCGTGATGATGGCTGCTATCCGCGAGAAGATTGCCTACTCACATGTTCCCGCAGCATTGAAGGGCCCAGGTATCACATTTATCATCACTGGTTTGATGGGTATCGCCTTCATGATATTCTCGGGTGTTAAGTTGTAACCTTTAATAAGAGTAAAAGATGGAGATTATTATTTATGCAGTAGTTGCCTTTCTTGCTGTAACACTCGTATTGGTGTTGCTGCTACTCTTAGCAAAGGCAAAGCTTACCTCGTCGGGTGCCGTTAAGATCGACATCAACGAGGGTGGTAAGGTACTTGAGGTTGCCTCGGGCTCAACCCTTCTAAGCACACTTTCGGAGCAGGGTATCTTCCTCCCTTCGGCATGTGGTGGTAAGGGCGCATGTGGTCAGTGCAAGTGCCAGGTAATATCGGGCGGTGGCGAGATTTTGCCCACCGAGCGTGGCTTCTTCAACCGTCGTCAGATTAACGAGGGCTGGCGCCTTGGCTGCCAGGTGAAGGTTAAGGAGGATATGCAGATTAAGGTTCCTGCTTCGGTGCTTAGCATCAAGAAGTGGGAGTGCGAGGTTGTTTCTAACAACAATGTAGCTACATTCATCAAGGAGTTTGTTGTTAAACTCCCCGAGGGTGAGCATCTAAACTTCCGTTCGGGTGGTTACATCCAGATTGACGTTCCTGCAATCACCGTAGATTATAAGGATATCGACGTTGATCCCGAGTACCGTGAGGATTGGGAGAAGATGGGTGTCTTCAATCTTAAGATGGTTAACCCTGAGCCTCAGGTGCGTGCATACTCATGTGCTACATATCCTGCTGAGGGCGATATCATCAAGCTAAATGTGCGTATCGCAACACCTCCGTTCGACCGCGCAAAGGGTGGCTTCATGAATGTTAACCCTGGTGTATGTTCTTCATACATCTACTCGCTTAAGCCAGGTGATAAGATCATTATGTCGGGCCCATTCGGTGAGTTCTTCCTCCCCGATAACCTCTCGGATGATCAGGAACTCGTATTCATCGGTGGTGGTGCAGGTATGGCGCCTATGCGTTCACACATCATGCACCTCTTCAAGACTCTTAAGACAGGCCGTAAGGTTAACTTCTTCTACGGTGCTCGTTCTCTTAAGGAGGCTTTCTACCTCGATGACTACTACCAGATTGAGAAGGAGTTCCCCAACTTCAAGTTCCACCTCGCCCTTGACCGTCCCGATCCAGAGGCTGACAAGGCAGGTGTACCTTATGTCCCAGGCTTCGTTCACAATGTTCTCTACGAGACATACCTTAAGCAGCACGATGAGCCAGAGGGCATCATCTACCTCATGTGCGGTCCTCCAATGATGGCGCAGTCGGTAGTAAACCTCCTCGATGGTCTTGGAGTGCCAGCGGAGAATATTCTATTTGATAACTTCGGCGCATAATTTTAGCGTTATTGAGGGGCATCAACTTCCCCTACCAAAAGAAAATACGGATGGGCTGTACTTGGCGTACTGCCCATTCGTATTTTTTTTTTGGCGAGTGTTGTATCTACCCCTCAACTAAAATTCCAACATCGAGATTATTAGGCTGTTCCATCGAATTTAGCGGCCCACTATTTGTTCTTCCTATATGGTTATAAAAATATATTATAAAACAAGGTGATTAAAAGTATTGCCGTGATAAATATTTTCTATACATTTGCATCGGAATAGAATTTGAAACAGATAATTGAACGAAAAATAATAAAACAATATTCGACTATGAAGACAAGAGCAAAAGCGTGCTGCTGCACACCAAAGAGTAACAATAAGAGCCTCTACGACTTTGAGCTTAAAGCGCAGGACGGTAGGGTAGTACCATTGAGCGACTTCAAGGGTAAGGTTGTGTTGATTGTAAACACGGCGAGCAAGTGTGGTTTTACACCCCAGTATGAGGAGCTTCAGGCATTATATGCCAAGTATCATGAGCGCGGCTTTGAGATAATTGACATCCCATGCAACCAATTTGGCGAGCAGTCGCCAGAGAGCGATGCCGAGACAACGCAGTTCTGCCAGCTTAACTATGGCACCACCTTCGTGCAGTTCAAGAAGTCGGAGGTGAATGGCGTAAATCAGCTCCCGCTATACGCGTGGCTCAAGGCGGAGCGTGGCTTCAAGGGTTTTGACGAGGGTCACAAGCTATCGCCAATACTCGATAAGCTACTTCGTGAGGCGGATGCCAACTACGATAAGTCGGCAGATATAAAGTGGAATTTCACCAAGTTCCTTATCGACCGTGATGGTCATGTTGTAGCACGCTTCGAGCCTACGGCAGATATGTCAAAGGTGGAGCAGGCTGTCGAGGAGTTGCTATAATCACCGACTTATATGTGAGTCCTCTTTGGGCTAATCATCATGTGCGTTTTGCATGGGTGGTTAGCCCTAATATTTTGAGTTATGCTATATAATATGTGCTTATGTATTTGGATATTAAGATATATTTGCTTAATTTTGTGTATTCACATGTTAAATATAGTATGATTGCGGAGGTTGGTTTATGTGTCATCCTTCGCTAAATTGTAGAATAATGGATAGGTTTATCTTTAGGCGCATGTGGAGCATTGTACTTCTATGCGCTATTTTGTTTGTAGGCTGCGAGAAGCCTGCGCCCAATGTTATGCGCGGGGTGCAACTCTCGGCGTATGGCGTTGGTTTCGCTGCCGAGGGTGGTGACAACGAGATTGTCGTTACGCCATACCCAGATAGTGTTAAGTGGGAGCTTGATGTGACTGCCATAGCAGACTGGGCGCGTTGCGAGGTTGAGGGTAATGCAATTAGTGTTACTGCCGAGCCAAACAGCAATGCGCAGTCGCGTAATACTTCGTTTAAGATTGTCAGCCCCGAAGCACTCTTCGATGAAATTGTGATATCAGTAGACCAGGAGGCGGCTACCACTGCCGAGCTACGCGTCATCGCCCCAGAGAGCTATGCGTTCGACTCTGCTGCGTCGAGCTATACGTTCGGCGTATTTACTAATAAGGAGTGGAATATATCGGCTGATGCTGAGTGGCTGACAGCCACCATGGAACCAGAGGCGCAGCGTGCAACAATATCGGTTGAGGCAAACGAAGGTGACGAGGTGCGAGAGGCAAAGGTGCGCATCGAGGCGGGTAATAAGGCCTATACCATCGCCGTTACGCAGGGTACTCATGCCGACAATCCATACTATCGTCTATTGGGCAACTGGGAGATTACTGCATCCAAGTGGTTCTACTCACCCAACGGCTCGCTCAATAGCCTTGACTATGCCCCCAACCCCTCGGACTACTATCTTATCTTTACGCTCGAGGAGGTGGAGTATGGCAAGACCCTTAAGATGCGCGACTTCCTGTACCCAGGCACCGAGCTTGAGGTGCGCTACGATGCCGAGACGGGTGGTATAATCATCCCATTCGGCTGGACGGTGTTGTCGTATGATGTGTTCTTCTACGTCACGCTTGTTAGCTCTACGCAGTTCTCATACGCCTCCATGGAGGTTGAGGCTACGCCTAATGATGAGTGCACGACACTAACGCTCGATTTGCCTACGGTCGATGGCTTTAACTATGTTGGCTTTGGCCTTTGGACATACAACGATAACGGCGCCAAGGTGGCGCTTGGCTCGAACTACCGACCGACGATGTTCCCTATGGGCGATGTTCAATTCGTAAAAAAGAGTGAATAGAGATGAGAGACTTCCGATATATAACCTTTGCGCTACTTGTCGCCCTATTGGCATCATGTAGCGAGACCGAGATAGATAATACCCCTCCGCAGTCCGATGGTCGTGTGCAGCTCGATGTTAGCTCTGATAGTGGACTCTTTGCCACTATTGACGGCGTGCCTACAATTGGTTTTAAGAGCCGAGGTGGCGAGCTTGTGTTGGATGTGGTGACAAATGTCGAGGAGTGGAGCTATGATGTGGATGCCGACTGGCTTACCGCATCCAAGGATGATTATTTCCTCTATCTCTCTGCCGATGCTAATGGCGCGGAGGAGAGTCGCGAGGCGGTGATTGAGATTGTTGCCAACGATGGACGTCGTGGTACGGAGTGCCGTATCACGGTGCGCCAGAATGGTGCTGGCACGCCCGAGGTGTCGCTTGTTGCCGATAAACATAACTTCAAGGCGCATACCGAGTTGCAGTATATAGTTGGTGTTGAGGCTACGACCGAGGATTGGACCTTTGATGCCACATGTAGCTGGCTGCTTATTGAGCCTACGGCCGATGGTTTGCGCCTTACGGCAGACGATAACAGAACAAATGCCCAGCGTATAACCGAGATAGTCGTGCGTGCCTCGGATGCCGAAGATGCCGACTTCGAGACGCTGACTGTCACGCAGGATGGCTCGGCATTTATCATTATGAATAGCCGCAATGTGGCCACGGACGATAGTGGTGGCACGCGACGCCTAAACATCAACTCTAACCCCGAGCTCGAGTGGAGTGTTGTGAACGCCTCTGCCGAGTGGTTTGCAATCGAGAAGGAGGAGGGTAGTGTTGCGGTGACTGTCACATCGAATGTGGGTGGTAATGAGCGTCGTGGCTCGTTCGATATCGTCGTGGGTGACGAGGATAATATGGCTATGGCTACCATCAATGTGCTTCAGATTGGGCCCGACACCGAGGAGCTGATATATGAGATTGAGACTACGGAGCCTAACCAGCGCATCACAGCAGCGCCGATGCTCTCGCCAAGTGGTGGCGGTCAGATTTGGGTCAACTGGGGCGATGGCTCGGAGGTTGAGGAGTTTGTCGAGGTGCGTGGATATCACAACTACGCTACGCCAGGCCTCTATACCATAACAATCACGGGTGAGGCCAAGTCGCTGAGGTTTGGTGCTGACGATACGGTGACTACCGACCTGCGCAACGTAATATCGTGGGGTACGCTCGGCTATACCCAGGCTACGGATATGTGTCTTGGATGTGTGTGCCTTGAGTATATCCCTAACGATGTCGCAGGCTCGTTCGCAAATGTCAAGACCTTCAATGGTGCCTTCTCGTGCTGTGCGTCTTTGAAGGAGATTCCCGAGGGGTTGTTCCGCTATGCTACCGTAGCCAAGCGCTTCGAGGATTGCTTCTCGCACTCGGCATCTATTAATCGGATACCTGCCGACCTATTTAAGAACTGTGTGGCAGCCGAAGATTTGTCGTATGCCTTCTATGCTACGGGTACGGGCATTGTGGATACAAACCAGACACTCACCAACTTCTCATCGGTTAGCGAGCTTGTTGGCGCGGGTAAGCTCAAGAGTCTGCCCGAGGGTTTGTTCGCCAACTGCCCAAATATCACACAGCTCGACTACGTCTTTGGTGCTACGGCCATCGAGTCGATACCTTCGGATATCTTCTCGAGTGCAAGTGCTGCTACCAAGTTTACGGGTGCCTTCTCGGCATGCGTGTGTTTGAAGGGGATTCCATACGACCTTATGGCTAATGCCACTGCGGCATTGGATATTAAGTATATGTTTGCGGGTTGTTCATCAATCGAGGAGATACCCTCGGGTGTATTCCGCAATAACGCGGCAGTTACCAACCTCGAGTATATCTTCTATAAGACCGGCGTGAGCACTCTTCAGCAGGGCATCTTCGAGGGTCTTACGGGAGCAAAGACCATAGGCGCTGTGTTCCAGGACTGCACGAACCTCACCACCATCGAGGAGGGCGTGTTCGATGGTCTTACGGCTGCCAAGTCATTCCGCTACTGCTTCGCAGACTGTACTGCATTGCGCACCATCCCCGAGGGATTGTTGCGCGATCTAACCCTCGCATACGAGTTTACATATATGTTCCACAATACGGCTTTGGAGTCGGTGCCTGTGGGCCTGTTCAAGGATGCTCGTGACTATTCGTCGGCGGACTTCACATATATGTTTTCGGAGTGTCCCAATTTGAAGACAGTGCCTGCGGGTCTGTTCGACACCTTTACGAAGGTGACCTCGCCAGGCTATCGCAACTTGTTCGATTCATCGGGCGTCGAGACCATACCCGCAGGGTTGTTTGCCAAGAGTACGAATGTCTCTTCGGGCTTCGAGAGCCTCTTTGAGAACTGCCACAAGCTACACACCATCGAGGGCTCTATCTTCCCCGAGAATAGTGGTGTCACATCTGTTGGCTATATGTTCTGCAACTGCCCCGAGTTGAAAGCTATCCCCGAGGAGTTATTTGCACCCTTTGGCGAGGCAAAGCTGAAGTTCACCGCTACGTTTGCGGGCTGCTCATCGCTCGAGGAGATACCTGCCGAGCTATTTGCCTCGAACATCAAGGCCAAGCAGTTCTCCGAGACCTTTGCCGACTGTGTGTCGCTAAAGAGTATTCCCGAAGGTTTGTTGGATTATTGCCCCGATATTACTACGGTTAAGGGCATGTTCCATGGCTGCGCGGCTTTGGAGTCTATCCCTGAGGGGTTGTTCGCTAATAATGTGGCTATCACCTCGTTTGAGACTACGTTTGCCGAGTGTACGAAGCTCAAGAGCATTCCTGCGGGTTTGTTCTCGTCGATAGGCACCAAGACCTCGAGCATTACATTCTCGGAGTGCTTTGCCGAGTGCGCATCGCTCGAGAGCATCCCTGCGTCGCTCTTCGACACGGTACGCCGCATAAACTATATAGATGGCTGCTTCGAGAATTGTAGGTCGCTTAAGGGCGAGTCACCATATACGATTATTGTTGCCGAGGATGGTACCGAGACTAAGGTACACCTATACGAGCGTACCAAGGGTGACGACTTTATCTATGTCCCCTCGTCAAGCTCGGCACATGCGGGATGTTTTGCTGGCTGCATCAAGCTGAGTGACTATAAGGATATGCCAGAGACATGGAAAAATTAGAGTAGTGCTATGAATAAGATACTTACATATATATATGTCCTACTGCTTGTCGTGGTCGTAGGATGCAGCAAACAGCCCGTCGAGATTATCTATCCCGAGCCCGACTATGCTAATGTGGAGCTCTCGTCGGCGAGTGCTGTTGTTGAGCGCGAGGGTGGCAAGAGGGAGATTTTCGTCTCGACAAACCGCGATGCGTGGGCTGTGGAGTGCGTTGCCGAGTGGGTGGAGTTTAGTGTCGAGGGTAACTCGCTGACTATCTTCGTCGATGAGAATGATACTGACGAGCAGCGTATAGCTGTTGTCAATGTTGTGGCGGGTGGTGACCCCGATACGGCTGTGGCTCGCTTTAAGCTCGTGCAGCTTGGCGACGAGGTGGTGGACCTCTCGGCCGAGGCTACGGCAAACTGCTATATTGCCCCTACGCAGTCAACGCTGAAGTTTAGGGCTACTGTTAAGGGTAATGGCGATAACAGAGATAACTCGCGCTATGTGGCTACGCATGGTGTCGATATCAATGGCGCATCGTATGCTGATGTAGTGTGGGAGGCAACATATGATGGCGATAAGACGCGCAGTGTGCGTATCGTCGAGACAACGCCCATATATGCCGATGGATATATCTACCTGCGTACGGGTGATATCGAGGGTAATGCCCTTATTGCGGTCTACGATGGTGGCGGTAAGCTGTTGTGGAGCTGGCATCTATGGGTTACCGATGCCGAGATAGGCCACTCTACGGCTAATGGATTGGAGTGGATGGATCGCAACCTCGGTGCGCTGACAACCGAGATGGGCGATATCTCTAACCGCGGTATGCTCTACCAGTGGGGTCGCAAGGAGCCATTCTTGCCCTCGCCAGCCGAGTATGTTGTGATGCCAACACATAGCTATGACGAGAACTACGACCTCACCGAGACCGAGGAGGAGTATGCAGCCATTCAGGAGGAGATTGAGCGACAGCGTATTGTTGTCAACGTCAACAATCCGCAGACGGGTGATGGCGAGTATGAGTGGGAGTATGTGGGCTATCCTGCCCCTGTGGCACTCAATGCCCCAGGCAATATTGAGTATGCCGTGGAGCATCCTACGACGTTCCTCGGTTGCCGAAGTGATATTGCCATTGGCGAGTACCTCTTCGACTGGTATATGCAGCAGGATTTGATGAATACGTCGGGTGTTATGATGCAGTCGGAGTCTCGACTATGGGGCGATGCCGAGGCGGGCACAGAGTATAAGACTATATTTGACCCATGTCCTCCGGGCTACTGCGTGCCCCCACGCGGTGCCTTTGGTGCGATACCTGCGGAGTACGCCTGCTCGTTTGTAAGCGATGAGTGGACGAAGGAGGATTACGGCTGGCGCTGGTCGGGTGGCAGTGGAGACTTCTTCCCCGCTACGGGTAACTACGATGTCTCGGGACTCATTGGCGAGACCTCGGAGAAGATGCTTTACTGGACTGCCGAGAGCTTCGGTGGTGGTACCTCGGGCTTTGGCAAGGCGGCAACGCTCTTCGTAGCGTTCAACGATGTCTACTACGGTATCTACCCACTTCTTGATGAGAGCGTGGCAAGCTCGTGGTACTCGTATGGCGCCCGCGCCTATGGTGCTGCGGTGCGTTGCGTTAGAGAGCAAGGCAAGAACTAAAACACAAACAAATACATAACTAAAATGAAACGTACACAAACTTATGATTACCAAGCTCCAGATATGGATATCATGGAGTTGGCTGTGGAGCAGGGCTTTACCGCAAGCTATGGCGATGTGGGTGAACCAGGACAGGATTCTGGCTATAACGATAGTGATTGGGAACTCTAAAATTCGATTGGCTATGAAGAAGTTTTTTAGATATATGGCGCTCGTTGCTGTAGCAGCAATGGGTTGTGTGGCTTGCCATAATGAGTTTGATGAGCCTAATGTTAATAAGCCTGTAAATGACGAGGTGGTTGTTGCATTTGTTGCCGATGAGCCTGCAACGCGTACGGCTGTTGATACCTCGAACGACGAGGCTCCAGTGTTTAGCTGGAGCGATAGCGAGACCTTTGCCGTTTTGGAGCAAACCGATGCCTTGACCGTAGGCTCGAATGTTGCTTTCGAGAAGGTCGATGGTAAGGCTAATATTCGCGCTACCTTTGCCAAGAACGAGGGCAAGAGCGAGTATAAGTATGTATCCGTATATCCTGCTGCTGGCTATGTCTCGGCCGAGAGTATCGATGCGGCAACACTCAAGATGCCTGCTGTGCAGACTATGGCTACTGGGTCGTACGATCCTAATGCCGACCTTATGGTGTCGAAGGTGGTGACAACCGACGCACAGCAAGTGGAGTTCACTCGCTTGGCTGCCGTTGTTAAGATGACACTTAAGAACTTTGCGCTTGAGGCTGGCGACGAGGTCGAGAAGGTTGTCTTTATAGCCGAGGGTAAGGCTCTTGCAGGTACTATCACTGCAGACCTTAACACTCCACACGAGTTCACCGTGGCAGAGGGCGTTGATAACGTGAGCGTTACTACAAAAGCATCTGACGATATCTATTTCAATGTGTTGCCTACCGTGCTTGAGGCTGGCGATAGCTACACTATTATTGTTATTACCAATAAGAGACTCTATGTTAAGCAGGGTAGTGTTCCCGCAGAGAAGAGCCTAACGTTCGAGGCTGGTATGGTCAATCGCCTTAGTGTAAACATGCAGGGCGTAGCGCCAAGCGATAAGTGGACACTTGTTAAGGATGCCTCTACACTTAAGCAGGGCGATATCGTAACCATCGCAGCTAAGGATTACGACAAGGCAATCAGCACAAAGCTCCATAACAACGCATCGGAGACCTCTACCATGGCTAAGCGCGGTCTTGCAGATGTTTCAAAGTTAGACAACTACTTAATTGTTGGTAATGATGTACAGCCATTCACTTTGGTAACAGGTACAGTAGACGATACATTTAGTTTCTATGATAAGGAGCGTGCAAAGTTCCTTGTCTCTTCTACAACGGGTTCTACATATCTTATTAATCAGGAATATTGCAACGAGAATACATCATTTAATATCTCTATTGACAGCGCAACAGCTGAGGCAACTATCAAAAACACGGAAGGAGCTTATGCTGGTAATCTATTGAGATACAATACGAATGGTTTTTTCGTAAGTAACCAGAATAGTAGTACAGTTTATAAGGCGGTATGTGTCTATAAGCTCGAGGGTGGTGTAGGTGAGATTCCTGTTATTGATGCAAATATCACCGTACCTGATGAGGACGAGTCTATTGTAATTGCCGAGGAGGGAGCTACTACTGTTACCAAAATTACGGATGTTGTATTTAACTATGTTGGCGAGTGGACAATCTCGGCTGCGGCAGAGGCCGAGTGGTTGAGCGTGGCATACGACGCAGCGAACAACTGTCTAACATATACTGCTGCGGCTAACACGGGCACTGCACGTTCTGCAACCGTTACCATCACTGCTTCGATGGAGGGTAAGGAGTCACTTACTTGGTCGTTCAAGGTAACCCAAAAGGGCGCACCTCAGGAGATATCTATCGTTGATCTCAGAGGTAAATCTAAAGACACAAACACCGTATACAAAGTCACAGGTAAGGTTAAAACAATACCAAGTTCAGCAAATGGTAACTGGGTAATTGAGGATGAGAATGGTAAACAGGCAAATATAGCCTATCTCAAGACGGATGGTGGTAGTTATGTTAAGGATAATGTTGACATTAATGTTGGTGATGTTATGACAGTAACTACCATTGTTACTGGTACAAATGGTGCAGGTACCTGTGGTAGTAGCACATACCCATCAATTTATAAGGGTCATTTCACTATTGAGGCTACCGCAAGTGGAGCAGTAGGCTATGAGGGTGGTGATGCCACTATCAGCGTTGCTGTGAGGAAGTATGGCCATATTGTCGCTCCTACCGTAATCAGTGACAACTCGAATGTGGCAACTGATGGTAACCCAATCTCTGCTTATAGTTTTACTGATAATGGTGATGGCACAGCAACAGCTGTCGTTAGATTCGGCGAGAACACTACCGGTGGCAGTCGCAAGGTAGACTTGACCTTCTCTTCTGGCTCTCAATTGGTTGTTTCGACCACTATCTCTGTTATGCAAGATGTCAATCCAGCCCTTAAGACGGGTTGGTGGTTAGTTACCGATGTGAATGATCTCGAGGCTGGCGATATGATTATTATCGCAGCTACAGGTCTGGATTATGCGATTAGTACAGCAACAAATACCAATAACCGTAAATCAACGGCTATCACCCGAAATGGTGGTGCGCTTGAGGATGTAAGCGATTCAGTACAGCAGTATGCCCTTGAGATTGATGCTAATGGTCTTTACTCATTCAAGGGTACGCTTGGCTCGGATGCTGGTAAATATATCTATGCATCAAGCTCTTCGAGCAACTATATGAAGGTAACCTCTACACTCGATGACAATGGTAAGTTTACTATTGAAATCGACAGTGAGGGCGCTGCAACAATTATTGCACAGGGTACCAATACTCGTAACGTAATGCAGTACAACAATAAGACTACATCATCTCCTGCATTCTACTGTACTAATGGCTCGTTTGGCGCTGTATGTCTATACAAGTACTTTGAATAGTGGATGGTTATGAATATTCTAAAATTATCTCTTGCAAGGGTTATGGTCGCGGTTGCGGCCATAGCCTTTGTTGTGGCTTGTAGTAGGGGAGGCGACGAGGTGACGAAACTGCCCGACCTGCGACTTACGGTCGAGGTTGAGGATATCGAAACAACTACGGCGAAGATTAAGGTGTCGCACTCGCTCGATGCCGAGAACGCGTGGTATGGCTTTGTGACCGACGACACCGTAACTGATGCAAAGACTCTTGTCGAGGCTGAGGTTGCCAAGGGCATCGACGCCAAGGAGTTGCACCGCAGCAAGCAGTATATCACAATCCTCGAGGGGCTAACACCCGAGACCTCGTATCGCTATATCGCCACAGGCCTTACTGCCGAGGGCGTGCAGTATGGTGAAGTTACGGCAGTCGAGTTTAAGACATTGAAGGAGGCTGGAGGCAACGAGGATGTCGAGTATAACGGCATGCGCCCTAATGCAGCGTGGAAGGTGATGTACACGGGTAAGGATGAGATTAATGGCGCAGAGTATGACCATGTTGTGCGTGTCATAAGCACCGACAATAACCCTTATGCCATCACCCTTGTATATGCCGATGCCTACGACCCATACGAGTTGCATACGCTCGCCGATGCGATGCTCGTAGACCTCAAGGCATTCCTTGCGGAATACAACGAGCAGAATGCCACATCGTTCCTCTTTGCCGATATGCTCTATACGGGTAATGGCGCTGACCCCTTCGACCTCGATCCTGGTAAGTATCGCGCTGTCGCAGTGGGCTTCACCCCTGCGGGTGAGGTTAGTGGTCTCTTTGCTGTGAGTGACGAGTTCGAGGTTGAGGAGCAGATGGCATCGGTAAACTACCTCGCGTGGTTGGGCGACTGGACTATCGAGGGACAGAATGGCGCTAAATCTACGGTGAATATCTCTAAGAAGCACGCCAACCGCTCGTTTGTGATGACTGGCTGGGAGGGCTTCGAGGACCTCGAGGTTGAGGTGGAGTACAATGCCGAGCTCGACGCCATGTTCTTCTACTCGCAGCTTGTTGCCGAGGACTACGACCTTGGTGAGGAGTATGGCAAGGCCGATATATACCTCTTTGCTGGCGATGAGGATGGCTACTACTACGATAATAAGGATGGCGACTACTATATCGCTATCGCTGGTGTCCTCGACGATGGTCAGCGTGTCATTGTGCGCTATGGCGTAAATGTCCCTGGCTACCCGAAGTTCACACAGATGTTCTTAATGGCTGATATTGATGGTAAGTTCTATACCTTCACACCAGAGGCGGAGATACCATCGTTTATCGCGGGCATGTATCAGCTACAACAGTAGCCCCATTGCGACTCTTTACGGGGGACTGCACCATATATTGGTGCGGTCTCCTGCTTTTTTTGTGATGCGCCATGCAGAAATCGCGCAACCACATGTTTTAATAAACATCTGATTAGTAGTATGTTCGTTGTGAGAGGATGGCGCAGGGTGCTTTTTTTTGAAAATTTTTCAATAAAATATTTGCATAGATAAAATATTTGCCGTACATTTGCACTCGCAAAAGCAAAGGAATGGCTCCGTAGCTCAACTGAATAGAGTACTTGACTACGGATCAAGCGGTTCCAGGTTTGAATCCTGGCGGAGTCACAAGGGTGGTGGTTTTCGAAAGATAACCGCCACTTTTTGTTTTGTCGCTGACCAACGCCAACCCCTCTCGCTCCGACGCTAAACGATACAAAAAAAACGGACAACCGAAGTTATCCGTTTGAGTAGTGGATAGGGGATTCGAACCCCTATGTCATGCGTGAGAGGCATGTATCCTAGCCCTTAGATGAATCCACCAT
>JAFVSV010000026.1 GCA_017503575.1 Alistipes sp. | reverse complement strand
TCATCATCATCATCATCATCATCACCTGGTGGTGGGGTTTTACCTCCCACTGGAGACTTGCTTTTAGAACGTACCACACGGAAGCCCACATCGGGTGATCCCGAGTTTGGATGCTCCATAGGTTTTCTCGCAAAGGTCGTACAGTAGTAGTCAGTGGAAGCGTAGCTACCACCACGCATCACTCGTGGGTAATCCTCATTACATACCAGACGACCATAACGACGTTTATGCAACAAATCGGCATTAGCAATATCTGGGCCCTTAGGATTCTTTACGGGCGAGTGTTTGTAATAATCCTTGTCGTAGTAATCCAAACAATATTCGCTCACATTACCCGACATGTCGTATATATCCAACTCATTAGGCTCCTTGCTTCTCACCTTATGTGGTTTGGGCAGTGCCAGTTTATTACCCTCCTCCGAAGCGAGACTACGGTTGTACCAAGCGACGTCGTCTATCTCGTCGCTTCCGCTATATAGGTAGCCCATAGACTTATGGCCACCACGCGCAGCATACTCCCACTCGGCATCAGTAGGCAGTCGGCACTCCAAACCAGTGATCTCACTGAGCTTATTGCAGAACTCAACAGCCTCATAATATGAGATATCAGTGATTGGAACATCACCAGTCTCTTCCATTAACTTACTCATGGGGCCATTTAGCGCGACATCTTTCGTATGGTGATTCATCACACGAAACCACATGTTGCGGGTAATCTCAATATCGCTAATCCAAAATTCATCGATTTCAACTTCATGCAAGGGTTTAGACTCACCAAAGGCATCATATCTATCAGTACCCATCATATAGTGACCCGACTCCACATGTATCCACTTGAAGTCCAGCTCAAAGTCATCACCATCACCGGGTTTATTATCACCAGGTTTATCATCACCGGGTTTATCATCACCGGGTTTATCATCACCGGGTTTATCATCACCGGGTTTATCATCACCAGGTTTATCATCACCAGGTTTATTATCACCGGTATTTTTATCACCTTCATCAGGTAATCGTTCAAGAGGATTTGTCTGAGGCTCATAATCACCATTCAGAAAATCTGCTATTCCATACCCTATCAAATATGCGCCAGTGAAAGCAACCATCGCCCATAGCACATTTCTATGAAACAGATAGCGCAAGGGGCGTGCTACCCACCTCGCAGCCGTGCCGATACCAGGTACCTGCAAAACCTTTTGCACCAACTTCGAAGACTCAAGGTACTCTTTTGTCTTATTAGCAAATCTTATTACACGTTGCTTTGCCACTTCCGCCTCATACTTAATACTCTTCCATGTGCGCGACAAGCCCGAACGTAGGTAGTTTATAAATGACATATCGTAGGTTATGCTTAGTAGTTAATAACAAATGACATCACGAATATAGTAAAAATATCGCAATCCACAAAGGTGAACTGCGATATTTTTCTTTTGTAGAGTATATTTCTACTTCGTGGTAAGCTCAATGATATGGTCAATCTCGCCCTCAACCTTGCCTGTTTCGAGCAATATACCCTTCGACACCCTCTGGAACTTAACCTTCGAGCCGCCATCAAAGAGCTTTGCGCTGACTACCTTGCAATCCAACGGCAGGTACAATGCCTCCTGCTCCAACTCGAAGATATGCACATAGAGCTTATCACCCTTACGCGTGGTGCAACCCCACTCCTGCTGCTCGATGTCGCCAGCCTCGGTACCATAGATAGTCTCGCCATACCTCTCGAGCCACTCACCCATATCCTTCATGCGCTCCACAGCGACAGCAGGTAGCTCTCCATTAGGCTGTGGGCCCACATTTAGCAATAAGTTAGCGCCCTTACCCGCAGTGCTCACGAGGTAACGCACAAGGGTCTCAGTAGACTTATAGTTCTGGTCGATAACCTTATAGCCCCACATGCCATTCATCGTCTGGCAGGTCTCCAAGGGCAGGCGGCTGATAGCCTGACCCGACAAGCCGTGGGTATTCTCGCCAGGTATGTCGCGCTCGAAGATCTGGATATCCTCGCCCTCGAATGGCACCTGGTGGTGGTTATTACCTACAAGGCATGCAGGCTGCAACGAGTGCACAAGGGCATATTGCTCGTCGAGCTCCCAGTTGAAGGGCGTAGCATCCTCGTCATGATCCCACCAGCCGTCAAACCATATAGCACGCACAGGGCCATAGTTGGTAAGTAGCTCGGTTATCTGACGATTCATAAAGTCGTAGTAGTTATCCCAGTTTATCTTGCTCTCATCACGACCCGTTACCGTGCGTGCCGTGCGACCACGAGGATAGTCGTCGCGCGACCAGTCGGCATGCGAGTAGTAGAGGTGCAACGCTATGCCCTGCTCCGCGCACTCCTCGGCGAGTTCCTTGAGCACATCGCGCTGGAAGGGCGTAGCATCCACAATATTGTAGTCGGACTCGGCAGTATCCCACATCGAGAAGCTGTCGTGGTGACGCGTGGTGAAGCATATATACTTCGCTCCCGACGCCTTGATGGCCGACACCCACTCCTTGGCATCGAAGCGGTGTGGGTAGAAGGCATCAGCAGCCTTGGCATACTCGTCGCGGTCGAGGCCTGCATTCTGCATGTACCACTCACCCTGCGCGAACATGCTGTATATACCCCAGTGGATAAAGATGCCGAAGCGGTCATCGGCAAAGGCCTCACGGCTCTTAATATTCTCTGCAGTAGGAACGTAGCTCTGTGCCGAGGCGGCTGTCAGCATCACCCCAATCAGAGCAATCGAAAGGATTAGTTTTCTCATGGTAGTTATAGGTTTTCGCGGTTGTCTTGTAGTGTAGGTTTTGATAGGTTTTATGGGTTGTCATGTGTTTTAATAGGTTGCTGTGGGGTTCAATGGGGTTTCCTCGTCGGAGCACTTACGCCCCAACCCCTAAAAGGGGCGGTCGAGGGTCGCGTGAGAGCCCAATCTTCCTCACAACACACTTTGATGTCAAAGTGGGTTAGATGTGCCGCCATGTCGAAATCGAACTGGATGGGGACATACTCAGCGTATTTCCCCATTCAGGGCGATGAGCATGGTGGCGCAGATGACCCGCTATCACATCAAAGAGCGGTAGACGGGACTCGAACCCGCGCTACGCGCAGCAATTTTATTTACACCCCCAACCCCTGGAAGGGGCGGTCGAGGGTCGCGGCTGAGAGTCCCGTCCACCTCTCATCACGCTGAGCGGTAGACGGGGCTCGAACCCGCGCTACGCGCAGCTATTATGTTTACACCCCCAACCCCTGGAAGGGGCGGTCGTGGGTCGCGGCTGAGAGTCCCGTCCACCTCTCAG
>JAFVSV010000004.1 GCA_017503575.1 Alistipes sp. | reverse complement strand
CATGGCGTAGGGCACAATGCCGTCGCCCGAAAGAGTGTAGGTGTCGTTGCTCTTGGTGTAGTCAACACCTTCGACAACCATGTCGAGCTTTATAGGCATGCCGCTGGCGAACTTCACCTTGTACATCACAAAGTTGAGCTTACCGTCCTTAATCTCGTAGTCCACCTCTACATCCTCTTGTGTGTAGAAGGTGCCATCGTTCTGGTCGACCACCATCGTGCCCTTGTAGCACTTCGTCTCCTCGGGGTTGTTTGGTAGGTCGTTGTTGTCGCCATTCTCACATGCTGTGATGAGTGTTAATGCGCATAATGCGCTGAACAATAGATTGATATACTTCATAACTTAAAGATTAAAATTAACTCTTATGCCTGCATGTATAGGTGCACCCTTCGAGAAGAACTCCTTACCTACGGACTTGAAGTAGAAGACATTGTAGTCGCTGTTGGTTAGGTTCTTGCCCCACAGCGTTACTGTCGTCTTGTCGAAGCGTAGTGATAGTTGTGCGCCGAGTAGCGAGTAAAGTGGCTGCGATAGGGTGTTACTCTCGTTCCAGTAGATGCGTCCCACGCCACGCCAGTCTGCGGCGAGGGTGATGTCGCGTAGTGCGCGGCGGTCGACATCCCAGCGGTAGCCCACCATGACATTTATTGTGTTCTGTGGCGCGTAGGGTAGGTAGTTGCCGCCATGGTCGGCGGTGCCATCGTCATACTCGCGGAACTTGGCGTTGGTATATCCATAGTCGACACTTGCGCTGAAGCCGCGATACTCGTATGCTGCCGACAGCTCGACACCGAAGCTGCGGGCGCGTGCTGCGTTCGACATCATGCGACCTGTGCTGTTGCCCTTGGGTAGTACTGTCACCTGCTGGTCGAAGCACTCTATCCAGAAGAGAGCACCATCTATCGTAAGCCCTGCCGTGGGCGATAGGTGTGTGCCTATCTCGAAGTTCCAACTTGTCTCGGGCTTGTAACGTGTTGCCGAGGCGCTGTCGTAGGTTGTCGTGCCTGCCGCAGAGTCAAGTTTTATGCCAAGCTCATCCATCATGTCGTTCATCATCTTCACTTGTAGGATATCCGAGAATATCTGCGTATTAAAGCCTCCCGACTTGTAGCCGCGAGTGATGGTGGCGTATATGTTGCCCTTGGCGATGTCATAGCGCACGGCTATCTTGGGCAGTATCTCGAAGAATAGCTGACGCTCGCGCCCCTTAAACTCGGTGTATAGGGTCTTGAAGTCGAGCATTGTAAGGTCGAAGCGATAGGGTATCGACGTATTGGAGTTGTAGCGCATCGTGGTGTACTCGAAGTCGAAGCGTATGCCTGCCGTAAGGTGCCAACGACCGAAGTCGAGGGTCGACTGATGATATAAAGCAGCACCGTAGGTGGGTATGCGGAAGTCGCTGTTTATAACAAAGTTGTCGCACTTGAAAGTCATATTATTGTTGGGGAATACTGTGTGTAGTCCCTTGTTTATGTTGCCCAATATAAGGTCGTTGATGCCGTCGTTTTTGAATGTCACGGGCGATGACATGTCGAGCCACTTGGCGAAGATAAAGGCTCCTGTGAGCCACTGCCAACGGCTGTTGTTCGGGGCGTTGCGGAGGATGATATCCTCGGTTATGGAGTGCTCCCTCTGTCGCTGCTGCATCGTAAACATCGACTTGGGGCTAAAATCTTGGTCGAGGGTCATCCTATCGCCGAGGTAGCCATACGAGGTGACGCTCGTAAGGTTTACCTTCTCGCCACGGTATTTCGCCACGAAGCCCTCGCTGATGGTTAGTCGCTCGTATCCCGAGGGGTCGTTATAGGCGATATCTGCGCACCTGTCCGATGCGGCATCGTATGGGTGATAGGCGTAGCCTCCCTCGTTTGTGTAGCCTGCTGTTAGGGTGTTATCTAAACTCCAGCTATTGCCGAGTGACCACTGCATACGCAGGCGTAGTGAGGCGTTATCGCCCTTGTCACACATCTCGTCGCGGTAGGTGTTGCGGAAGAAACCACCGCTATGTGCATAGCCCGCAGCTATGGATATGCCGAAGTTCTCACGAGGCTTGGAGTAGTATGCTGCCGAGGCGCGATAGGAGCATACCGTAGAGTACTCGGCCATGGCACGCACACCCTGCCACACCATGGGTGATAGCGTGGTTATGTTCATCACGCCACCCGAGGTGTTACGGCCGTAGAGCGTGCCTTGAGGGCCACGCAGAAGCTCTATGCTACGTATGTCGTAGAAGTCGAAGTCGTAGCCGTTCTTATTCATCACGGGCACCTCGTCGATGGTCATGCCCATGACAGGTTGGTCTATACGCGAGCCGAAACCGCGGATATATATCGACGATGTGATGCTTGAGCCGTAGTCGGGTTGGTAGAAGTTGGGGGCTATGGTCGATAGCTCCTTGACGGAGGTGACGCCGCGATGCTCCAATCGCTGCATGTTCATCGCCGTAGAGGATATGGGTTGCAGGTGGTAGTCGCCACTCTTTGCCGACGCCGTAATCTCCACCATGTCTATATGGTAGAGTGTGTCGATGTCGCCCTGTGCATAGCCTTGCACGGCGCATAACATAAGGAGTATTGCTAACAGCCTTTTCATGGCGCAAAGATACCTTATATATATAAAGTAAACAACCCCCATTTGTGGGGGTTATTTGGGTGTTGTGCTATGTGTGATGGCCACTATCGGCGACGCATGCCTCGCATATTCTGCATCTGCTGCTTAAGACCGCCATTAGCGACGCTACGCATCATCTTGCGTGTATCCTCAAACTGCTTCATCAGACGATTAACCTCGGCGATGGTTCTACCCGAGCCCTTGGCGATACGCTCGCGACGGCGTGCGTTGATAATCTCGGGGTTCTCACGCTCGGCAGGGGTCATCGAGTTGATGATTGCCTCGGTGTGCTTGAAGGCATCATCGGGGATTTCCACATCCTTTAGTGCCTTGCCCATGCCAGGAATCATCGACGCGAGGTCCTTGAGGTTACCCATCTTCTTGACCTGCGCTATCTGGTCGCGGAAGTCGTTGAAGTTAAACTGGTTCTTGATGAGCTTCTTCTTGAGCTTGCGTGCCTGCTCCTCGTCGAACTGCTCCTGTGCACGCTCCACAAGCGATACGACATCACCCATGCCCAAGATGCGGTCTGCCATACGCTCGGGATGGAACACCTGAAGGGCATCCATCTTCTCGCCCGACGATATGAACTTCAGAGGCTTGTCTACAACCGAGCGGATAGAGATAGCTGCACCACCACGCGTGTCACCATTGAGCTTGGTGAGTACCACGCCGTCGAAGTCGAGACGGTCGTTGAACTCCTTGGCGGTATTCACAGCATCCTGACCCGTCATCGAGTCGACAACGAAGAGAGTTTCGGATGGCTTAACGGCAGCCTTGATAGCTGTAATCTCCTGCATCATCGCCTCATCAACAGCCAAACGACCTGCCGTATCGACAATCACGGTGTTGTATGACTTCTGACGTGCATACTTGATAGCATTCTCGGCAATCTGCACGGGGTTCTTGTTGCCCTCCTCGGTATATACCTCGACACCTACGGTCTGACCCAAAATCTTGAGCTGGTCGATAGCCGCAGGGCGGTATACGTCACCAGCAACCAAGAGCACCTGACGACCCTTCTTGCTCTTAATGTGAGCGGCGAGCTTACCCGAGAATGTTGTCTTACCCGAACCCTGAAGACCTGCAATAAGGATAACTGCGGGATTGCCTTCGAGCTTGATGTCGGTAGCTGTGCCACCCATAAGTGCAGCAAGCTCATCGCGCACAATCTTGGTCATCATCTGACCAGGCTTCACAGAGCGTAATACATCCTGACCCAACGCCTTCTGCTTAACCTCGTCGGTGAAGCTCTTGGCAACCTTGTAGTTAACATCGGCGTCGATAAGGGCACGACGTATCTCCTTGAGGGTCTCGGCAACGTTAATCTCGGTGATGCGCCCCTCACCCTTAAGAATCTTAAACGATCGTTCGAGTTTCTCGGTTAGATTTTCAAACATAGTATATCTGTTTCTTTAATTATTTCGCGTTATTGGCGTGCAAAGATATAAAATATATCTTAATTATCCTACTCCCACACCGCTTTATACCAATTTGTCTCGCGCCATCCATTGGGGTATGCCTTACTGGGCGCCGAAGTTGTGACACCTGTGTAGGCATCTAAGTCGATTTTGTAGGTGCCATAAGAGCCGTATGCCGAGTAGAATGTTGGAAGCGTATATTTAGCCATGATGGTCTCATCAAGCTGGCTGTTGAAGGCGTCGAGAGCACTCGTGTCTGTGGCTACGGTATTCACCCACTGGCCAAAGTCGTAGAAGTGGTGCGTAGACTGACCCTCATAGGCCTGCAATTTTTTGGTATCATACTCTGTTTTAGCACTCTTTACTACCTCTTTAGTTGCGTCAGCAAGAGCCCCTATCTCATCACACTTGAACACCGCAATTGAGCCGCAACGAGCACTATTTGTATATTCATCTTTGTAGAACTTGTAGTAGCTCTCGGCAGCCCCCACATAGTCAGTTGTCATGCCCTCATCCTTGAATAGGTGAGGTAGCGTACGGTGATAGGGAAATCCCTTGCCCATAATCTCGCATGGCGAGGCTATGATGTAGTTTGCACACTCTCGAAGGTCGTATAGAGCCTCGATATTTGCCATGAAGCAGGCGTCGAATAGTATGTAGTCAAACTCCACATCAGATTGCTTGATACCCTCGGCCAACTCGTTGATATTGACCTGTACATGGCTTTCGCCAAAGGCTCGCGTAACCTCTGCTCCAGCGGCAGGCATCCAAGGATTATGGCCCACGTTCAGTGTGCTGATGTCGCTATCGTTAGTGATAATCTCGCGTGTTATCCAGCCTTGGCCATGGCCTGCGAAGACAATGCCGTAACGCTCGGCGGGGGCATGCTCTGCCATAGTGCTGATATATTTGCCAATATCATCAGGTGATATTATATCGCTGGTATCAAGTGTTATCTCTTCAAGACGTTGCTCTATGCAATTGCTACTATTTATATCGTAGCATAATTCGCTGATATGGGCTTTGGTTGCACTCTCCTGACGGAAGAAGATAATGCGGTTGTTGTTGCCTAAGATGCCGGTGTTGATAGCTTCGATTGCATCATCGATATTTGTACTGAAGTAGCGACTGAGGCTTGTGCCAAAGAAGTAGAATATCAGCGTGTGGTTAGCCACCTCGGGAGGTGTGCCATACTGCATGAGAGTGAAACTTGTTGATTTGCAGCCAGGTGCCGATATTGTGATTTTTGCCGAGCGATTATCTCCGCTATTTTCATCCACTTGAAGTGTTATCTTGCCTATGTTGGATGTGTCACTAACCGTAACCCAATGAGAGTTGCTTGTCGCACTAAACTTGGTGTTGGAGTTAAGAATGTTTTCGTGTACCTTGTAGCTGACCTCTATGCTCTGTCCTTTGGATGTGCATTGAACCCTCTGGTCGACACCTATTTCATACAGGGGCTTGCTCTGTCTCTCGCATGAGCTGAACCCCATGATTGCTATTATTGATACTATGAATAGATAAAAGTGCTTCATTACTTAATAAATTTGGGCAAAGATACAAAATTATAACCAATATGCAACTATTTGTACTCGCGAGGCTTGAGATTGTTAAACTGCCATGTTCGGTCACGCTTAAATGTGTAGTCCTCGGGCTTGTTCTTGTATATGCGGCTGTAGTCGAAGTAGTAGCCCTTGACCTTGTCGTGGGTCTTCTTCATTAGCGGTATATACTCCACCGAGCGGCTAATGATGCGGCTCTCGTTGTAGGCATAGCCCTTCGATGCCACGACATCGTAGGCGTGCGAGAACATCAGAATGTGCCATGGTGACTCCTCCTTAAGGCCTGTTCCCGACGACTCGATAGCGCGTAGAATGCCGTTTAGATGGTTGAAGTATAGTTGCTCGCGCTGACTATCTCCAAGAGCACCATAGGCATAAGCCATTAGGTTGAGTACCTTGGGGTTAAATGGGTCTATCTCCATTG
>JAFVSV010000025.1 GCA_017503575.1 Alistipes sp. | reverse complement strand
CTTCCTTGCGCATTCCAGAACGAGTTGAACGAGGCTGATGCTAAGGAGCTTTTGGCTAACGGTACATGGTGCTGCGCTGAGGTTTCTAACATGGGTTGTACTCCTGAGGCTATCAAGGCATTCCAGGATGCAGGCATCCTCTTCGCTCCAGGTAAGGCTGTTAACGCAGGTGGTGTAGCAACTTCTGGTCTTGAGATGACTCAGAACTGTATGCACCTCTCATGGTCAGGTAAGGAGGTTGACGAGAAGCTTCACTTCATCATGGAGTCTATCCACGAGGCATGTGTGAAGTTCGGTGAGCAGCCAGACGGTACTATTAACTACGTTAAGGGTGCTAACGTTGCAGGCTTCATGAAGGTTGCACAGGCTATGCTTGAGCAGGGTATCATCTAATTAGATAGATAGGGTTTCGACCCATCCCTCAATAGGTCCCGAGGTGTACGCGAGTACCGCCTCGGGACTCTTTTTTTATGATACCTATATTATATATAAGGTAATAGTGACTCAAATAAGTTAAAACATACGGGCTATATTTATCAACGAACAGGAATAATATAAGAATTGTAAAAGAAATATATGAAAATAGCGTTGAGTTTAAGACAAAATTTGTATATTTGTGAAAGTATATAATAAAACTTAAGAGATAAAGATACTCAAATGAAAAAGATTCTATTTTGTTTGACAGCTGCCCTCTTTGCAATGGCGGCAACAGATGCAATGGCTCAGGAGCAGAAGAGCGAGAAGCTCTACTGGAAAGGCATTGAGACAACTACGTTAGGTGACAACTGGGAGGTTAAAATTGGTGGTGGTGCTGCTATGCTTGACATAGCAACAAAGGGTGGTGCCAAGAACCCTGCTGGCCTCGGCTGGAACCTTAACATCGCAACTACCAAGTGGTTCTTGCCTACAATTGGTGCACGCCTTCAACTCGATGGCGGATCGTTTGCTAACAAGTCATTCCAGAAGGATATTTATGGTGGCGACCGCTTCAAGACTCCATACGTCTATGTGCATGGTGATTTGATGCTTAACCTCTCTAACTGGATTGGTGGCTACCGCGAGGATCGCCTATACTACGCAATTCCTTATGTGGGCTTTGGTTACACCGCTATGTCATGGACTAAGAAGTCTGCTGGCTCGTATGATGGTGAGTTCTCTGCAACTCTCGGTTTGCTCAACAAGTTCCGCGTATGCGAGAAGATCGACATCGAGCTTGACTTGCGCACATGGATGTTCCCAGAGAGCGACCTTCCAGCAGAGATCAACGGTGGTGGCACATACGCATTTGCTCTATCAGCATCAGTAGGTGTAGCATACCGCTTCAACAACCGTGGCTGGAATATTGCACACCCACAGTCAGAGGTTGATGGTTACTTGGCAGAGATAGAGCGCCTTAACGACGAGCTCGGTAAGAAGGAGGAGGAGATAAAGGAGGCTAACGACACTATTGCAGATCTCAGAACGGATACCGAGGCGCAGCTGGAATTGTGGAAAGATGTGATCGAGAAGATGAATACTATCACTGTTGAGAACATAGCATTCTTCGAGATTGGTCAGTCTACCCTCTCTGATCATGCAAAGGCATCACTCGAGAAGACTGCTACTAACATCATCAAGAATGAATTCCGTGCTACTGTTCATGGTTATGCTGATCGCGAGACAGGTAGCGCTAAGCGTAACATGGAACTTTCTGTGGAGCGTGCCGAGGCTGTTAAGCAGTTCCTCATCGAGAAGGGTGTTAGTGCTGATATGATCTCAATCGAGACTCACGGTGATACCAAGGTTGCATTCGGCGCACCTCACGCGGCTAAGATCAACCGATGCGCAATCATCGAGACCACAAAGGAGATCGAGGTAAAGTAATATCGTATAAGAGTAGACAATATAGGGTGTCCACCAAAAACAAGGTGCGACACCCTATAATGTTATAGGACAACAAGCGAGAGAGATAAACGCCCAAAGAATTGGGATTAAGGAGCGAGAATAGCAGATTTTTTTCTATCTTTGTATCATGAAGCTAACATTTCTTGGTACAGGAACATCGCAGGGAGTGCCAGTCATTGGATGCCAATGCGAGGTCTGCCTATCGGAAGATAGACACGACAAGCGTCTGCGTACCTCGGCGATGGTCGAGGTCGATGGCGTGCGTATTATTATCGACGCAGGCCCTGACTTCCGCCAACAGATGTTACGCGAGGGGGTGAGGCATATAGACGCCATACTGCTTACCCACGAACACAAAGACCATACGGGAGGCATCGATGACGTGCGTGCCTTCAACTTTGTGGACTACCCTATCATACATACTACTCATATATACGCGAACAAGGTTACGGCAGATAGCGTCGTCAAGGCCTTCGACTACGCCTTCGCCAAGGATAAGTATCGCGGCGTTCCCGTCATCGAGCTTCACACCATAGATGAGCAGCAACCATTTAGCGTCAATGGCATAGAGATAACACCCATCGTAGGCCATCACTCGTCGCGCTTTAGGAGCGTGGGCTACCGCATAGGCACCTTTGCCTACCTCACGGACTTTAGCTCGATAGATGATACGGAGGTCATTAAGTTGGAGGGTGTCAAAACGCTGGTAGTGAATGCACTGCGATGGACGAAGCACGACTCACACTTCTCGGTAGATGAGGCCGTTGCACTTATCGAGCGCGTAAGGCCAGACGAGGCATACATAACACACGTCGCACACGAGATAGGTCTACATGCCGAGGCAGAGCAGCGCCTACCTGCGGGAGTAAAACTCGCCTACGACGAACTAACGATAGAGATAAACGAAAAATAGAATACTATGGGACAGAGACTTAACGGGAAGGTTGTGGTTGTGACAGGCGCATCGTCGGGTATCGGCGAGGCTATGGCACGCGAGTACGCCAAGATGGGCGCAAAGGTTGTTATGGGCGCACGTCGCGAAGATGAACTTAAGCGCATTGCCGACGAGATTAAGGCTGCCGGAGGTAAGGTAGCATACGTAGCATGCGATGTTGTCAAGGAGGAGGATTGCAAGCGCCTTATAGATACCGCAGTAGAGAACTTCGGCGGTATCGACGTCATGATATGCAATGCAGGCCTTTCAATGCGTGCACTATTCGACGACTGCGACCTGAAGGTACTACACCGACTTATGGACGTTAACTTCTGGGGTACGGTAAACTGTACGAAGTATGCTCTACCATGGTTGCAGAAGTCCAAGGGCTCGCTTGTAGGTATCTCGTCCGTAGCGGGCATCCATGGTCTCCCAGGCCGCACGGGCTACTCGGCATCGAAGTATGCCATGACTGGCTTCCTCGACACCATACGCGTTGAGAACCTAAAGAAGGGAGTGCACGTTATGACCGCATGCCCAGGCTTCACGGCATCAAACGTACGCTTCTCGGCACTCACGGCCGACGGCTCGCAGCAGGGCGAGACACCTCGCAACGAGGCGAAGATGATGACACCTGTCGAGGTGGCACATATCGTAGAGAAGGGCATCCGCCGCCGCAAGCGCCTATGCCTTATGGAGTGGGAGGGACGTGGCACACACTTCCTCAAGAAGTTCTTCCCAGGCCTCGTTGACAAACTCTTCTACAACGCCATGGCAAAGGAGCCAGACTCGCCGCTAAAGTAGTAGATATTACAAGATTAAAGCGACCTAATAATCGAGATAAATTATTAGGTCGCTTTACTTTTACATCATACAATATAAAGAAATATGTGTCTATAGAGTGTGCGATATGATATTTGGGAAATAGCCTATCAACCAAGAGATAGACAACAAAAATAGTATGATTATTGTCTTTTTAACCACACATCAAAGCACAAACGAACATTATAAATCCACTTTTTAAGATAACAGTATTATTCGCATCATTCTGATTATCTGATTATTAAATTTTGCATTGAGCTATATATATCCACTTTTTACGGCACTATTAAACATTGATAAAAGTAGTTATTAATAGTCGCTAAAAATTGGGTTATATATCATCCACTTATTACGAGGTCGCGCTACAAGCTATATTGCTAAATATCAACCATATAAAAAATACAAACATCTATATTTTACCAATTTTGAGTAAGGAAAAGTCATTAAAATTCTTGCATATATTTATAATTATGCTTAATTTTATAGTGGCAAAGAATAGTAGGTGCGCGCGCATGGCGGAGCTCAAAATGGCGAAATTTTCACCCCGCACCCAGCAAACAGACACCAAACACAAACACAAACTAATAACAAAGCCTATGAAAAACTTGACTTACAGACTCGCAATGATCATCGCGATCGTTTGCGTGGGCAGTGTTTCGGCATTTGCTCAACAAGTGAAGGGTACTGTTAAGAGTACGGCAGGCGACCCCATCATCGGAGCCACCGTCGTCGTTGATGGTACTTCTACCGGCACAACCTCAGGCATTGATGGTAGCTTTATCATCGACGCAAAGGATGGTTCTACGTTGGTAGTATCATACATTGGTTACGCCACCCAGCAGATAAATGTGGGGGGGGGAAGAACCTACTATGAGATTGTTCTTGAGGAGGATTCACAGAACATCGACGAGGTTGTGGTTGTTGGTTATGGCACTCAGAAGAAGAGCGTTGTAACCGCAGCAATCTCATCAATTACGGCTGATGACCTTAAGGCACAGTCGAACAACCGTATCGAGAGCGTACTTCAGGGTATGACCTCGGGTGTTACGGTAACAGCGCCATCAGGTGCTCCCGACGCAGCTGCTCAGGTGCGTATCCGTGGTGTCGGCTCTATCAACAACTCGGAGCCTTTGTACATCGTTGACGGTATGGCAATCTCGGGCGGCATCGACTACCTCAACCCTAACGACATCGAGCGTATCGAGGTGTTGAAGGATGCTGCATCAGGTGCCGTTTATGGTGCTCGTGCTGCTAATGGTGTTATCCTTGTAACCACAAAGCGTGGTGAGAAGGGTCGCGCCACTGTTAACTACGACTTCTCTTATGGTTGGCAGAACCCATGGCGTAAGCCCAACGTGCTTAACGCTACGGAGTATGCAATCATCATGAACGAGGGTTACATCAACGCTGGTCAGGCACCCATCTACGACAATCCTTACGAGTTTGGTGAAGGTACTGATTGGGTAGGTGAGGTTCTCAACAGCAATGCTCCTATCATGAAGCATGACCTCTCTATTTCGGGCGGTAGCGAGAGCGTTACATACGCACTCTCGGCAGGCTATCTCACTCGCGAGGGTACCGTTGGTGGTAACTTCGGCCGTTCAAACTATGAGCGTATCACAGCTCGCGCTAACATCGGCGTCACGGTATTCGATAGCTCGAAGCAGCGCAACTGGCTCAACAAACTTACTGTGACAACATCTGCCTCGTACGCGCGTATATTAGCAACAGGTATCGAGGCTAACTCGGAGTATGGCTCACCACTCGGTTCAGCTATCTCAATGTCTCCACTCTTGGATGTATATGCAACACCCGAGGAGGAAGAGGCATACAAGACTCTCTATCCAGAGGGCTACCAGCACATCGTTCGCGATACCGAGGGTCGTGCTTACACCGTTGTTGATGGTGGTATCTACAACGAGCAGACCAACCCATTGGCATTCCTCTCATTGCCTGGCACAAAGTACGAGACCGATAAGTTCATCGCTAACTTCGCAGGCGAGCTTCAGATCGTCGACGGCCTTAAGTTCCGTTCATCGGTAGGTATCGACCTCGCATTCTGGGGCAACCACGGCTACAACAAGCAGTACTTCCTTTCATCGAAGCGTTACAGCTACAACACCGTAGCTTCGGAGACTACCTATGACAAGGATGGTAACGCAACAGTTACCGAGAAGACAAACTACGCTGAGTCAGTATCACAGGAGATGAACCGCGGCTTCCAGTATCAGGTGGAGAACGTTCTCTCTTACGATAAGACCTTCGGTAAGCACTCTATCTCTATCCTTTTGGGTCAGTCGGCTATCTCATCTACATCACAGAACGTAGGTGCTTCAGCTCGCGGTATCATGTATCCATACGACCCATATAAGATCACTGTAAACAACACTCTTGGCCAGCAGGCTGATGGCGACCGCAACGGTTGGGGTTCATGGAACTCTATTCCTTACCGCTTGGCATCATACTTCGGTCGTATCTCATACAACTATGATGAGCGTTACATGGCCGAGGTGACATTCCGTCGTGATGGCTCAAGCCGCTTCGGTGACAACAATAAGTGGGGTAACTTCCCATCAGTATCTATTGGTTGGAACATCAAGAACGAGGCGTTCATGGATAGCGCCGAGTGGCTATCAGCATTGAAGCTCCGCGCATCGTGGGGTATCAATGGTAACGATGCTATCGGCAACTTCGTATATGCTGTATACATGAACTCTGGTAACAACTACATCTTCGGCTCTGGCGGTAATGGCTCAGAGACTATTCACCTTGGCGCGAAGCCTTCAGGCTTGGCTAACCCCGATGCACGTTGGGAGGAGTCACGTCAGACAAACATCGGTTTGGATGCAGCTTTCTTCAGCAACCGACTCACCTTCAACTTCGACTGGTATAGCAAGAAGACAGCTGGTATGCTTCTCTCGATGCCTGTTCCAGGATATGCTGGTGACTCAGCACCTACGGGTAACCTCGGTGACATGGTTAACAGCGGTATAGAGTTTGAGATTGGCTGGCGCGACTCTGCTGGTGATTTCAACTACCACATCTCTGCTAACGCAACATGGAACAAGAATAAGCTCACATACCTTGGCGACGACTCGACACACCTCTATGGCTCGAACCATAAGATTGGCCAGTTGACTCGTGGTTCTATCGGTCTTCCATTCCCATACTTCTATGGCTACCAGAGTGATGGCATCTTCCAGAACCAGGCAGAGGTTGACGCACACGTCAACGCTGACGGCGCATTGTTGCAGCCAAAGGCAGCTCCTGGTGATGTACGCTTCAAGGATCTCAATGGTGATGGTATTATCGACGATAACGACCGTACGATGCTCGGTAAGGGTATGCCCGACTGGACATTCGGTTTGAACCTCGGCTTCGAGTGGAGGGGTCTCGACTTCAACATGCTGTTGCAGGGCCAGGCTGGTTGCGAGATCTTCAACGTATCACGTCGTACCGACCTCTACTATGTTAACCTTAACAAGTCTATATTGAACCGTTGGACTGGTGAGGGCTCTACAAACGAGTATCCTCGCTTCATGTTTGACTCGGCTAACGAGAACTACCGCGTATCTGACCTTTGGTTGGAGGATGGTTCGTTCTTGCGCTGCCGCAACATGCAGATTGGCTACACTTTGCCACAGGACCTTACGAAGAAGGCTGCTATCTCACGTCTTCGCATATTCGTAATGGCAGAGAACCTCTTTACCCTTACCAACTACACAGGTTGCGATCCTGAGGTAACTGGTGGTAACGGCTTTGGTACTGAGGCAGGTATCGACCGTGGTGTATATCCACAGGCACGCACCTACTCGGTTGGTGTTAACCTTACATTCTAACCTAAAACCGAATGATGATTATGAAAAAGATATTTTTTGCACTCAGCGCAATCGCAGTATTGCTCTCGTCATGCGGTAAGGACTTCGTTACCGTGAAGCATAACTCTTCGGAGCCTATGGACGAGTACTTCATCAGTCAGGAGCGTATGTATCAGTCATTGGTTGCTGCGTACGACTCACTCAACTGGCTCGACTACTTCGATCAGTATGTAAATGCCCTAACACTCACATCGGATGTTATGGCTGACGATATCTATGCAGGTGGCTCTAACGAGGGTGACCAGCCTTCAATCGTTAAGACTCACTACTACACTCTCACATCTACCGAGCAGCTCGACCGTATCTGGACCATCTGCTACTCGGGTGTTAACCGCTCTTGCATCGTGTTGGAGTATGTAGACCGCGTGCCTGGTATGGACGAGGCTTTGAAGAATCGCTATATCGCTGAGGCTACCGTCTTGAAGGCATTCTACTACAACATCATGTGGAAGTACTGGGGTAACATCCCATACTACGACAAGAACCTTACAGCTCCTTATATCACCAAGCAGTTCACAGCTGACGAGGTTTATGCAAAGTGCGTAGAGAACCTCGAGAAGGTATTTGAGATGGATGCACTTCCTATGAAGGCTGCTGCTGGCGAGGAGGGTCGCGTAACAAAGGCTATGGCATATATGCTCTACGCCGAGATGGTAATGTATCAGAACGATACAGTGCGCTACCCACAGGCATTGGCTTACATGGAGGAGATTATCAACTCTGGCCAGTATGCTCTTGTTGCTGACTTCGCAGGTATGTGGTTGGAGTCTGGCGAGTGGGGCACAGAGTCAATCTGGGAGATCAACTACACATCGGAGGGTGCTCCTCGTTCATGGGGCTCTCCATTGACCACTGGTGGTACGGTATATCCTATGCTTATCGGTATCCCTGGTGCTACCGAGGCCAGCGGCTTCTCTGATGGTTGGGGCTTCGGTCCAGTAGCAAAGCACGCTTACGACATGTACGCAGAGGATGATATCCGTCGTGACGGTGGTATCCTTCACTACAACTCTGTATACGACCCTATCCCAGAGGATAAGTGGCGTTGGCAGGGTACTGGCTACTACCTCTTGAAGTATGTAGCTCGTCGTAATGGTAACCATGGTCAGATTGCTGATGCTGATATGAACCACTGCAACAACATCCGTGTATACCGCTATGCAGAGACATTGCTCAACGCTGCAGAGTTGGCAGTTCTCACTGGCAAGAATGGCTCACAGTACTTGCAGCAGGTACGTGACCGCGCTAACTGTAAGGATACGGGCAACGACCAGGCAGCTATCATCGCAGAGCGCCGTAAGGAGTTCTTGGGCGAGGGTAAGCGCTACTGGGATTTGGTGCGTACAGGCATGGCAGAGACCGTGTTGGCAGCAGGCACTCACGAGTGGCGTACCGAGGGCTGGCACTCTGGTAAGAAGTACTGGCCATTGCCACAGGCTGAGGTCGACAAGGATCCTAACCTTGTACAGAACGTAGGTTACTAAACAACAGCAACCATTTAGTTAACTTAAAACGTAACAACTATGAAGAGATTGTTCAAATATATGGCTGCGGCACTTGTTGCTGCGTCGACGCTCGCTGTTGGCTGTACTGTCGACTACATCGAGCCCGACCAGGGCAAGACACCAAACGCCGAGGATTTCGAGGTCATGATTGACATTGATCAGGAGACAAACTATGCAACATTCACGTTGAACAATAAGGGCGTGGTTCCTATGTTCATCTTCGGCGAGCAGGCTGTTGACGGCAAGGCAAACAAGACATACGCCTACACCGGCAACGGTATCTCATTGCGTTTCCGTGATGCTGGTACATATAGCGTCGAGGTTAAGGCATATAACGCACACGGTGTATCGGTAGGCTCAAAGGTTGTTGAGTTTACCATGGAGAACACCTACCGCGACCCATTCGATGCTTCGCCATACATGAAGGCTTTGGCTAACACCTGGGAGTGGGATAAGGAGACTGACGGCCACTTTGGTTGCGGCTCTATCAACGCTGAAACAGGTCAGGCTACTACCGACGGTACCGACTGGTGGAGATGCGGTCCTAACGGCAAGGAGGGCGCAGGTATGTACGACGATACTATCACCTTCACCGAGGGTGGTGAGTACACCTATGACCCAGGTGAGGATGGCGTAGTATACGTTAACTGGGGTATGGCAGCTGGTGGCAACTATCCTGGCAACTATGCTGATGATGAGCAGGACTACCAGGCACCTATCGAGGCCTTCACATGTGCTTACTCTATCGAGAACAACTGGAACGCTGCTGGTATCGAGGAGATCTACCTCGTACTTGAGCCAGGTCACAACCTCTCGTATATCCCTCACCAGACAGCTATCGACAACCCACGTTACCGTTTCCTTGAGACTAACGTAGGTAACATCCGCAAGACCTTGTCGCTCGTTAACGAGGAGCCAGCGGAGAATGGCGGTGGCGGTATCGCTTGGAAGTATCAGTTCGTGCCATTCGTACACGTTGCAGGTCCTGAGGAGTTGCTCGCAGGTACCGATGCAGCTGGTAAGGTATGGGTAATGGATGCTGATACTCAGGGTCACCTCGGTTGTGGTGAGTCAGTAGCTAATCCTGCAGGCTGGTGGTCAGCACCTCCACAGGATAAGGCAGCATACGGTCTGTACGATGATGAGATTACCTTCACTCCTGATGGTAAGTATATCTACAACCCTGGTCCTGATGGTAAGATGTACATCAACTGGGGTGTAACTAAGATTGGTCCTAACCCAGGTGCAGAGCCTGATATCGACATCGAGTGGTCTTTGACCGAGAGCACTTATACTTTCGATGGCACGGATATCGTTCTTGCAGCTAACACTCCTATGGTATACGTACCATCTGATTATGTTTGGGATAATCCAGTATTCCACGTCACTGAGATCACTGAGACTAAGCTTGTCGTTGTAGCCGAGAATCCTGGTTGCTACTGGCAGATGATCTTCAAGGCTCGCGACATTAAGGCTCCAGCCGTTACGTTCGACGGTCAGGATGTAGCTTCTGGCTTCGCAGAGCTCACACTCGCCAAGGATCAGGTAATTCCTGTTGTAGGTGTTAACTTTGAGGAGGCATGGATTGACCCAGACTTCTTCGAGGTTGTAGACGCTTCGAACCTTAAGTTCTTGGCCGAGACTGGCGACTACCGCGTATCATGGGATGGTAAGTGGTTCAAGGTTGTTCCTATGTTCAACGGCGAGAAGGCTACCTACAACAATGGCAAGGCTTTGTGGATCATCGGTGACGGTGGTGGTAAGCCTACCGTAGATAACCTTATTGGCTGGAACACTGGCGAGGCACCACTTCCATGTGCCAAGATTGGTGAGAATACCTACCGCATCACCTTGGCTATGAAGGCCGAAGGTGGCTCTGTTAAGGTATTCGGTCAGTCTGACTGGGGCGTTGAGTGGACAAAGGATAAGTATGGTACTGTAACCGACAATGGCTTCTTCCACATTCCTGGTGACGATGGTAACATCCACACTATCGAGGGCACAGAGCCTGGTTACTACACATTCTTCTTCACCGATAACGACGGCATCCTCGATATGGAGGTTAAGAAGGCGAAGTTCGGTGACCAGACCATCTATGACCCAACATACGAGGGTAATATGTGGCTTAACTGCAACATTCTTGAGATGTTCTACCACTATGCTCCAGGTTGGAATAAAATTGACAACCCAGGTTTCGAGGAGAATGGTACTAACAATTACACGATCACTCTTCCTGTTGCAACTACCGATCAGTGGCAGGCACAGGTGGCATTCAAGACTGATATGACCACATCTGCAGATAAGAACTACGACTTCCATGTAGTGCTTAACTCTACGATGGATCATCCTGGTGTAACTATCAAGTTGGTGCTTGATGGTGATGACAACACATTCTATTTCGCTGATCGCCATGCGCTTACTGCATATGAGGACTATGTTTATAAGGTGCCTAATATGCCAGGTATTGACATGTCAAAGATTAACCTATTCTTTGACTTTGGTGGCTGCGCAGAGAACACCGTTGTAAACATCAAGGACATCATCCTCCAGGAGCACCGCGAGGCTGAGTAATTCTCTAAATATTTGGGCAGGTAGGGTTAACCCCCTACTTGCCCATATTTTATAATAAAGGTATATAAAACGAAGATTATGTGTTACGTTTTGAGTTTGATGGTTGCAGCACTTATGTTTGTTGCCTGCGACGATAAGGTAAAAGAGGAGCCCGCACCGAAGGGTACATTGACGCTCAGCGCTGAGGTTCTGACTGTCGGCTACGAGAAGCAGACACAGAGCATCACTGTTGAGGCTGATGGCCAGTGGGGCGCATACCCACAAGTAGAGTGGGTTAAGACCCAGCCAAGTGGCGGCGTATCGGGCACAACTACCGTGAAGCTATCCATAGAGGAGAACACGACGGGGAATGTGCGCGAGGGCATTGTTGAGTTCCGCCGTAGCGACACCACATACGAGCTTACCATCAAGCAAAACTATGACGTTGAGGCTGTGACAATCGCCGATGCTAACTTCCTCGCAGCACTTGTCGAGAAGCACGACACGGATGGCGATGGCATACTATCGACAAAGGAGGCTCGCGAGGTGCGTAAGATTGAGTGCTCGGGCAAGGGCATCTCGAGCATGAGCGAGCTTGCCACATACTTTACCGAAGTCACATATCTCGACTGCTCTAATAACTCACTTACCGAGTTGGACGTCACCGCGCTTACGAAGTTGGAGTACTTGGACTGCTCGGGTAACGACCTTAAGGAGCTTGACATACAGCGTCTTCAGAGACTCACAACGCTCGACTGCAGCGATAACGCTAACCTCACGACAATCTACGTCTGGTTTAACTTCACGGCACCCGCAGGCTTCACAAAGCCCGAGGGCGCAGAGTACATAGAGCCAGCCATAGCCGCCCCCGAGGGCTACGAGCTTGTATGGCACGATGAGTTCGACACGGCAGGCGTATCGTCACCCTCGACCGACAACTGGTGGTACGAGACAGGCGATGGCGGCTGGGGTAACAACGAGCTTCAGGACTATGTGTCGGGCGGCAAGTACAACGGCACACGCATAGCCGAGGTGTCGGATGGCACACTCAAGATTACGGCGCAGAAGATTGACGGCAAGGTGCGCTCGGTGCGCATGAACACCGTACAGGGGTGGACGTATGGCTACTTCGAGGGTCGTCTGAAGCTTTGCAAGGGCAAGGGCACATGGCCCGCATTCTGGATGATGCCCAAGAACTTCCGCGCATGGCCCGACGATGGCGAGATAGACATCATGGAGCATGTGGGCTACCACGAGAACTATGTATCGTCGTCTATACACTGCAAGGCATACTACCACTCGATAGGCACGCAGAAAACAAACGAGATACATATCCCAACAGCTACATCGGAGTTCCACACATACGCCGTAGAGTGGACTCCCGACTACCTGAAATTCTACTTCGATGGCAAGCTGCACTTCACCTTCAACAACGATGGCAAGGGCGACAAGAATACATGGCCCTTCAACGCGCCATTCTACCTCAAGCTAAACCTTGCGTGGGGCGGCAACTGGGGTGGCGCCATGGGCATCGACGAGAGCTGCCTGCCTACGACATACGAGATAGACTATGTGCGTGTATTCCAGAAGATAGAGTAATCTAAAACGTCAAAGATATGAGAATCAAGCAACTACTACTACTCATCGTAGCCATCACAAGCACCACACTTGCCATGGCACAGACCAACGATATAGATCAGCGCGTTGAGGATCTACTATCGCAGATGACACTCGAGGAGAAGATAGGCCAGATGAACCAGCTATCGGGAGGCTATCAGTTCACGGAGATGATTAAGGCCGGCCAGGTGGGCTCGGTGCTTAACATCGTTGACCCTGTGGAGATTAACGCCATACAGCGTGCCGCTGTGGAGGAGAGCCGTCTCGGCATTCCACTCCTTGTCAGCCGCGATGTCATCCACGGCTTCCGCACCATCTTCCCTATTCCTCTCGGCTTGGCAGCGACCTTCGACCCCGCACTTGTGGAGCAGGGTGCTCGTGTAGCAGCCATCGAGGCTACCGCCTCGGGCGTGCGCTGGACATTCTCGCCAATGCTCGACATAGCACGCGACTCGCGCTGGGGACGCGTTGCCGAGGGCTCGGGTGAGGACCCATACCTCGACGTGCAGATGGGCGTGGCGATGGTTAAGGGTTATCAGGGCGATAACTTCGCCGACCCAACATGTATGGCAGCATGTGTCAAGCACTTCGTAGGCTACGGCGCTGCCGAGGGTGGTCGTGACTACAACACCACGATGATATCGGAGCGTGCTCTGCGCAACACCTACTTCCCCGCATTCAAGGCGTGTATCGACGCCGGCGCCCTCACTCTTATGACCTCGTTCAACGATGTCGACGGCATCCCATCGACAGGTAACGACTGGCTATTGCGCAACATCCTGCGCGACGAGTGGGGCTTCGACGGCATGGTAGTAACAGACTGGAACTCGTCGGGCGAGATGATAGCTCACGGCTTCGCCGAGGACCTGAAGGAGGCAACAATGATATCTATAAATGCGGGTGTCGACATGGACATGATGTCGTGGGGATATATCCAGCATGTAAAGAGTCTTGTCGACGAGGGTAAGATATCTATGGAGACCATCGACAATGCCGTGCGCAACATCCTACGTCTGAAGTTCCGCCTCGGACTCTTCGAGAACCCATATATTGACGAGTCTCTTGCACGCAAGGTGGCATACGCCCCCGAGCATCTCGCAGCTGCCAAGCAGACAGCCATCGAGTCGGCAATACTTCTTCAGAACGATAACAACACGCTTCCCCTTGCCAAGGGTAGCACCATCCTCGTTACAGGTCCTATGGCTGATGCAGCGTACGACCAGCTCGGCACATGGGCATTCGACGGCGAGGAGCAGTACACCGTGACACCTCTTAAGGCGTTAGGCGCACACTTCAACGTTATCGACATGCCTACGCTCACATATAGCCGCGACACCAACACCAAGGGCTTCAAGGCGGCACAGAAGGCTGCCAAGAAGGCCGATGCCATCGTAGTCTTCGTCGGCGAGGAGGCCATCCTCTCGGGCGAGGCACACTCGCTGTCACAGCTCAACCTTCAGGGAGCACAGAGCGAGCTTATAGCGGCGATGAAGGCTACGGGCAAGCCCGTGGTCGTAGTGGTCATTGCTGGTCGTCCTCTAACCATCGAGCGCGACATGCAGAACTGCGACGCCATGCTCTACTCGTTCCATCCAGGAACTATGGGTGGCGAGGCTCTCGCAGAGCTTATAGCAGGCGTTGCCGTGCCTTCGGGCAAGACGCCTATGACCTTCCTGCGCGACGCTGGTCAGGCACCATTCTACTACAACCATCCTATGACTGGCCGTCCTAACAACGGCACAGAGACCCTGCTGAACGACATTCCGCTCAAGGCGGGTCAGACATCCCTCGGTTGTACGTCGTACTACCTCGACTCGGGTTATGGCCCACACCTACCCTTCGGCTACGGTCTGTCGTACACGACATTCGAGTATAGCAACGTCAAGATAGACAAGGCGGTATATGGTGCGGAGGATACCATCGTCATAGAGTACGACCTCAAGAATAGCGGCAAGTATGACGCTACGGAGGTGGCACAGATATATGTACGCGACCTTGTGGGCTCTGTCGTGCGCCCCGTCAAGGAGCTTAAGGGCTTCGAGCGCATTATGCTCAAGGCTGGCGAGACCAAGCACTGCCGCTACGAGCTTAAGGTGTCGGAGTTGGCATACTGGAATCGCGACATGAAGTATGGCGTAGAGCCAGGCAAGTTCCAGCTGTGGGTAGCTGGTGACTCGGCAAGCGGCAGCGCCATAGACTTCGAGGTACGATAACAAGGAGGCAAGATAGTAAGGAGTTACAATAGTAAGTTTGAGGCACCCATGGTGGGTGCGATGTTAGTAAATAAAGTGTCAGTGGTGGCTGTAATCTCATTGTGAGGTTACAGCCATCTGATTTTAGCAATTAGGATTTAGAAATTGGCAATGGTTGCGGGCGCTTCGCTTGGTCAGGCGCAGGCGATGCCTGCTTGGGAGGGCGGGCTGACGCCCTTGGTCGGGCGCTACGCTTTTTCAAATTTCAAATTTTCAAAAACCCTATGTCTTTGAAATTTTGAAAATTGAAAATCAACACTCGAAGGTTGTTGTTGTGGGTGTTCCTCAAAATATTGTTTGGGGGTATAATGATACCCACACTTATCAAGACGGTTACATTTACCTACATTATCATTGATATATATATTATTATTATATGTATCAATATAACGAGTAAACG
>JAFVSV010000024.1 GCA_017503575.1 Alistipes sp. | reverse complement strand
TACAATGGCGTCGCTTTGAGGAGTTGCTAAACTCTCGCCAGCCGACTAATGACAACCCAAACTTTACTGAGGCGGAAATACTTTTCTTAGGTAAAATGGACTTAGTACGCCTCGGCGAGAGATTCCCTTATGCAGCAGAATGCTATATGCTGATTACCGAGTAATTGGTAATTTAGCCAATATTTATTAAATTTGTGAAACGTTTAACCTAAACAAGATATATATGAAGGATGTCATTAACGAAGTATTGGAAAATTTGGCTAAGCGTAGACCCCTATTTTGGTCGGAGGCTGATTTTCAGTTTGAGTTTGCATGGGAGCTACACACAAAGTTAGATGGTAAGGCTAAGATATACTTGGAGCGTAGATTTGAAATTGACATGGATTCAAGTGATAATGCCAATGAGAAATCGAATCAGTCCACAACAAACAAGAGTCTAAATAAACTTTATGTTGATATTTGGGTAGAATACGACAATAAAACTTATCCAATAGAGCTGAAATACACTACTAAGAGGTGCAAGATTGATGATCCTGAAAATCCTGTAGAAACTAAAGAGCAGTCAGCGCGAGATATAGGCTGTTATAGATTTTTGTGGGACATAAAACGCTTGGAGGAGATTAAAACATCTTTACGAAATAAAGAGGTTAAAGGTTACGCCATTATGCTCACGAGTGACGCAGGTTATTACAATAAATCAGAACAACCAACCCTTTTTGACAATTTTAGACTAACTGAAGGTCGAACAATCCCACCTGATAGAGAACTCAAATGGATACTCAACAAAATTGCAGCCGAAAAAATTAAGAGTCATTGGACTAAACATTGGCCTGAGTTTATGCTAAAAGGAGAATACAAACTCGAGTGGCAAGATTATAATTCAGAAACAAGTATAAGAGATGTAAATGATAACGACAATGAGATTACTCTAAAATATCTTCTTGTTGAAGTCTAAATTGGACGAAGATAAAGCCCGCCCGACAATTAGTGTTTGGCGGGCTTTTGGGGGTCAGACTCTCCTCGAAAGTGAGCGCAGAAAGTATGTTTACTTTTGAGAAAAGTTGGTAGTGTGATTTGAGTAGGAAACCCCTCGTTTTTGACTCATCTCACACTTTCATTTTGTAAGTTAAAATAATTTTATTACCTTTGTATAAGTAACTACAGCACCGGATTTTAAGGAGGACACAAGGCGGTATATTCCGTACCCTAAAAACGGTCAAAACTGTTACTGCGGAGCTCAAAAGTAAACCTGAAAAATCGCAAGATTTTTACACTCAAATAGTAAGAACAATAGGGTTAAACCCTCGTTTTCCGCTCAACGAAGAAGCAGTCCAGATGGGCTGCTTTTTTGGTTGATACGGGCTTAACAAAGGCGTCAGTCCGCCCTCCCAAGCAGGCTCTGCCTGCGCCCTCCCAAACGCAGCGCCCTTGCAAGCGAAGTGCCCTGTCTTTCGTCGCTGCGCTTCGAGTTTTCAAATTTTTTTACTAATTTTGTAGCCATAATATATTTTAACTACTTCGACGTATGAAAGTGTATAAGTTTGGCGGTGCATCGGTTAAGGATGCTGCCGGTGTGAGAAATCTACTCGATATAGTACAGGGTGAAAAAGACCTATTTATCATAGTCTCTGCCATGGGCAAGACAACAAATGCCCTCGAGGGCGTATTCGCGGCGATGCAGCAGGGCAACGAGTCCCTTGCCATGGAGCGCATAGATGCTTCGTATGCCTACCACCGCGCCATTGTCGACGAGTTGATGGGTGCAGATGTGACCATCACGCAGATGAACATCCTCTTCCAGCAACTACGCAACACCGTGCGTAACACCATATATCGTCCCTCGGATGCCGAGCTATGGTACGACACCATTGTTGCCTTTGGCGAGCTCGTATCGACAACCATAATATCTAACTTCCTGAATGGTCATGGCGTACCAAACAAGTGGGTGGATATGCGTCGCGCCTTCCTCACCGAACAGCGACATAAGGATGCTAACGTCAACATCGAGGCTACGCAGGTACGCCTAAAGCGCGAGATAGCCAACAGCGAGGTGTCGGTATTCGTGGGTCAGGGCTTTATTGGCGGTGCCCCAGACGGCACAACGACGACCCTCGGTCGCGAGGGCTCCGACTACTCGGCAGCCATCGTCGCCAACGTCCTCGACGCCGAGTCGATGAGCGTATGGAAGGATGTCGACGGCATCCTCAATGCCGACCCCAAGATATTCCCCGATGCGCACAAGATTGAGCGTCTCAACTATATGGATACCCTGGAGATGGCATATAGCGGTGCACAAATCATACACCCCAAGACCATCAAGCCGTTGCAGCAGAAGAACATACCGCTATATGTGCGACCCTTTGGCAACAAGCACGCTGCAGGCTCGGTAATCACGGGAGATGTGGAGCGTGCCTTCGAGCCAATAATGATTCAGAAGAGCAACCAGGTGCTACTCAAATTGCACTCGCGCGACCTCTCGTTCGTACTCGAGGAGCGTTTCGCAAAGCTCTTCACGACCTTCGACAGCCACCGCATAAAGATCAACCTTGTGCATAACTCGGCAGTTAACCTATATATGGCTGTTGACGCCTCATGGCATATCGACGATGCCATCTCGGAGCTTAATGCCGAGGGCTTCGATGTCGATAAGACCGAGGATGTCGAGTTGGTTACCATACGCTACTACGATGATGAGCTATATCGCCGCTATGCCTTTGACGAGCGCATCGTAATCAAGCAGACAACACCACACTCGCTACGCTTCATAAGAACTAAATAACTATTTATCAATGAGAAAGTTAGTCACATTCTCACTACTATCCCTCATATTTATTGGGGGCGCTCATGCGCAGCTACTATACAAGATCTCGGGCAAAGGTCTTCAGAAGGAGTCGTACATCGTAGGCACATATCACCTCGCCCCAGCGTCGTTCGCAGATGAGATAAAGGGTGCCATGGAGGCACTCAATAGTGTCGATGCCGTATGCGGTGAGCTCATCATGGATGACGTCAATCGTGGCAGCACTACGAAGGCTATGAACGCTGCGATGATGCTTCCCGATGGTCAGTATATCGACGACCTCCTCACCGCGGAGCAGATGGAGAGCCTCAATAGCTATATGCTCGAGGTGCTGGGCATGGACTTCACTAACGCACAGTGCCGAGCACTTTTGGGGCGCTACCGCCCATCGGCACTCGCCATGCAGCTCGAGATGATGTCGTATATGAAGATGACGCCGGGCTTCAATCCTATGAAGCTTATCGACGACCACTTCCAGCGCGAGGCGAAGCGTATGGGTAAGCGCATCTTGGGTCTCGAGAGCGTTGAGTTCCAGATAGCTACGCTCTTCGATGCCGAGCCTATCGAGCGCGAGGTGGAGCAGCTTATGATGCTTGTGGAGAACCCCACAGAGTCACATGAGGCGATGCAGGCGCTTGCCGATGCCTACTTCTCGAAGGATATCAAGGCTATCGAGAAGTGTATGCTATCAAGTGTCAAGAGGGGTGAGACAACACCCGAGGAGTGGGAGCGTGTATGCACAAGCCGCAACCGCAACTGGGTGGAGCAGATGCCAGCGATGATGGCCGAGGGCTCAACACTCTTTGTTGTTGGCGCAGCGCACCTTGTTGGCGATGAGGGCGTTGTTGAGCTACTCCGCAAGGCAGGGTATAAGGTCAAAGCCGTCAAGTAGCACACTACTGGCGCTGTAACCCTCCATCACAAGGTTACTAAGCACCGCAACCCAGTTTTTGATTAGAGGGCAGTGGGTGTGGTGCGATGCAAAAGAAGGGGCCTCGGGCTCTACTATGTGTACTATCCCAAGGTCTCTTACATTAGGGAGATGTGCCGCAGATTGCGGCTTAATAATCGAAAAGTATTTTTGATTTTAGTGGAGCAGATTTAGCCTATCGCAATAAGAAATCCCGAAGGATAGTACTCGACGTACAGCCTTCGGGATTTTGTTTGGGATGGGCTAAAGATGCCCAATAAAATCGAAAATTACAGGTAGAATGGGCGAATATAACCCTCACCAGCTATAACGACATTAGGATTGAGTGTCGAAGCCTCAACCTTAGTCTCAACTACTGGAACTACTGCCTCAACAACACCTGCTGCTGGAGTACCCTCGCCAATGATGATGGCGGTTGTATCACCAATAACGAGTGACTGTGGAAGAGCAAATGACTGCTTTGCAGCAGCGTTGAGCTCCTCTACAAGTGCCTTAAGGTCTGCGATATCGCCCTTGTTCTCTGCAGTAGGCAGAGTGTAGAGACGGCCGATGCCACCAGGTAGACCGCTGTTATCTACGGCGTAAGCAAGAGCTGTCTGTGCATAATCCCAATCAGCAACATAGAATGAGTATGGCTCAGAGGGCTTAATAGATGTCCAATACTGCGCTGCTGCACCCCAGAGGTATGAGTCAGAGTATGTTGCAGAGTTGGTCATATCGTCACCAAGCATAGTGGCAAAGAGTGAACGTGCGCCGTCGAGGTTAGTGTACTTAACAACGGTGATAGCCTTACCCTTGGTTGCAGCTGGCTGACCAAATACTGAGCCGTTCTCCTCATCACCAGAGTAGTAGCCTACAAGCTCAACGCCAGGAGTGATAGAGCCTACGCTCTTTGTTGTAGCGAGGTTCTCGAACTTATGAATCTTTAATACGTGACCATCCTCAGGGTTGTAAACAATAACATAGCCCATAAAGCTGCTCTCGGGAACCAAGCCTGTAGCATCAGCATTTGCTGCATCGCGATAGTAGTAGCTCGAAAGCACCATTACCGGTGTTGTGTCTGGATTGAACTTCTTAGACTCCTCAAGCATCCAATCAAAGGCTTCGTTCTCGGCTGCAATAATATCCTCCTCGTCATACTCCTCTGGAGTGCATACATTGAATGAGTAGTAAGTAGTAGAGTGTGAAGGAACTACCGCAAGCTTAAAGCTGTAAGGAGTGATATCAGATGCTGACATAGTAAATGTTGTAGTCGCTGGATCTGGAGCAGGGAGCGTACGGAAGGTAACCATCTCTGGCTCAGTAGTAACACCACCCGCATAACCGAAGGCAATCACATAGTAGTCAGTGTCAGGTGAGTCGAGCTTATACTTGTATGGGCTACCTGGGCCACCAGTATAGTCCTGAACACCCGTATAAAGCATCATGCCATTATTCATTGCACCACCATACATGGCTACAATACCATTCATAATATCCTCGGCAGTCTGCTCACCATCCCATACGCCACACATCCAGCAGAAGGTCTCCTTGGTATCTGATGGAGTAATCTTGATAGCTGCACGAATCATCTCGACATCAGATACCGAAATATCGAACGTAAGCTCCGAAGCCTTGGCATCGCCAGTCTTGTAGGTAGAGGTTGTAACATCCGTAGCGATTGTAACATTACCCTCCTCAGTTACGATAAAGCCGGCAATCATATTGATATACTCGGTATGAGCATTAAGGCCCTTAGCCTGAAGAGTCAAGGCGCCCTTGTGGAAGATAGCATTCAAAATCTGGTTATCGCTGTAACCTGCACCACGATAAGACTCAATCTCTCTCTCAAGGCAGAAGAGCAAGAAACGCTGCTCGCTCATCTTATAGTCGCCAGCAGGGTCTGTATAGGCGTCATAAGTAGACTTTGGAAGTGTATAGAAGTACCAGATATCATCGTTGTTCGATGGAGTAATCTGATACTGCGCAGTATTACCATCAACAGTCGTTTTTACCTCAAAGGTAACATCAAGACCAACAAATGCTGAGGTTGTAACCTCGGTCTTGCTTACTGCGGTGTTAGCCTCATAGCCCTTAGCCGCATCGACGCCAAACACAACGATATAGTACTTACTCTCAGGGAAGAGGTTAGAGAACTTGCCGTCGGTGATAGCGCCCTTGTCAACTACCTGAGGCATATACTCCTCACGGGTCATACCCTTTGAGCGAGCCTCTGCCTCAAGCTCCATAAAGAGATTCTGCACAAGGAACTCGTCACGAGTGTACTCCTCAACAGTCTCAGCGTCGTAGAGTACGCAGAGATACTCAGCCTCAAGATCCGAAGGGGTTACGGTATACGACACGCTTGATGGTGTTACCTCGCCAACCTCAACATCGAAGGTCAATTCCTCGGGTGTTGGATTGTCTGGACCTGGCTCTGGACCTGGCTCTGGAGCTGGCTCTGGCTCACAAGCTGCAAATACCAAAGGTAGTGCAAGCAAGAGATAGAAAAGTTTTTTCATAGTTTTAATAAGTTATAAGGTTTGAAATAAATCTACTAACATCTTTTATATATCCTCTCAAAAAAGAGAACACTATCCATCGTGCAAAAATATATTATTTTTGTCACTATTCAAAATTTTCTGCTCAAATTATATACAACTGTATATAAAGAGACTACCTCGACAATATATGCCGAGGCAGTCATGGGTTGGTCGCCACTACAATTTGCCTGACCAATCAAGTGTTATCCTATGTGCAGGCGTAGCATCATCCACAGCATCAACAACAATACGATGTGTGCCATCACCATTATCCGAGATGGTTATAGTACCACCATATATTGGCGCCTGATGGATACCTCGGCCACCCTCTTTCAACTGATATAGCGACCCTAACATGTGCACGCCATCGTCAGATATACGCATGCCGGGGATAAATACTCCAGGGCCGAAGTTCGGTTTTGTGGGGTCCTCCTCCGAGAAACCCGACGAACGATAGACGCCTACGAAACCCGCTGGCGCATCCAATGAGGTTGACAAGAGGTCGAGAACAAGATAGACACCATTATTTAGGCCACTCTTAGATACGAACTCAATACCCCAATTGCGATAGCCACACTCCCAATAATCACCATAGTCGCTCAGAGTAACATCGCAGTTAGAGACATCTATGACAACATCCTCGGTGAGATTAGATATCGTATCGGATATTATCGACTCCGTAATTGAGTACTCACCCGAATAGCTTACATGGTACTCCTTATTGTCAACTCGCGCAATCAACACAAAACTATTGCCATCAACGGTAAGCTCTGCATCATCAAAAGGTGTCACCCACCCCTCAAGGTCGCTGTCAACCCACATATAATCGGAATTGCCAAAATTGGGGATTGTATAGGGGGCAAAACGATTATATGAATCGAACTTATAAACACCGTCAGGGACTATAAAACGCTCTTCATGAGCTGGCATCGGAGCAAGAATGTCGAAACGGAAGAACTCCGAGTTAGGCAGAACACTGCCATCCTCTATGCCGCCGTCCGAGAGTATTAACCAATAATGGGCCAACCCCGGGGCAAGATTCTCACCATAATATTTACCTATAAGTAGCGTTGCTGCTATATCAACTCGCTCGATAGGTGCATTGCCACTCTCATCACCTGCTTGCAAAACCTTAACTGTCTGAGTTAACGAACCATACTTAATGACCACCGCTCCCTCGCGAACATCCGTTGAAGTATTCGCCGAGATTGAGACCTTCACCTGACCGAACATATCGGCATCTGTTGCTGTAATCATCTGTGGGTTAACAACATCAACCTCTACCTTTTGGCCCTCGACAGGGTTCGTTACGGAGTACTCGATGGTATAGATACCACCACTCTTATCAACACTAAGCGTAGTGTCAGATGTAATCTCAAGCTTAGGTTCATCAACGGTGGAATTATTGGTCTCGCACGACGTAACCATAATGGCAGCAAGTGCCACAAAACAGAGTAAAAAATTTCTCATGACTTAAAGTGTAGTTAACCTTAATACAAAGGTATAAAAAATCTTTTAGCGCGCAAGAGAGTCTCGGGAAGTTAAGGAACTTATGGAGATTAGGGTGATTAAGAATAAACACTAAACTCAATAAGCTCACTAAATTCACTGTTCACCACCTCAATCAGCGAGATAATTTCTTGTCAGAAGGGGTTAGGCTTAGCTTATCACAAAAGAGACTACCGCAGGATAGTACACGAAGTACAGCCTGCGGTAGTCTACTTTTAGTGATAGGTCGATAATGACCCCTTATCACAAGAAATTACATCTTCTTGCCTACATTAGTCTTCTTAGCACCCTTTGCAGCAGAAGCCTTAGCAGCGGCAGCCTTTGGAGCAGCCTTCTTTGCCTTCTTCTCTGCTACGACAGTAGCGTCCTCGGTAGCGTCAGTAGACTTCTTTGAGCGTGAACGACGTGTCTTTGGCTTCGCCTCAGTAGTAGTGGCAGCAGCCTCACGACCAAATGTGTAAGTCTCGTTGAAGTCAACGAACTCGATGATGCACATGTCAGCACCATCACCAAGACGGAAGCCAGTCTTAAGGATACGAGTGTAACCACCAGGACGCTCCATAATCTTAGGAGCGATGGTGCGGAACAACTCTGTAACCGCCTCCTTCTGCTTCAAATATGAGAATACTACACGACGTGAGTGAGTAGTGTCCTCCTTAGACTTGGTTACAAGGGGCTCGATGAACTTCTGCACGGCCTTAGCCTTAGCAACCGTTGTCTGGATACGCTTGTGCAAAACAAGTGACGAAGCCATGTTCGAAAGCATAGCCTTACGGTGACCAGCCTGTCTGCCAAGGTGATTAAAATTCTTATTGTGTCTCATAATTAATCTTTATCAAGTTTGTAGATAGATACGTCCATACCGAATTTGAGGTTCAGAGATGCCAGCAACTCGTCGAGCTCTGTGAG
>JAFVSV010000003.1 GCA_017503575.1 Alistipes sp. | reverse complement strand
TATTTTTAATATTTTTATTTTTTAACGAATGAGAACCAATGGCAATAGCAATAAGTTAGCTTCGAAAATGAGGTCATCGAAGTTAGTGCGTATTGCCACAAAATTGGGCATATCGCTGCTCATAGCCGTAGTTCTCAACATCCTTATCACATCTATTACCGAGAGCCCGAAGATGTCGAAGATGCTCGAAGAGCGACATCAGTTGGAGGATAAGTTCTTGGTACTCGAACAGAAGATTGCCTCCGCCCAGCGCACCGTGGATGAGATAATAGTGCGCGACCATCAGATATATCGCCCTCTGCTCGACATCGACACACTCTATATTCCCGAGATATATGCCGAGTATAATGACTCGAAATATGCTTCGCTAATCTCCGACGAGATATATGGCGATAAGATTAAGCAGGCATGGCTCGACATCGACCAGCTGACACGCTCGATGTACTACGCATCACGAAGCCTTGACGACACACAGCTACTCGCCGAGAATAAGGAGGAGTACACATTAGTCATCCCCGCGATATGGCCCATCGACCGCACCAAGCTACGCAAGATAAGCAGTCTGTATGGTTGGCGCGTACACCCACGATACGGATATAGGCGAATGCACGAGGGTATAGACCTCGCAGCACCAATAGGCACCGACGTATATGCTACGGGTGACGCAGTCGTTGTTAAGGCGGGCTGGCAGGCTGGCTACGGCAAGTATATAGAGCTCAACCATGGCTTCGGTTACCGCACACGCTACGGCCACATGTCGGAGATATATGTCAAGGCTGGCGACAGCGTACGACGTGGTCAGACCATTGCAAAGGTCGGCAACACAGGTGTATCGACAGGCCCCCACTTGCATTATGAGGTGCGCTTCCGTGGCGACCATGTTAACCCCATCAACTACTTCAACAAGGATATGGATACGACGGCATACCGCGACCTAATGAATCAGATTAACCCCGACAATAGCAAGTAGAATGGCTAACGATACAAATAAAGCTAAAATGCGTCTATACAGACGACGCTTCATACCACGCCTACTAAAGGGTTTGGTGTGGGGCGCTATGATATTGTCGTGGTATCTGATACTGGCTCTATTCATTGATATGCCCAACGAGTATAAGCTACGACACTCGACAGATAACCTACAAAACCAATACGACAAGCTATCGGCACGCTACGAGGAGCTCGATGAGGTACTGTACAATATTGAGGAGCGCGACGTTAATGTCTTCCGCAAACTCTTCGAGTCGAACCCATACGACTTGGGAGCCGGCGATGTTCGTAGCCAATACCTGCTTCACGAGGAGCTAATTGACAAAGATAACAATATGCTAATATCGCGACTCACTGGCGACATACATAAGGTCGAACGCACACTCAACAACTTCAGTCGATCGTACGAGGAGTTGCGATACGCCATTGACAGCAGCCTAATATCGAAAGATAACATCCCCGCTATACAGCCTATAAACAACAGGCAACTTACGCTTCTTGCTGCGGGTAAAAAGCCTTTAATTAACCCATTCCATCGCATTGAGCGTGAGCATCATGGAGTGGATTACCTAATACCCGAAGGAACACCCGTATTCGCTACCGCTGATGGCGTTATAGAGGCACTTGCCAACAACAACTCATCACACGGAAAGGCGATAACCATAGACCATGGTAATGGCTATAAAACATCATACGGGCACCTGTCGGAGATACGCGTAAAGGCGAAGAACAAGGTTAAGCGCGGCGACATCATCGCGCTATCTGGTAATAGTGGTCTCTCGTTTGCACCCCACCTTCACTACGAAGTAATATTCAAGGAGATGCGTGTAGACCCCATACACTATTTCTTTATGGAGCTTACACCAGAGGAGTACAAACGCATAAAGCAGATTGCCATATCAAGCATGCAATCATTCGATTAAGATGGCTCAACTAAAGTTAATTCTACTCGACTTTGACGGCACTCTTGTCGACACTCGATACGCCAATGCAGCGGCATATATCGAGACCCTCGCTGAGGTTGGCATTGCAATCACCGAAGAGGAGTATCTCGCCCGCTTCTTTGGGGTTCGTTGCATGGAGTTTATGCGAATGGTTGGCATCACCGACGAGGAGGATATAAAGCGTATGCGCCAACGAAAGGTTGAGCTATACCCAAAATACTTCGATAGCGTAGTGCTGAACAAGCCACTATGGGATTGGTGCATGATGATGCGACGTATGGGATGCAAGGTGTGGATAGTATCTACGGGTCACATAGATAACATAAGTCATGTAATGCAGTACTTAAAGTTGGAGGATGGCATTGATGGTATCATCTCCGGCGATGAGGTTGCACACGCCAAGCCTGCTCCCGACGCCTTTCTCATGGCTATGGAGCGCGAGGGTGTGACGCCCGACGAGACTATTATTTTCGAGGACTCGGATGTCGGCATCGAGGCCGCACAGCGCAGTGGGGCACCCTATGTGAGAATAAAACTTTAGCCACTACTTCATTTACAAAATAGCTCTATCGAGAGCCAAACATTCAAAAAGTGGAGATTATACTTGTATAATCCCCATATTTTTTATACCTTGCAACATTATTTGCAACAAAACATACGCTATATGAGACATTTTTTGTTGATTATGATATCTCTTTTTGCCGCTTCAAGCGTAGTGGCACAGGAGGCTACGCCAGTGAGCAATGAGCCAATGAAGCAGGGGTTAACACGCTTTCACGCAATAGATATCGACGCACCCATAAAGCTGACGCTAATAAAGATTGGAGAGTACGACGTGCCATATATCATATACGACACCAAGGAGGTATACACCTCGAAATTCTCGTTCGAGGTAGACAAGGATGGTGTACTCAAGGTGCGTGAGCGCAACGACCCCAAGAGAGAGAGTATCACCGAGGTGGAGATATACTACAACTACATCGAGGATATAAGCATAGCCAAGGCGGATGTTATGGTGCAGAATGTTTTAGATGCGCCACTTCTCGACATCTACATATCTAACGATGCACACTTCACGGCCAAGGTCAATACCAAAGATCTAAAGATTAGCATCACGGGCAAGAGTCGCGTGGAGATTAGTGGTGAGGCCCTATATCAGAGCGCCGATGTATCGACAGCAATATACAGTGCCGCCAACCTATCAACAATGGCGACAACCGTATCGGCATCGCACAACGCCGATGTGAGCATCGACGCATACCAGCGCCTCGAGGCCAAGAGCACGACGGGAGGTATGATTCGCTACAAGTCGTTCCCCGAGATATATCGCGAGGATATAGCACTCTTTGGTGGTGAGATTAAGCAGTTGTAAATTTCACGCCACCATGCCCAATCAGACATTCCAACAGGAGCTCGCTCATGAGCTCCTCACCAAATATAACGGTGACCTATCGTCACTTGCTGTGATGTTTCCATCGCTTCGAGCACGCACATTCTTCAACGATGCCATAGCCTCTGCCATAGACCATCCCGTATGGCAACCTATGTGGTTGAGCATCGACGACATAATGGAGCAGGCATCGGGACTACATCGCGGCGAGCGCATACGCCTTATCAGCGAGTTGTACAAGGTATACGTTGTACACCACCCATTGGAGACCTTCGATAAGTTCTACTTCTGGGGCGACATGCTCATCAGCGACTTCGACATGATTGATCGCTACATGATTGACGCCACGCAGCTACTACGCAATATTAGAGATATCAAGGAGTTAGAGACAGACGTATCGTATCTAACGCCAGAGCAGCTACGCATAATATCGTTCTGGCGCAGCATTGGCGACAACGACTCACTGAGCGAGCAGAAGCTCCGCTTCTTGAAAATATGGAACTCGCTGCCCGCTATATACACCGAGTACCGCAAACGTCTATGCGAGCTAAAGATTGCCTACCCGGGCATGATATATCGCACTACGGCCGAGCGCATCAAGTGTGGCGAGGATATAGGCTTGCCAAAGAAGCACTTTATTATCGCTGGCTTCAACGCGTTATCAAAGAGCGAAAAGATACTATTCAACCACATCGCGACATCGGCTCATGGTGCCGACTTCTACTGGGACTACGACAACTACTATACTAAGAGCAGGTGGCATGAGGCGGGCGTGTTCATGCGCGAAAACATAGCCAACTACCCCGCAAGTGGCAACATCTCGGTCGACAACTTCAGAGAGCGTCCCAAGCAGATAGAGTCGATAGCCTGCGTATCTAATGTCGTGCAGTGTAAGTATGTAGCCAAAATCCTCGAGTCACTACCCGACGAGGAGTTAGACAAGCGTACAGCGATTGTGCTTACCGACGAGAGTCTGCTCATACCACTCCTACACTCACTACCAGAGCGTGTCAAGCGGGTGAACGTAACGATGGGCTACCCTCTGAAGAACTCGTTGGTATACTCCTTTGTCGAGCGTATCATCGAGCTACAAGCTCATAGCCGCACCAAAGGTGAGGAGCAGATATTCTACCATGTGGATGTGACAGGACTACTATCACACCCCTACATCTCGGGCATCTGTTCTAATGAGGCATCGAGACTCATGGAGCATATAAACAGCAACCGCATAGTCTCTATCAGCGCCTCGCAGCTTGCCGAGTGCGAGCTACTGAAGGAGCTATTCTCGCGTCACACATCGTGGCAGGAGCTCGGTAGGTATATCACAAGGGTTATATCACTCATAGAGCGCGATATTGAGAGCCCCATGCAGGCGGAGTATCTACATATTGCATACGAGGAGGTAGTCAAACTCATCCACTCTATCGAACGATGCGACATAGAGATGCCGATGGAGGTATTCCCATCGCTACTGCGTCGCCATCTGCAAACGGTGACCATACCATACGTCGGCGAGCCATTGGAGGGCATTCAGATAATGGGTATTCTTGAGACGCGTAACGTAGACTTCAAGAACGTAATCATCCTCTCGATGACCGACGCCACCTTTCCTGGTGATAAGACGGGGCAATCGTCGTTCATACCCTACAACCTACGCGCCGCTTACGGCATGCCAACGCCCGAGGAGCACGAGGCGATGTATGCCTACTACTTCTATCGCATAGTACAGCGTGCCGAGCATGTCTCGATGCTCTACTGCTCGCGTGCCGACGACAAGAGCACAGGTGAGCGTAGCCGCTACATATATCAGCTCGAGTACGAGTCGCCATACCCTATCACGAAGCGTTCTGTGGGTGTCGACCTTACGATAAGCGACGCGCAGAGCATCACAATTACCAAGGGCGAGAGGGAGCGTGCCATATTGGATAGATATCTACGCCCCGATGAGCAGCATACGCTATCGCCCACAGCTCTGTTTAGGTACATTGAGTGTCCACTAAAGTTCTATCTTAGCTCAGTAGCTCATCTGCGTACGCCTGACGAGGTTAGCGACACGATAGATGCGCTGATGTTTGGCAACATCCTACACGAGACGATGCAGGAGCTATACACGCCACTGATAGAGATCAGCAACCCAGAGTCGCAGATTGACGCGCTACGCAAGCAAGAGATTGTAGAGCAGGCCGTGGATAAGACCATTGGTCGCATCATGTTGGGCGACGAGAAGGCTACCACGGCAGAGTTCACGGGTGATACGCTACTCGTACGCGACATCATCATAAAGTACATCATTCGTGGCATCATGCGCTACGACAAGGATAACTCGGGCTACACGATTGCGGGTTTGGAGGATGAGGTGAAGTGTCGCTATGCGATATCCAACAACCGCAAGGTAAACCTCTCGGGACGTGCCGACCGCATAGATAGACTTGCGGATGGCACCATGCAGATTATCGACTATAAGAGTGGCAACACGCCCCACCTCGAGTTCAACGGCATGGAAAACCTCTTTAGAGGCACTGCCATGGAGCGTGTGTCGAACATCTTCCAGACGCTACTATACTCGATGATGCTACACAAGCGTGACGGCTGCGAGGCGTTGCCATCGCTATACTTCGCATCGAAGATGCACGACAAAGCGTACTCGCCAAAGATTGTAAACAGAGCAACAGGCGAGCTTATAGAGCGTTACAGCGACCATGCCGCAGAGTTTGAACAGGAGCTAACTACGGCTCTCGAGGAGCTCTTCGACTACGAGACACCATTCCAGCAGGTCGAAGATGTGGATATGTGTAAATATTGTGATTACAAGAGGATATGTCGACGATGAAATTAGCAAAGATACTCAGTGCGAGTGCCGGTTCGGGCAAGACATATCAGTTAGCATACAAGTATGTTCGTGATGTTGTGGAGCGTCCCGAACTATACCGTAGCATCCTTGCCGTAACCTTCACGAATAAGGCTACCGAGGAGATGAAGTCACGAATACTTGGAGAGATACATACCCTCGCATCGAGAGGCAAGAGCAACTATATGGGTGCCCTGAAAAGTGAATTACAGCTCAGCGAGGAGGCTATCGTCGAACGAGCGCTGCGCGCACGACAGCTAATACTTCACGACTACTCACGCTTCACGATTCTCACCATCGACCGCTTCTTCCAGCGTATCATACGCGCCTTTATCCGCGAGTTGGGCACCGACCTCAACTACAATATCGAGCTCGACACCTCGACACTTCTGATGCGTGGCGCCGATAATCTGGTGGAGAGCATCACAAAAAATGACGAGCTCAAGCAGTGGCTATTGGAGTTTGCCGAGGAGCGCATTACCGATGGTGAGCGTTGGGATATGCGTAGCGACCTACGCGCCTTGGGTAGCGAGATATTCAAGGAGAGCAGCCATGAACGTCTTAAGATGCAGCAGTCGAAGAGCCGACTACGCGAGATTATAGATCACATGACGGAGCATTCCGATAGTATCAAGCAAGAGATTACAGAGTTAGGCAAGCAGGGCGTGGCGTGCATGAAACGATGTGGCGTCGAGTACAACCACTTCAAGGGCTCTTCTAATAGCTTTGCCAAGTGTTTCGCACGATATGCTACGGGAGAGTTCAAGGAGCCAACAACAACGATGCTTAAGGCGGCAGAGGATGTTGAGCAGTGGTACAAGAAGGGTGATGACGCCAACATCAAGGCGGCAGCCACGGAGCTACAACCAATACTTAAGCGTATATGCGACACCTATCGCAGCGGTATTACACATATCAACACCACAGAGTTATTGCGCAACAACTACCGTAGCTTCGCACTCCTTGCCGACCTTTACAGCAAGGTGATGGATATATGCGACAAGGAGAATATCATGGTGTTAGGCGAGACGAAGCATATACTATCAACATTCATCAACGACAGCAACGCACCGTTCATCTATGAGAAGGTAGGCAATCGCTACGAGCGCTTTATGATTGACGAGTTCCAAGATACATCGGTTGGCGAGTGGCGCAACATGCTACCCCTACTTAAGAACGCCATGTCGTCGAGCGAGGAGTGCGCAGTATTTATCGTTGGCGATGTCAAACAGTCGATATACCGTTGGCGTGGTGGCGACTGGCGACTACTACAAGAGAGTGCCAAGCAGATGCTTGGTAGCGAGAGCGTTGAGGTTGAGCACCTCGAGTCAAACTATCGCAGTTTGAGCCGCATAGTGGAGTTTAACAACACCATTATCGGTGAGGTTGTAGCTCGCGACAACCAATATCTCAACACGTCGCTCGATGAGGCCTTGGCTCGCGGCGACATAGACAACAAGCTACACTCGTCGCTCTACGGCATTGTGGCGGCTGCCTACGACAAGCATGCCCAGAAGCCTGCACGCAAGAGTAGCGAGGAGGGCTTTGCGCAGGCTACGCTTTATGATAACACCCTTATCGACTCTCCATTTATCGAGGCCATAAAGAGTGCCATAGAGCGCGGCTATAAATACCGCGACATACTTATCCTTGTGCGCGGTGCTACGGATGGCAGCAAGGTGGCAGAGACCCTGTTTGCCTATAAAAGGGAGCTTATGGCCGAGGGTAAGGCGGGCTTCAACATTCTGACATCGGATGTCTTAACCATCGAACACAACGAGATTACGGAGTTCATAATCGCCGTGATGCGTCTCACGGTAAACCTCCGTAACGACATAGAGCGTGGTGTGTACAACCGCTTCCTACGCAAGCCTCTCGACCACACCTTCGATGAGGAGGAGATGGCACTACTATCGACAATAGCCCACCTTTCGCCCATGGAGGCATTCGAGCTCATTGTGGAGCGATTCCAACTCAACGAGCGCAGAGAGTATATTGCCTACCTTCAGGCTATGCACGAGCAGGTTATATCCTTTACCACGTCGCGCAATGCCGACATACAACGATATCTAAACTGGTGGGATGAGCGTGGTCACAACGAGGCACTGAGCGTCGAGATGACCGACGACACCATAGAGATTATGACCGTACACAAGGCCAAAGGTTTGGAGCGTGCCGTGGTGATACTGCCATACACAAAGTGGGACACCACGCCGCGCGCCGCACTACGCCCTATTGTATGGGCAAAGGCCGAGGCGAGTGAGGCGGCTACCGTGGGCGAGTTCCCCGTAATATTCGGTGGTGCGATGCAGGAGTCGTCGTTCAGCGAGGAGTACTATCGCGAGATGGTGATGAGCCATGTCGACGCAGTAAACCTCCTATATGTAGCCCTTACGCGCGCCTCGGAGGAGCTATACATATATCTGCCATCGAGACTAAATACCAAGAGTAAGGGTAGCGATACTCTGTCGACAATCGTGCCGCTGGTAAGCTCGGCACTACACGCCATGTCACCCAACCCCGAGTGTCACACTACGGAGAGGGGTGTCGAGCGCATGGTATATCGTTTTGGTACGCCTATCATGACGCCGTGCAGCAAGCATAACGCACAGTCGGAAGATATGCTCCTCACCCACTACCCCACGCACCAGCCCGAGCTAAAGATACACATGCCATCGAAGCGCTATGCCGACGAGGGTATCAAGGCGGGCACAGACGAGCGCATTATCGGCATACGTCTACACCGCATCTTTGAGCGAGCACGCAACATAGAGGAGCTATACAGCGCCATAGCAGAGCTCGAGAAAGATTGTCTGATATCGGTGGGGGAGGCTATTACGCTACGCCAACGCATTGAGCAATCCATGCAGAATGAGGTGGTCAGCGAGTGGTTTACGGATGGCTGGGATGATGTTAAGACCGAAGCGGAGATTATCACCTCGGGTGACATACGACGCCCCGACCGCGTAATGATTGGCGGCAGTCGAGCTGTCGTTGTTGACTACAAGTTTGGCCACATAAAGGATAAGAGACACACCAAGCAGATTGAAGAGTATATGCAGCTTCTCGACAAAATGGGACTATACGGCACCATCGAGGGCTATGTATGGTATATCTCGCTTGGTGAGGTTGTGGCGGTGAAATATTAACATGATATAACTATCTGAGTTGCATGATACGAAGAGTTTGGCAAACGATACCATCGGCATTTAGAGCGCGAGCAGCATGGGTGGCAGTGACCATCTTCCTACGCGCCATACTCAACTTTGTGGGTGTGGCGATGATGGTGCCACTGCTGATGATTATGCTCGACAAGGATAGTGTGGCATCGACGCCACTGCTTAGTGAAATATATGACCTTGCAGGATTTACGAGCTACGAGACGTTCGTGTGTGGCGTATGTGCAGCGGTGGTTGCGATAATACTCGTTAAAAACCTCATTGTCATCGCGCTATATCGCTTTGAGCGCGACTTCATCTACTCCCTATACAGCCACCTATCTACGGAGCTTTATGGGCGATACTTCGGCCGTGGTCTCGGCTTTATAAAGCAGCAGAACTCGGCACTTCTCACGCGCAACGTCAATGTCGTGAGCCTCTTGTTCGTGGCTGGTGTGCTGAAGCCAATAGCTACAATCATTGGCGAGGTTATGCTCCTCGCGTTGCTCTTCATTGCCCTCCTATTCTACTCGCCCATGGCGGCGCTACTTGCCATTGTGGTATTCATACCCATCATGGCACTCTTCTATTTCGCCGTGCGCCGCAGGCTTAACGACATTGGTGTCAAGGAGAACGAGGCACAGCGCATCAAGAGCCGCATTGTGGCGGAGTCATTTAGAGGCTATGCCGACATAGAGGTGGGTGGTGCCTTCGAGCAGATGATGGGACGCTTCAACAAGGCTATGGAGGAGGTTGTCACGCTACGTAAGCGCAGCGCTACGATGGGCATGCTGCCGCAGATGTTCACCGAGGTGGGATTGGCTGTGGCACTATCAACACTACTCATCATCAGCATATACTCGTCGACGGAGAATATGACACTTCTCTTCGGTATCTTCGCTGTGGCGGCAGTGCGACTGATACCCTCGATGCGAAACATACTCGCCAGCTGGAGCTCAATACGCCTCAACGCCTACTCGATAGATACCATGGCGGAGGCCACCAACGAGCCAGCCGAGTTTACAGCATCGAGCAACAAGAGGCTATCGCTAAGAGAGCGTGTGGTTGTTGACAACCTATCGTTTAGCTTTGAGGATAGTACGACGCCCACCATAGAGGGTCTCTCGATGGAGATTCGAAAGGGTGAGCGTGTGGGCATCCGCGGTGCCTCGGGTGTGGGTAAGACTACCCTATTCAACCTCCTACTCGGACTATATCGCCCCACATCAGGCCGTATACTTATAGATGGCGTGGAACTCGACGACAATAACCGCCGTGAGTGGCAGAATGCCATAGGCTACGTCTCGCAGCATGTCTTTATCGCCGACATGACCTTGGCAGAGAACATCGCATTGGGCAGCGACAATATAGACATGGAGCGCCTTAACAAGGCCATCGACCTTGCCGACATAAGGGAGTATATCGACTCGCTACCCGCGGGCGTAAAGTCGCGTATAGGCGAGCAGGGATGTCGTCTGTCGGGAGGTCAGCGCCAGCGTATAGGCATAGCGCGTGCACTATACAAGGGGTGCGACATACTCCTCTTCGATGAGGCTACATCATCGCTCGACAACCATACCGAGGAGAATATTAATAACGCCATACGCAGGCTATCATCGAGCAACCGCGAGCTGACCATCGTCGTCATAGCGCACCGCGAGAGCTCGTTGGAGTACTGCGACAGGATAATAACCATGGAGTGATGCGACACTACGACTTTAATATTGCCGACACCGTAATACGCAGCGACCGCGACCTTGTGACTATGGGGCTGAGGGGCTTCAAGCCCTTTGCTATGCCCGACGACACGGAGCGTAATGCCGACTGCACACTGCACTTTATTGAGACACTAACCGATGAGCAGCGCACACATACGCGCGAGCTATCTAATAGCTACGTTGTAGAGGCCGATGCCGATGGAGTATTCTCGCGCACGAAGAGCGGATATCTGTACTCAATAAAGAGTAGAGGTGACAAGCGCGAAGCTACACTATTTCACATTGATACGCAGTCAAACAGCATAGTAACAAACATCGTCTGCGAGACGCTGTTAGATGTATCGCTACTACGCTTCGGCCTATGGATGATGTTTGGCGTGGTATTAGCGCCACGAGGCGGCATTGCCATACACTCGTCAGCCATAGCATGCAATGGTCGTGCTGCCATGTTCCTCGGCGAGTCTGGCACGGGCAAGAGCACACACACGCGACTATGGAGAGAGAATATCGAGGGCGCAAAGCTCCTCAATGATGACTCGCCAATACTTCGTATCGTGGACGACGAGGTGCGCATATATGGCTCGCCATGGAGTGGCAAGACGCCATGCTACAAAAACGTTAACCTACCCATAGCGGGTATATGTCGCTTGAGCCAAGCGCCACACAACAAGATACGCCCACTCGGCACCATAGCTGCCATAGGAGCACTACTCCCCTCGTGTCCTCCGCAATATGCCCACGATGACTATCTGCAAGATGCCATCTGCGCGACATTGGGCAGGGCGATACGCAAGGTGAGGGTCTACCACTTGGAGTGTTTGCCCAATGGCGAGGCGGCACATCTGTCGCATAATACAATGATGGGCGATGAGTAAGGTATTAGAGAACATAGAGAGACTGATAGCTGTTGGCGAGAGCTTCGAGCTGCGCGTAACAGGTTATAGCATGCTGCCACTCCTCGGCTATGGCAACGACACCATCATCGTCAGACGCACCACACCAACGGAGAGTATCGAGCACCGTGTAGCTATGTTCCGCGAGAGGGATGGCCATATAGTGGTACACCGCGTGCAGAGCATCAAAGATGGCATCGTCACACTCAAGGGCGATGGCAACATCCGAGGTACGGAGCAGTGTCCCCGCGAACGCATCATAGGTGTTGTCGAGAGGGTTAGGCGCGGCAATGGGCGCGTGGTGAGTTGCACATCGTGGTGGTGGCGAACAAGAGAGCGATTGTGGCTATGGCAGCCGCTGATAATAAGACGCTACGCCTTGGCCGTAATGCGCCGATGGCTCAATAGGAAAGATAAAAAGTAGATGATATGGATATTCGCATAGGACATGGATACGATGTACACGCTTTGGGCGAGGGGCTACGCTTGGTGCTCTGCGGCGTGGAGGTAAAACACACCAAGGGGTGCATAGCGCACTCGGATGGAGATGTGGCGATACACGCCATCTGTGACGCGCTATTAGGCGCTTTGGCCTTGGGCGACATAGGCAAGCTATTCCCCGATAGCGACGCGAAGTACAAGGGCATTGACTCCACCTTACTACTTCGAGAGGTTGTTGAGTTGGTACATAGCAAAGGCTTCGATATCAGCAATGTAGACTGCACTATTGCAATGCAGCGACCCAAGCTACGACCATATATTGACACGATGCGCGAGCGTCTGGCGGATGTTATTGGTATCGCCACGGAGCGCATATCTGTAAAGGCTACGACGACCGAGCATCTCGGCTTCGAGGGTCGCGAGGAGGGTGTATCTGCCACCGCTGTAACGCTGCTTGTCAGGAGCTAAGGGTTAGTTCACTCTGATTAAGGGTGCTTCGCTTCTGCATGACCAAGCGAAGCACCCTCTCTTTTATTACTCCTCCTTACTCGCACATCTCAAAGATGCGCACCACATCATCAGGGGTCAAGGTCTTGAAGCCGCGGATATCGCCATAGCGGCACGCCTTGGCGGCCATAAGTTCGTAGTCTTCGCGCTTGATGCCCACCTCCGCGAAGGTACGCTGCAAGCCAAGCTCCACGAAGAAGAGGTGCTCAAGGCGCTCGATAGCCTCCTCGGCAATGGTCATAGGCGCCTTGCTTGGGTCGATACCAAAGACACCCACACCAAACGAGACATAGCGCTCGACGTTTGTCTCATCCAAGCAGTAGCGCATCCAGCGTGGTGTGAGGATAGCGAGGCCGAGGCCGTGTGTTATATCATACTTCGCCGATAGCTCATGCTCCATAGGGTGGCAGCTCCACGCCTTGCGTTTGCCGCCATTGATAAAGCCATTGATAGCCCACGACGAGCACCACATAAGGTTGGCGCGTGCCTCGTAGTTCTCAGGCTCATTAGCGGCAATAGGAGCGAACTTAACAACTGTCTTGAGTAGTCCCTCCATCATGCAGTCGAGCATGTAGAGGTCCTTGTTCATATTGAAGTAGACCTCGATGATATGCGACATGATATCAGCAGCGCCACACGCTGTTTGATAGCGACTTACCGAGTAGGTCAACGTAGGGTCGAGGAACGACACCTTGGGTTGCATGGCAGGAGCCAGACGCCCGAGTTTATCGCCCGTAGCGAGGTTAGAGATAACGCCTCCGGAGTCCATCTCCGAGCCTGTGGCAGCAAGTGTTAGGATGGTGACGATGGGCAGGGCACGTTCGATGGGCTTGGCATTAGCGCCGAAGAACTCCCACGCGTCGTGCTCCACACATGCGCCTGCCGCCATAAACTTCGTGGCGTCAATTGTAGAGCCACCACCTACGGCGAGCAGCACATCAATATTATGCTCCTTGCACATCTTCACACCCTCGCGCACAGAGTCTATGCGGGGGTTAGGCTCGATGCCCGAGAGCTCGAAGACCTCGAGGTCAGCACTACGCAACTCCTCCATAACTCTATCGTAGAGACCTATGCGCTTGATGGAGCCACCGCCATAGGTCAACAGCACACGGCGACCAAAGCGGCGAAGCTCCTTGCCGAGGTTACCCAACTGACCCTCACCAAAGTAGACCTTGGTAGGGATATCGTAAATAAAGCTATTCATACACAACGGTTTTAGGTTATAGACATCACAAATATAGGGAATTATCGCCTAAATAGCAACAACTCCCCATAATAATTAGTCGTCCAAGGCATCTGCCGCATAGCGCAAGTAGCGTGCCGCCTTCTCGTCGGCCTCGGCAGCGTAGCGCATCTGCTGCTCATACTTGTCCATCTCCTGCTCGACGTAGCGCTGATACATCTCTGCCCTGTCTGTGTCACCACGCCGCGTGTAGTATGCCACCTCGCGCTGATACTCTTCAGCACGCTTCAGGTGATACTGCGCCTCACGGCGATAGTCGGCAGCACGCTTTTGGTAGTACTCGGCCTCACGCTGGTAACCCTGCGCTCGGCGAATGTTGTAGTCACTCTGTGCCGAAGCATCGGTCACCATAAAGGAGATGAGAGCCACAACAAGGACGCCTACGCGTCTAAAACTCTTTGATAGTGCCATAGCTATATGATTTAGTTGTTATTCATCCTTGACTATGCGATAGCCCATACGTTGTATGAAGTCGAGTGTCGCCATCGCCGTACGACGGTCGTACTCCCGCTCTGTCTCTGTAAGTTCATCGTATGCCACCAAGCAGGGGTGCTGCTTAAGGTCATCATCGCGCCTTATGCCGAAGCTCCACCCCTCACTGCGCCGCTGTGCCGCCCACTCGTCGTGGACATTCTCGGCCATAGCCTCAAGCAGTGGTTCAAGTTCTGTTGGGAGCGCACCGTCGGGTATGTGATTATCTTTGCTCATAAATTAACATTTAGTTGTTTACATATATAGAGCAAAAAGGGCAGCTAAATCTATCACCACCCTGCTAATAATCATCAATTTACATTGTGTTACTCGTACTTACCCCAACCACGCGCCTCGTACTCCGCAAGCATAGCGTCCCTACTCGCATATAGCTCTGACATTATCGACGTATACTGCTCCTCAAGCTCCTCGCTTACATCACGGTCATTAACCGTCTTCTCGTACTCTACCATGGCATCAATATAGCCACGCATAGCAACCTCGAAGTTATCAATAGAGGCAACGAGTCTCTCCACCTTACTGCGTGCACTCGCCTTATCATCGGCGGCCGTAATAAGACTCTCCTCCGAGAGATCGAGCCCATCGTATGCTGCATCCAAAGCTGCCTCTGCCTCTGCAAGGCGCTCCACACAGATATCGGCACCCTCCGTCTTCAGCGACGTATTATTCACGATAAGTGACATGCGGCGCACTGACTCCTCAAACTTATTATAGGCGACATCGGACATGCGTTTATACTCCTCCGAGGGTAGCTGCAAGGGGACATTCGCAAAGTAGCTGAGCGATGGGAACACCTCATACAACTCATCGTAGATGGATGCTGGCATCTCACTAAAGGTGTGAAGCATGCTATAGTAGCACATCTCCAAAGAATAGATCCGCGTGTCTAAGCCATGAGCCGAGAACTCCAAAAGCAACGCAGGATTCTCCGCCCACGCATAGTCAATAAGAGTATCGATAAATCTGTTAGTCTCCTTATAGAACTCGCCAAACTCGAGGTTATGACCCGAGACCACACTCTTCTTGATGCCAGCGCCACGCAACGTCTGCTCATCAGCATCAGTGATGACAATCTTCTCGGGTGCCATAAGCTGAAGGCGGTAGTTCTCCATACACTCCTCGAACAACATTACCTGCTCCAAAAACTTCGCCTCGTCGTAGTTCTCGACGAACTTAAGCCACTCCTTATAGGCGCTCTCGTTTACCGTCATGTTGATATCGCACTTGGCATACTCGCCAAAGATCATTAGGGCATAGTCGGCGCACACCTGCTCGACTTGAGCATTTGACACACTACCCTCACGCTTGACGCCAACACCCTCACTCGTGGCTGTCTGCTGCGTATTGCGTCCAAGCATCACGAAGCAAACGATGCCGATGACCACGGCACACACAAAGTATAGCACCATGCGATACTTCTGCCACGACGTCTTGGCACGCGACACGAGGAAGCTACGCTTCAGACGCTCCATATTCTCGGCAAAGACCTGTGGGTCAGCAGCCGTAATGGCGTTATACTTCGGAAGCTCGCGTAGCGACTCGGGCAGCGTCTCTGCCGCAGGCCACTCAAAGCCACGAAGCATAACGGGGATGATATTCTTACCATGCTTCATGGCGTGCTCCACCTCCAATCGCACCCAGTCACCCTCATCGTTGCATCTATCCAACGCATTGGGAGGAAGCACCAATACAAAGTCCTTGCACTGCTCGATGACCTCGAACAATCGCTCATTAAACTTACCCGAGCGCAGTGTCTCGACATCGAAGAATACGGAGTACCCCGCCATCTGAAGTTTGGTGGCGATAAGGTTGGCAGTATCGAACGACGTACGACGATAGCTAACAAAAATATCAAAGTGTTGCTCTCTCTTCATGATAATTTAGTTGGGTTTACACATTAAGCATGATACTACCACGCTCTACTTCATCTTCTCGCCACAACGGTCGCAGAAGCGCTGCCCCTCGTATAGTACACTGCCACAGTGCGAGCATACCACCTCCTTGTCGGAGTGCTGAAGTCGATACTTAAGTGTGTTGTATAGCGTAGTGCGATTGTTCTTAACGATATCGTAGCCGAGCTTACGCATAAGGCTGATGGTCTGCATCGCCATCTCCCTATCGTACATCTTCTCCGACTCGGGTAGCTGTGCATAAGGCACCATGTCGGGGGTCTGCTTCAGGGCATCATTACGCTCGGGACCATAGGTCCAGCCCTCGGCCTTACGGTTTATAGCCCACACCTCATGAGCATTCTCGGCGATAGCCTCGCGAAGCTCGACGATGTCGTCACTGAGCATCACATCGGAGATATCCATGGGTAGTGGAGCATACTCCTTGTTATCGCGCGTATTAGAGCTCACCATATAGTTCTTCGACTCTGCCCACGCATCGAGGAACTGTGCCACAGGGTAGCTATCTGTCGTATTGCGGCTATTGGGGTCATATATGGTAACCTCGCCCAATGCGCTATTGTAGTCCAAGACAACGACGGTGTGGTTGGGTGTATCCTCCTTATCGACCACCATGGCGTTGACGCCAGCATCGCACATCAGCGCACCCTCGCGCACAGCTACAATAACATCGTCACCACGCTCAAGTGCCTTGGCGATATCGTCGATGGTCGACTTATAGCGACGCTCGACAACGAAACCATAGCTCTCAAGGTGGCGACCTACGTTGAAGAGTGCTGTACCACCCTCCTTCTGCCACTTATTGCGCAACGACACCTCCAAGAGGTACTGCGCATCGTACTCGACACCGCGACGTGTAAGGATGTTCTTCTCGCACTCTAAACAGCAGAAGTTACTCTCCTCGCACATTGCCGCAAGTGCTGCCACGTTGAAGACCTCGACATCGTCGAAGTTGACACCTAAGTCGGCATCCACCTCGTTAGATATTCTAAGAATCTCGCGAAGCTCGGCATCGGTACCCATAGCCTCTATAAGCTCCATATTCTCCTCCGAGGTTGTCGCACCGTCGATGAACGCCGCCAGCACCTCATCCGAAATACGTTTTTTGCCCAAACTCTTAATCATAACTATCTTAACTCTTTAAGGGCTATCTTGGTAAACTCCGCGATAGCGCGTTTCTTAATATTGTACAAATTGTCGACCGTCACACCTAACTCATCTGCTAACTCCTGCGGTTCGCCATCCTCGAGCACTAAGCGTCTGATAACGTAGACATAGCGTCTGTTAGGCATCATGCCAAGCACCTTGGCGACATCCATCTTTGCATCGTTCGCCCTCTCATCGTCAATGGCCATTGTTCGTAGGCTTCTATCAATAAGAGGCTCTTTAGAGTCGTTTTCTATCAGCTCGTCGCGCTTTGCGATAAAATATCGTATCGCCACAATCTTGAGCCACGAAAAGATAGAGCTTCGTCCCTCAAACTTACGCAGTCGTCGCGCATCGTCCTCCATAAGATAGATATAGAACTCACTCACGAACTCGTCGTAGTCTACCTTATAGGAGAAGACGCTACGGATGATGCTCGTAAACAGAGGCCTACACTTCGTGAAGAAGAACTCCTGTGTGACCACGCCATCGCGTTCAATCAACGCATTTACAATCTCTTGGTCCGTCATTATACAATATATAAGAGTATGTTTGGATTAATAATCTATCACCGTCAATCTATTTTTATATGTCGTGCGACAAGGGTGCTGGCACCGCCTCGCGCATATCAAAGTCGCCCCAACGCTCGCCGACATAGTCCAGCGTGGCCTCAATCTCTGCCACATCAAACGAGGTGACCAACTTCAAGCGTGTCTGCTTAAAGTCGGGCAGTCCCTTGAAGTAGTTGGTAAGGTGGCGGCGCATCTCGAGTATTCCTACCCTATCGCCCTTAATTTCGAGCGACTTACGAAGGTGCTCCTTGGCTATTACTACGCGCTCCGTGACCGAGGGCTGTGGCAACAGCTCTCCCGTAGTGAGGTAGTGGCGACACTCCCTAAATATCCATGGTCGCCCGTATGTAGCACGGCCTATCATCACGCCATCGACACCATACCTATCGAACATCTGCTTGCACTTAACAGCCGAGTCGACATCACCATTGCCGATGATGGGTATGGTTATGCGCGGGTCGCTCTTTATCTTGCCTATAAGCTCCCAGTCCGCCTCGCCACGATACATCTGCGAGCGTGTGCGGCCATGAATGGTAAGGGCAGCGATGCCCACATCCTGAAGGCGTAGGGCTATCTCCTCGATATTCTTCATCTCCTCGCTCCAGCCCAGACGCGTCTTCACCGTGACGGGCTTATTTACGGCACGCACAATCTGTCGCGTCATCTCGACCATGAGGTCGGGGTCACGCATCATACCCGAGCCAGCGCCACGGTTGGCAATCTTCTTTACGGGACAGCCGAAGTTGATATCAATGATGTCGGGGTTGGCGCTCTCGGCAATACGTGCCGCCTCGACCATAGGCTCGATGAGGTGGCCATATATCTGTATGCCCACAGGGCGCTCATAGTCGGCAATATTGAGCTTGGCACGCGACTTCCAAGCATCGCGAATGAGGCCATCAGAGGATATAAACTCGGTGTACACCACATCCGCCCCAAAGCGCTTACACATATAGCGAAACGATGGGTCGGTGACATCCTCCATGGGCGCAAGGAATAGCGGCTGTTCACCCAACTCAATATCTGCAATCTTCATACTTGGCTATATTTTGCACAAATATACAAAATTAAGATGAAAAATTCAAAGATGAAGGACGAAAGTTGGGATGACAGTGTTAGAGAGAGATACTTAACAGGCACAGCCTCCTTATCTTTCACTGCTCATCTTTGCGCTTTCAACTTTTTTTTCCTATCTTTGCGCTTTGGATATATAAATATAGGTAACTATGGTTAACATCGAAGAGTTTATTTCAAGTGTCGTGTGCCGTGCAGCACAGGAGCTTTATGGCACCAGCGACAATATTCAGATACAGAAGACACGCAAGGAGTTCGAGGGCGACTACACCGTTGTCGTCTTCCCTCTACTTCGCGCATCGAAGAAGTCTCCCGAGGCAACAGCAACAGAACTCGGCGAGAAGATTGTGGCATCAACACCAGAGATTAAGAGCTTCAACGTCATCAAGGGCTTCCTAAACCTCGCGGTAGACGCATCGTTCTGGGCAGCACGCTTCCAGGAGATTATCGCTACCGAGGATTATGGCATGGCACCCAAGTCGGGACGCACCATAATGATTGAGTACTCATCGCCCAACACCAACAAACCACTACACCTCGGCCATATCCGTAACAACCTTCTCGGCTACTCGGTAGCTACGATACTTAAGGCTAACGGCCACAACGTAATCAAGGTTAACTTAGTCAACGACCGTGGCATTCACATCTGCAAGTCGATGCTTGCATGGCAGCTATATGGCGGTGGCGAGACCCCCGCATCGTCGGGCATGAAGGGCGACCACCTTGTGGGTAAGTACTATGTCGAGTTCGACAAGCACTACAAGGCTGAGATTAAGGAGCTTGTGGCAGGTGGCATGAGCGAGGATGAGGCAAAGAAGCAGGCACCTATCATGCTCCAAGCACAGGAGATGCTCCGCAAGTGGGAGGCTAAGGACGAGGCAGTATACTCGCTCTGGGAGACCATGAATGGCTGGGTATACGAGGGCTTCGACGTGACATACAAGGCATTGGGCGTCGACTTCGACAAGGTGTACTATGAGTCGCAGACATACCTCCTTGGCAAGAGCCTCGTGGAGGATGGCCTAAAGAAGGGCGTATTCTTCCGCAAGGAGGATAACTCGGTATGGATTGACCTTGAGGCTGACGGCCTCGACCAGAAGCTACTGCTTCGTGGCGATGGCACATCGGTATATATGACCCAGGACCTCGGCACAGCACTCAGCCGCTTCGAGGAGAATAAGCTCGACGACATGATATATGTCGTAGGTAACGAGCAGAACTACCACTTCCAGGTGTTGAAGCTCGTGCTTAAGAAGCTCGGCTACGAGTGGAGCGACAACATCTTCCACCTATCATACGGCATGGTGGAGCTCCCCGAGGGTAAGATGAAGTCACGCGAGGGTACTGTCGTCGATGCTGACGACCTTATCGCCGACATGGTGGGCACCGCACGCGAGATGTCCGACGAGTTGGGCAAGCTCGAGGGTTGCAGCGAGGAGGAGGCAGCAGCGATATCAGAGATGGTGGGTCTCGGCGCCTTGAAGTACTTCATACTCAAGGTAGACCCCAAGAAGACAATGCTCTTCGACCCCCGCGAGTCTATCGACTTCAACGGCAACACAGGCCCCTTCATCCAGTATACCCACGCCCGCATACGCTCTATCATGCGTAAAGCGGAGGAGGCAGGCATCGCCACTGACAACTACACCGAGGCAACACTTCTTCCCGAGGAGGTGGAGCTCATCAAGAGCCTCACGGAGTACCCCGCAGTGGTACGCACCGCAGGCGAGCAGTTTGCACCATCCGTAATAGCTGCCTACGCCTACGAGCTTGCCAAGCAGTTCAACGGCTACTACCACGACCACTCGATACTCAAGGAGGAGCGCACCGAGGTACGCGCACTACGCCTACACCTCGCCGCAGAGGTGGCACGCGTGATACGCTCGGCAATGGCTCTTTTGGGCATCAACGTGCCAGAGAGAATGTAAGTTGAGAATACATAGAAAAGAGATAAGCAGGCATGGCCTGCTTATCTCTCATTGTTAATTACTCACTATTTATTGCTATATGAAGCTCATCTACACCATACTTGGCATCGCACTTCTTGCTACGGCCTGCAACAGCCAACCAAAAGAGAAGAAGCAGACCGATGCAGAGGAGACACCCAAGGGTGACACCACCGCGGTGGTCGAGGTCACGAAGGGTACACGACGCATGGAGCGCACCGTGCCAAGCATCGTTGAGATACACAATCTCGACGAGCTCAACTACGCCATAGAGCACTACTGGGATGGCTTCGACTTCGAGGCTGGTGAGCGCGTGGCGGAGTACGACACGATGGATATGTGTCAGGCACTTATAGACTATGCAGCACTCGTCATCCCCACAAGAGACTACACGCCGATGCGTCGTCTCATAGAGCGTGCCGAGGCAAGTCGTCCTGTGCTCGAATACTTCATGACCATCACCGAGATGGTGTTTCATGACCCCAACTCGCCCATGCGTAACGACGAGCTATACATCCCCATCCTCGAGCGCCTCGCGGAGTCGCCACTATTGGACGAGTATGACCGTCTTATACCACAGCACGACCTACACATAGCCCTACAAAACCGTATAGGCCACACGGCAAACGACTTTGTATATACGCTATCGGATGGCAGTAAGGGAGACCTTCATGACATCGAGGCAGACTATACGCTCCTGATGTTCAACAACCCCGACTGCCCCATGTGTCGCGCGATAATGGAGGATATCAACGCCTCGCCACTGCTCAATGAGATGCAGGAGTTGGGACGCCTCCAGGTGATAACGCTCTACCCCGACGAGGACCTCGCCGCATGGCGCAACAACCTCGACCGCATGCCTCGACGCTGGAAGGTAAGCTACGATGATGGGGGCGTGATAACCGAGGAGAAGTTATACGACCTACGCGCCATACCCGCGCTCTACCTGCTCGACAGCCAGAAGCGCGTGCTTGTTAAGGATGGCACCAATGTCATTCAGATTGAGGAGATTATCGCCTACCGCGAGACACACATATAGTCATGAGCCACACCATCGAGACATTCACTGCCCTTGGCGAGCGTCTGCGACACTTCGGCACCACAGCCGCGCATAGAGCAATCATCACCTCCGCCATAGCCGACAATCCATGGTTTACGGAGGTGGACATCCGTCGTGCCATAGATGCCGTATGCGAGGATATGTTAAATGGCGATAAGCTCACAGCATGGCTCGCACAATACACGCCCACCACAGAGCCACGCGACGTCGCTGTAATCATGGCGGGCAACATACCCCTCGTAGGCTTCTTCGACCTCTTGTGCGTCGTGGCAAGTGGCCACCGCTGCCATGTCAAGACCTCAAGCAAGGATAGAGTCCTAATGCGCTTCGTCATAGAGGAGCTACGAACAATAGATGGCGACATAGCCATCTTCGACTATGATGATGCGCAAGAGTACGATATGGCCATTGCTACGGGTGGTGACGACGCCAACCGCTACTTCCGCAAGCACTTTGCACAAACACGCACCCTACTCCGCGGCAGCCGTCACTCTGTGGCCATCCTCGATGGCACGGAGAGTAACGACGAGATGCGAGGCTTGGCACACGACATCACATCCTACTCGGGCTTGGGATGCCGTTCGGTGTCGATGATATTTGTTCCCGAAGATTGGCGAGGTGAACTTTACGCCATGTCGGCGGTTAACGACAAGCTGAAGAATAACATACGCATGCAGCGCGCCATGCTCACCATGCAACAGCGCGAGTATATAGATTGCGATGGCTACCTTGCCATCTATGGCGACGACTTCCCAACGACACTTGCCGCTGTTACCATATATAAATATAGGTCATTGGAGGAAGTGCGTAGGTGGATTAGTGCCAATAGCGATAGATTGCAGTGCATCACCACGCACTGCGATATCGAGGGCAGCGTGCCTCTCGGCCACGCCCAACGCCCTACACTATGGGACTATGCCGATGGCGTTGACACCATGGCATTCTTGAGATAAGTGTTTTGAGGACAGTGCACTCAATTAGAAATTAGCAACGAGCAATTAGCAGTAGTTGATGGCTATGCCCGCTACGCTTTCATCTTTCATCCCCCATCCATCATCCTTCATCCATCATCTTCGCATTTTCGCCTCTTCGTTCGTTACAGCCACTTCTTGAATTTGAAGTACCAGAACGTCAAGCCCGACACCAACAGCATGAGGGCTATTGCCCAGAGGTAGCCATACTCCCAGTCGAGTTCGGGCATAAACTTGAAGTTCATACCGTACATACTCGCCACAAGTGTCGCGGGCATGAAGATTACGGCTGCCACCGAGAATATCTTGACAATCTCGTTCTGCTCGATATTGATAAGACCGAGAGCAGCATCCTGGATATAGTCGAGACGCTGGAAGCTGAAGTCAGCATGGCTGATGAGCGAGTTGACGTCCTTGAGCATGAGCTGAAGGCGTGGGTAGATATCGTTCGGGAAGCGCTCCGAGCGAAGTATTGACGAGAGCACACGCTGTCTATCAAAGATATTCTCACGCAGCAACATGGTGTTCTCCTGCAAGGCATTGATGCGATACAATACCTCCTTGTCGATTTTCGAGCCGCTCGATATCTCTTTGCTCACAGCAGCTACCTGCTTACCCACCATCTCCACAAGGTCGGCGTCGTAGTCGATACGCACCTCGAGGAGCGATATAAGGATGTGGTAACCAGTAGAGTATGAGCGATAGTTCATCTGCAAGCGCTTCTCTGCCTCGCGGAATGTGCGGAACTCCGCCTGACGCATAGACACGAGCACACCCTCGTTCGAGATGATGAACGACACGGGCTCTACGGTGAATGTCTCGCCCTGAGGTACGAAGAAGTTAGAGTTCGAGATTATGGCATTCTCGGTCTCCGAGTATTTAGATGTCGACTCAATCTCCTCGACCTGCTGTCGCGTTTGCAGGCTCAACTCCATGAAGTTTTCGACGGCCTTCTGCTCCTTTATCGAGGGGTTAAGAAGGTCAATCCATAGGATATCGTCGAAGCCAAGCTCATCGAAGAGGTCGGTGTCGGCATTTCGTATAATCTTATTGTATTGCTTTAGATAGATGGTGATCATATCTCCTCCACAAGTTTTATTCTTTTTTATTCAACTTTGCCCCATCGGGCTCTTCTTGGGGCTCAATACATGCCCCTCGGGTCGGAGGTAAGAAGTCGTTCAGCCTATTCGCAGTGATGAATGGCGCTGTACGGCTTCTTTAATAGGATCGCGGGACGATGCGTATACCTGCGTCCCAGAACTTCTTGAGTGCGCGATGCTTCTCCTCATCGAGGATGAAGTCTATGTTGCGCGTAAGGTAGTCGTAGGCTGTTATGCCGTTGTCGTCACCCATATATTTTGACTCTGTCACAGCCTCCCAGGTGTGCTCCACACCAAATGTCAAGGCGCGCTGCAACTCGTCGGTAATCTCATAAGAACACCCTTGCGTGCTACCCACACCGCGAAGGCGAATGGCAGTTTCGTAACCTCGCGCCACTCCAAGGCGAGGTCGTAGCTATATGCGAAGCGACCCTCATAGCCGAATACCTTATCACCAATGAGCAAGTAGGCATCATCCTCACGTCCATTGCCTACGATGTCGTACTCCTGCATGTGTAGCCACTCGGGCTCTATATGCCACTTGTTACGCGCAAGGTACCCACACAGCTGTACCGAGGTACGCGAGTGGGCGTCGAGCCACAATCGTTTAACCTTGCTGATGGGCACATTGGACATCACCACAACGGTGCGCACAGCGCCAACAGCGCCAATGCAGTAGTCGGTGATGATATTAGTATTGGTGAGTTCTGGCACCACGGCAGCGGGAAGCAGGGCGATATCAGCACGGCCCTCGATATAGTTCTTTGCGCAGTCGGCGGGAGGTGCCAACAGAAGGTCGGCTTGCAGGTTATCTGCATGCTTCAGTCCATAGACGAAGGGTATCGTATTTAGATACGACACAGCTGTTATTTTGGGAATGATAGCCATCGTCCATAGTTTACGGTTATTAGTTTGACCTTATCGTTGTCCACTATATCAGTGCAAAGGTAGTACAAAAAAACGAGTCATCCAAGAAAAATGAGAGAAAATGCGTAATGGATATCCGACAAAGGTTCATTGTCAACGCACAAAAGCGGTAAAAAAAGTAAAAAACCTTTGCTCGAATAAAAAAAAGTATTATCTTTGCCGCCGAATTAATTATTGCAATATTAATTATAACAAAAAGACGAAATGAAAAAGGGTATTCATCCAGAGAATTATCGTTTAGTGGCATTCAAGGATATGTCGAATGACCACGTGTTTTTGTGCAGGTCCGCCGTTTCGACAAAGGAGACCATCGAGGTGAACGGCGAAACCTATCCCGTGTATA
>JAFVSV010000023.1 GCA_017503575.1 Alistipes sp. | reverse complement strand
TTTCTCTCTCTCTCTGCCTCGTCTTCTCTCTCTCTTCTCTCTCTCTCTTGCCTCGCCCCTCTTGCCTTACTCCTCTTGTCTTGCTCCTCTTGCCTTGCCCCTCTTGCTAATTGTTGCTCTCTTCTAACTGTTTTTTGAGAGCTTCGAGTACTTCGCGGTTGTGGTCGTCGAGTGATACGACGTCGGCATCTGTGGCTCGTGCCTCGAGTTCTTCGAGCTCCTCCTCGCTAATCTGCTTAAATGAGGCGAGCATCTCGGGGTTGCAGCCGCCCTCCTCGTGCACACGACGGTAGGGCAATGAGAGTACGATGCTCTCGTATATGTACTGTGTGAGGTCGAGCATATCTTCTGATGGAGATATCCACATCACATCGCCATCGTAGTCGTCAATCTCGTCGGAGAACTTAACGACCAGCTCACCCTCGTAATCTACGGCTATGGGGCACTCTTCCAAGCAGCGGTCGCACTCGCAGATGACCTCACCTGCGATGGTAACATTTAGCTCCAACATTGTGTCGCTACGCTTCATTGCAACATGTGCTTGACAGCTACCGCCCTTGATCTCCACGCGGTCGTATGCCTCGAAAAGCGAGTCATCCACCTGAAAATCAAAGTCATAGTTACCACTCTTAAGCCCTTTGTAGGCTATCGAATACAACTTATTCTGCTCCATTTCCGCACAATTAGTCTGCAAATTTACTACAAAAAACTAAAATCTGCAAATTATTACTATTTTTGTAGCAAAGTTTTGTGTAAAAAGATTGATTAAGTAGGAAGTATGGCGACCTTTAATATCACATTTTCGTGCGCCTATGAGGAGTTTTGGCGCTATAATCTATATATCACGGGCAAGGTCTTTGCGTCTGGAGAGTGTGTGGAGTTTATCGGCCATAGCGACAAGGTTGCTGAGATAGGCATTCCCTTGGAGTCGAAGCCTAATGTCGAGCATCGTGCAAGGGCTCTTAAGATAACCACGCTCGATGGTGACAGCCTTACCTTATATATATATGTAGTAGCCCACACTCTGCCTACCACTAACCTTATTAGCGAGGCGCCACCCTTCGAGTGCGTCGTTAGTGTCGACCATGGCGGCAAGCGCCTACACCATAAGCGCTACGAGATTGACCAGTGGAGTGGTAATAATATCGAGATTAAACTCGATGCCGAGTAATCAATCGTTTGCTATCAACACAAGAGGCTGACCGCAAAGTCAGCCTCTTGTAGTTATATTAGGCGCAATTACTCAGCCTCGGCTGGAGCTGTAAGAGCCTCGATAACAGCCTTGGCGTTATCAACGTTGTTACCAGCAGTAACATTGTTCATAGCCTCGATAGCCTTGTCGAACTGCTCAAGCTCGTTGTAAGCAACGCCAAGCAAGTAGTAGATGTCGCTACGACCCTCCTCGGTGGTCTGTGCCTCGAGGGCAGCTGCCGATACCTCAACCATCTTGTTGAAGTCCTTCTTGCCGTAGTATGCCTGCATAAGCACCTTCTGACCCATGGCAGCATCTGGAAGCATGGCAGCCATCTCGATAATGCCATCGAAGTTGTTTGCCTGCTGCAACTTAGCAACCTCATTGTTGGTGTACATATCCATCTTCTGCTTAGCCTCAGCGATGGCATCTGCGAACTTCTCGGGGTTGAGGGCAGCTATCTCGCTACATACACGCATGCCGTCGTGATACATATTGCTACGGAAGTAGCTCTCTGCAAGGTTTAGTGCCATTGTTGTATTGCGCTTATCGGCCTCATAACCCTTTGCAAACACCTCGATAGCGGCAGCGTAGTTACCATTGTTGAAGTCCTCGGCACCCTGAGCCTCGTAGCACTTACCAATATACTGACGGTTCTTTGTCATGTCGGCAATGTTATCGTAGAGCTCAGCGTTGTCGGCTGCGAGGGTGAAGTACTCGATAGCAGCATTGTAGTCCTTAGCGTTGTAAGCACGACCACCAAGCATGTGATAACATGTAACGATATACTTCTTTGCCATAGCAAATGCCTTATCCTCATTGGCATTAGGCTCCTCAAGCTCGTAGTAGCCGTTGATAACCTCCTCAAACTGGACGATAGCCTCCTCAAGGTTTCCCGCCTTGGCATTAGCGCCACCCTGCTGAACAAGCGTTAGGATGTCTGTCTGAGCGAAGAGAGTTGTTGCACCAAGCATAGCAACAACAGTCAAAAATAGTTTTTTCATAGGTTTGTTTGTTACTTTAGTGTCTATTAATTATCTTGTTCGTGTTAAAACAACCACAAAATTACGAATAAAATTCAAATGTACAATACATTTAGCGCCCCTTATTTACGCAGCGACGCAAAAAAGTTGCTCATCAGCGCCTCGCACTCCTCCTTTAATACGCCCGCAACCACCTCTGTCTTGGGGTGCATGATGCGCTCCGAGTATGTCGAGTATCCACGTTTCGCGTCGGCTGCGCCATATACCACACGCCCCATCTGACTCCAGGCGATAGCCCCCGCGCACATTACGCATGGCTCAACGGTGACATACAACGTGCAGTCGCCAAGATACTTGCCGCCGAGTGTCGACATTGCCGCCGTAATAGCCTGCATCTCAGCGTGTGCCGTGGCATCGCGGAGGGTCTCGACAAGGTTATGACCTCGGCCTATCACCCTGCCCCCAGCAACGACAACGGCTCCAATAGGCACCTCCTGTTTATCTAACGCCATGGTGGCCTCGTTTAGTGCCATGCGCATAAATTTTTCGTCGCTATTAGCCTCGACACCGAAAAAATCTACCATACACTGATTATGTTCGTTGAAAATTTATTACCTTTGTGAGTTGCAAAGATATAAAAAAGTTTGGAACTAAAAACAATCTAAAATTATAGTACTATGTACAGATCACACACTTGCGGTGAACTCCGCATTGAGAATGTCGGCCAGAGCGTTACCATCGCCGGATGGGTGCAGAAGGTTCGTAACCTCGGCGCCATGACATTTATCGACCTTCGTGACCGCTATGGCATCACACAGATTGCCGTCGAGGAGCACTCGCCAGAGGCTGCACGCGCTGCTGCTGCCGAGGTGGGTCGCGAGTATGTATTGCAGGTCACAGGTAATGTTATCGAGCGCGAGTCGAAAAACTCGAAGATTGCCACTGGCGACATCGAGATTTCGGCAACCGAGATAAAGATACTTAACCGCGCAGTGACACCTCCCTTCACCATCGAGGAGGAGTCGGATGGTGGCGACGACCTTCGCATGAAGTACCGCTACTTGGACTTGCGTCGTCCTCCCCTTCAGCGCGCGATGATACTTCGTCACCGCATGGCACAGGCTGTGCGTCAGTTCCTTGATAAGGAGGGCTTTCTCGAGATTGAGACCCCATACCTTATCAAGTCGACACCCGAGGGTGCCCGCGACTTTATCGTGCCCTCACGCATGAACCCCAATCAGTTCTACGCGCTGCCACAGTCACCACAGACCCTCAAGCAGTTGCTTATGGTTGCGGGCTACGACCGCTACTTCCAGATTGTGCGTTGCTTCCGCGATGAGGACCTCCGTGCTGACCGCCAGCCCGAGTTCACACAGATAGACTGCGAGATGGCCTTTGTTGAGCAGGAGGATGTTCTCGAGATATTCGAGCGCTGGGCACGCTACATGTTCAAGGAGGTTATGGATGTCGAGTTCGCAGAGCCCTTCCAGCGTATGCCATGGATCGAGGCTATGGAGAAGTATGGCTCGGATAAGCCAGACCTTCGCTTCGGCATGACATTTAGCGATATCACCGACCTCGCTCATGGCCACAACTTCGTAGTCTTCGACTCGGCAGAGTATGTCGTGGGCTTCGCTGCCGATGGTTGCGCTTCGTATACCCGCAAGCAGATAGACGAGCTCACCGAGTTCGTGAAGCGCCCACAGGTGGGTGCCAAGGGTCTCGTATGGATTCGCGTTGATGCCGAGGGTGGCGTCAAGTCATCTATCGACAAGTTCTTCACCCCCGAGGAGGTTAAGGCTATCGCCGAGCGCACAGGCGCCAAGGCAGGCGACATGGTATTCATCCTCTGTGGCGAGAAGTTCAAGACACTCACACAGCTATGCACACTACGTCTCGAGGTTGCCGAGCGTCTCGGCCTTCGCGACCCCAAGAAGTTCGCACCACTGTGGGTTGTCGACTTCCCAATGTTCGAGTGGGACGAGGAGACACAGCGTTTCTACGCTATGCACCACCCCTTCACTTCGCCAAAGCCCGAGGATGCCAAGTACTTCGACAGCGGCGAGCTTGGCAAGATGCGTGCTAACGCCTACGACTTCGTATGTAACGGCACCGAGATTGGTGGTGGCTCTATCCGTATCCACGACGCCGAGCTTCAGGCTAAGGTGTTCAATGCCCTCGGCTTCACCCCCGAGGCTGCTGAGGAGCAGTTCGGCTTCCTTATGAACGCCTTTAAGTATGGTGCACCTCCACATGGTGGCTTGGCATTCGGCTTCGACCGTCTCTGCTCGTTGTTCGGTGGCTCGGACTCTATTCGCGACTACATAGCATTCCCAAAGAATAATGCTGGCCGTGATGTGATGCTCGATGGCCCATCGCCCGTAGCACAAGCACAACTTGATGAGTTATACCTTGCCCTCGTTAAACCCGAGTAATTTAATTTGTTGTGATAAGGGGCCATTCTCGGCCCATCCCAAAAGTAAGAGTCCTCGGGCTGTACTTCGTGTACTATCCCGAGGTCTCTTCTTTTGCGATAGACCAAGCCTAACCCCTTCTGACAACAAATTGCTTTGCTATGATAGCGGCGCATTAGCGACGCTTCATAGGGCGGGCTTACGCCCTTGTTCGGGCGCTTCGCTTTTTCGGGCGCAGGCGATGCCCGCTTCATCGGGCGCTTCGCTTTTTCGGGCGCAGGCAGAGCCTGCTTCATCGGGCGCTTCGCTTGATAAAAGTCAAGGAGCTTCAGCTCCGCCCGACTAAGGGAGCTTTGCTCCCGCCCGATTAAGGGCGACAGCCCGCCCTATCAAGCGAAGCGCCCGATTTACCCATTTCTAATTTCTTATTGAAGGGCATAAGCCCCTCCTCTGCCTATCTTTGCTATTATTTTGGTGAAAATTTTGCCAATTCAAAAAATTGCACTACCTTTGTAATGTGTTTGTAGGGGTTCTAATCTTTGTCGGATTGGAATTCATTATTTTTTTATGTTCGTCGCAAAGCCATTGTGGGTACATCTGCTACAGGTGATGCAACGGCATATTATTTTGTTAGCGCAAATAGTAATAAATAAAGATATACATTATGAGTAACGAGATTATCTACCTCACAGCAGAGGGTATGAACAAACTTAAGGAGGAGCTCCACCACATGGTATCGGTAGAGCGCCCCGCAGCAGCACAGGCTATCGCCGAGGCTCGCGACAAGGGTGACCTCTCGGAGAATGCCGAGTATGACGCAGCACGCGAGGCACAAGGTCTTCTCGAGATGCGTATAGCCCAGCTCGAGAGCACACTATCTAAGGCACGCATCATCGACGAGACAAAGATCGACACCTCAAAGGTGCAGATACTCAGCCGCGTAAAGCTCCTTAACCACAACGTAAAGCGCGAGGTGGAGTACACCATCGTGTCGGAGAACGAGGCTAACCTACGCGAGGGTAAACTCGCCATAGGCACACCTATCGCCAAGTCATTGCTTGGCAAGAAGGTGGGTGAGATTGTTGAGGTGCAGGTGCCCGCTGGCATATTAAAGCTCGAGATCCTCAATATCTCGATCTAAACGATACTCGGTGTGCGTAAGTAAGATGCAGAGATGCCCTATGGGGTGTCTCTGCTCTTTTTTAGGTGAAGGGCGATGATATGTGATAGGCTTGTCCGCAAGAGCGGTAAGTTGCTATGTGTTAATATGAAGCGAGGTTAACGCGGCGATAGCTCACCTTGCTCGAAACGACGCGTCTGGCGGCGTAGCCGTAGAGCAGTAAGCAGTGCTGCCGAGCTTAAGCCGATGGTAAGACCGATTATTAAGCCGTGACACTCCATGCCAAACGTGTAGGCCAATAGAATGCCGATAGGGATGTTCAATAGGAGGTATGAGCATGTCACAATGGGCATGATAATCTTGACATCCTGCAAGCCGCGAAGCATGCTGATGGATAGACCCTGTATGGCGTCCGAGAATTGGTATATGGCAATCAGCAGCATAAGCTCTGCTGTGAGCGACACAACCTCTTGGTTGTCGGTGAATATCTCGGCAATAGGCGTGCGCAACACCACAAAGAGGATGGCCATCAATGTCGCCCATAGCAGTCCGAGGTGGTATGTGGCGTTAATTGTCGGGCGCAGCCTATCGCGTTGCGATGCTCCATAGGTGTGTGCTATGAGGATTGTCGATGCCGAGCCTATCGCCACGGTTATCATCCACGCTATGTTGGCGATGCTAAATGCCACCTGCATGGCTCCCGACGCCTCGGCACCAAACGAGAGCGCCAGAATAGAGGTGAGGATAAAGGCTGCCGACTCCAACACCATCTGGAAGGATATGGGAAAACCTATGGTGAGGAGACTCTTCAAGGTCTTTAGCTTTACGGCACCGCGCTCAAAGAATGAGCGATATATGCGTAGGCGGCGCGACATGTAGAAGAATGCGACGATGGCAACCATCTGTCCTACACGCGAAATGAGTGTTGCGAGGCCTGCACCCTCGGCACCCATAGCATCTGCCCCAAGCTCGCCAAAGATAAATACCCAGTTTAGGAAGATGTTAAGAATATTACCGCTGAGCGTTATCCACATCGCCACCTTCGTATTGCCGATGCCCTCCATAAACTGCTTGATGGCCAGAAACATCATCAGCGGTATTATGCTCCATACCATCATATCGTAGTAGGGTAGTGCCATCTCCGCGACGGCCGCTATATCTCCCTCACCGCCCGACATTAGCGTGTTAAGCTCGCCGATAAATGGTCGTATGGCTAATGCCAAGATGGTTGCAACGACGCCTATGATAAAGGTGTATAGGATGCCGTTGGCGAGTAGATGCCCCACCTCGCGGCGCTCACCGCGCGCGTAGTGCTCACCAACCATAGGTGTTATGGCGAGAGCAAGACCGAGGGCAGCAAGGTATATAAGCAGGAAGAGCGAGCTGCCGAGCGATACGGCAGCCAAGGGGACAGGGTCGCTACCACCGTAGTTGCCCACCATAGCTGTGTCGGCAAACTGCGTGGTAAGCTGTCCTGCCTGCGCCAAGACAACGGGTGTGGCAAGACTTAAGATGCTCTTGTAGTAGGGCTTATATTGCGTTAGTAGCATTAGTTGACGTAATCCTTATATAGCTCGACAAACTCCTCGGCATCGGAGGTGTCGGCCTTCGTAAACGACATGGGCTCTGAAATGTACAACTCGCCGATATATCCATTCTCGTCCTCCGCTAAGCCACATACGACATACTCATTGCCGTAGGTACATAGCGCCCAGTCGGGAGACGAGGTGTAGGAGTACTCTAAAAGGCTCTCGCGAATAGCTTCCACGCCATACTCATCAACATAGTACGCGGGGAAGATGTCGAAGTGGAGCGTGGGTGATGACTTTGCGGTGATGATCTCCACGGATAGGAAGTAGTCGGCATAACCCGTAAATGTCTGATAGTAAGGCTCAAGTGCTGCAACCTCGCTTAGGTCGTATGCCGAGCAGCGCACCTCCGTAATTGTATTTGTGCCCTCGCCATCCTCGGCGGTAGTGAAGCTATATATAAACAGGTCTGTCGTGGCGGCGCCAGCGTAGTAGCCATATACGGCAATCACAAACTCCGTTGCGGGAGGTAGCTGGTCGATATGCTCGTCGTATACGCCCGTAAGTTCCAGTGGTGCATACTTCTCCATGATGTAGTTGAGCTGCTCCTGCTTATCGCCTTCAGGGAGGTTCTTCTTGTACATCATCACTGCGCTATACTGCTCGTCGGTAGATGGGGTGATGCGCACATCCACCGAGCGGGGCATGATGTTCGAGAACTCAACCTCGAAGGTCATATCCGAGCGCTCGACAGTGCCCGTCGAGAAGTACTCGACTATGGGCTTCGACACCACCATAGGCACATTGCCGTTGTCGGAGTCTATGGCGTAGATAAGTGCCATGTAGCGGTGGTTGGCATTGAGCGTCTTTGTGAACTCGGCCTTGCCCTTATAGCCAAGCTGCTGCATAACCTCCTCGGCACTCTTCTCCTCGAAGTAGTAGAGATGGTCGGCAACATAGAAGAATGCCTCAGCAACAGCTGCCTCTGCCTCCTCGCTAAATGGCAGCCCCTGCTCGATGTATCCAGCCTCCGTATCCTCGACAAGCTGTACGGCATAGTAGCCATCCCACTCCTTGGGTGTAACCTCGAAGCTCACCTCGGGGCCTTCGGCCGTAATCGTGGCGTCGAACGCCATCGCCGTGCGCTCGGGAAGGCGGTTTTCGATGAGTATATACTCAACATCGGTTACGGCATCATACTTATCCTCATGCGTATAGATGCCGTATGCGTAGATGACATACTCCTTGGCGGGCGAAAGGTCCTGCCAGCGCTTTGTCTTGGTGCCGTTAAGTGCCAAGTTGCTGTCGCGCAGGAACGCCTCGAGTGTCGTATCTCCCGTAATGTAGGTGTAGAAGTATGCTTGGTCTGCAGCGCATAGTTCCTCGACACTCGTAATTCTCTGCTCGGTAAGGTAGCTCTTCTCGGCCATCATCACAATGTAGGGCATGCTGTCATCCGCAGGCGTGATACGCACCTCGCACTCCGAGTAGTCGCTGTTGATAAGCTCCATGGTTAGCTTCTTGCCCGAGTTAGCCTCTTGTGTGACAGTCACTTGTGGCTCATGGTCGGTGGATATATGGCGTAGGATGATTGTCGCCTTGCGCTTCTCTGTTGTATTGTTTGGCAGGGCTCTGAAACTTATTACGCCAGCCGTCGAGTTGTCGATATCTGTAATCCACTCGGCGTCGCACACCGCCACAGCACTCCTATCGGAGGGCGTCTGTAAGGTGTAGTATATCTTATAGTATCCGCCGATATCATCAACGGCGATACTATCGCTCTTTACGCTAAATGGGGATGATGGCGTAATATCATTGTCGGTACACGCAAGGGCGCATACCGACATTATGAGTAGTAATATTCGACGCATATGATGCTTGTGTTAGATATACATAATTGATGGCATTGAGCGCATTACAGGCACCTCGCCATCCTTCGACTCTACGGCAAAGACAATAATCATATACCTCTTGCCCGACTGCAACTGCACATCGAGTGTACGGAAACCGGTGTAGCAGTTAGCGCGTAGGAACTGCTCGGCAGAGGCGCCGCCCTTCATGACGTTGCGAGCGTTGGTGTAGAACTTGTTAGCAAGGCTCTTGATAGCACCTTCGGTCATCTGTGTTCCAGGCTCGATGTAGTGTAATGAGTCATCTGGGGCAATCTGCACACTGTAATAGCCGCTCCAATCACCTGGGTCGATGCTTATCGATGCGGTAGTTCCCGACATTCTGCAGTTGATGTTGAACGTTGCGTCGTACATCGCGGGCATCGGTATCTCAACAACGGTCGAGTGCATAGGTGTAGTCATCTGGTAGCTATTGCCCGAGAATGTGATGCCATAGCTATATATGACGTATGTGGCGCCTGGCTGCATGCCAATGAACTGACGCTCGGCATCACCCGTGTAGATAAGTTGTGGCTGTACGCGTCCCATAAGCTCCTCGAGAGTCATGTTATTACGCTCGGCAAGAGCCAAGTAGCTCGCCATCTCGGCATCGACGAATGCCTGCTCCTGTGATACGCCCGACTGCTTGAAGTACTCGGCGTCAATGACGTTGGCCATGTATGGGCGGTTCTTGTCGAGAGGCTTGTACTTTACCGTACAGCTCTTATATGTTACATTCGATACCTCGAACGAGAACTTGTTAAGTAGCTGCTTGTCCTGCAATACAGTAACCTTTGTGGCGGGCTCCAAGCCTGGATACTTGATGGTAACCATCGCAAAGCGCTCCTCGTTGCTGTTGCTTGGGTCAATGTGTAGTACGATAGTAGACGATGTTACCTCTTTGAGTGACACCCATGTCTCGGTGCTAATAACCTCGAAATCACCACCTTTCACAGGGTTGGTTAGGCCATAGTATAGCGGAATATCGCCGCCGCCACCATCAACATTTAGGGTGTATGTGTCGAGTACCAACTTTGGGGGATTGTTGGGGTCAATCTCATTGGTCTCACATCCTACCAATGACACAGTGAAGGCGGCCATAAGGATGACCATTAAAGTCTTAAGGTTGTGCATAGCTAATGTTTTATCTCTCTACTGGACTAATTATTGGGCAAAGGTACAATAAATATACGAAATGCAAAATCTTTCGTGTGATTAAAAGAAGTCTTTAGCCAAGCCACCCTCGCCAGTCTCCTTATAGATGGATGGTAGGTCGTGGCCCGTCTGCTTCATCACCTCCACTACGCGGTCGAACGATACGCGGTGGTGTCCATCCGTATACATCGAGTATAGGTTGGCATCCAAGGCTCGTGCTGCGGCGTAGGCATTACGCTCGATACATGGTATCTGCACAAGACCACATATAGGGTCACAGGTCATGCCGAGGTGGTGCTCGAGACCCATCTCTGCGGCATACTCTATCTGTGCGGGCGTGCCACCAAAGAGCTGGTTGGCAGCTGCGGCAGCCATGGCACATGCCACGCCTACCTCACCTTGACATCCTACCTCGGCACCCGATATTGAGGCGTTGTGCTTGACGATATTACCAATAAGACCTGCCGTTGCCAAGGCGCGACATATACGCATCTCCGAGAACTCGCGGGTCTTCCATAGGTGGTACAGCACGGCGGGTAGTACTCCCGATGAGCCACATGTTGGGGCTGTCACAATGCGACCTCCCGAGGCGTTCTCCTCGCTTACGGCGAGGGCATACGAAAAGATAAGACCTCGAGACTTAAGGCTCTGGCTATATCCCGAAGCACGCACGTTGTAGCGCATAGCGCGGCGCGAGAGGTTTAGTGGGCCAGGTATCACACCATCGGTCTCGATGCCACGCTCCACGGCCTCGCGCATGACGCGCCACACCTTGGCAAGGAATATCCATATCTCCTCACCCTCGTGCATCTCGACATACTCCCAAAAGGTGCGGCCATTGTTGCGACACCAGATGAGGATATCCGTAAGGTTGGTATCGGGGTATATGTCGTCACTCCCAACAGGAGCGTTACCCTCCTCGGTAAGGGCGCCACCACCAACGCTATACACCGTCCAGCTATCTACAATCTCGCCACTCTCGTCACGAGCCTCGAAGCGCATGCCGTTGGGGTGGAACGGAAGGAATGTTGATGGCTCCCACACCAACTCAACCTCGCCATGGGGCTTGAGCGTATCCAATATGGCAACGTCGGTAAGGTGACCTCGGCCCGTAGCAGCAAGACTGCCGTAGAGCGTTACGCGAAACGATGTGCAGTCTGGATGACGATGCTGAAATATCTCGGCGGCATGGCGTGGTGCCATGGTATGACTACTCGATGGGCCTGTGCCTATGCGGTATAACTCCCTGATACTCTTCATTGTGTTTTGATTTTTGTTTGCTTGATGTAGTGCAAAGTTAAACTATTTTTATAGATTGTGTGCATTAAATATGCGAAATTTAATATCTTTGTCATATTCTATGACACTTGACGATGGCGACACTCTATTTTCACATACCCTTCTGCAAACGTATATGCTCCTACTGCGACTTCTACAAAGTGGGTGCCATGGAGTTGCTACCAGCCGTTGTTGAGGCTATGTATCGCGAGATGGATGAGCGCCAATCGTTTGTCTCGGATAGGCGCTTAAGCTCGATATATTTTGGTGGTGGCACACCTTCGCTGTTGAGCCCCGAGTGTGTCGAGTCGCTTATTGCTCACGCCCGAAGGCTCTTCGACTGCTCGGCAGTCACGGAGATTACCTTGGAGGCAAACCCCGATGACATAACACCTGCGTATGCAGAGGCGTTGGCGCGTACTTCGGTTAATCGTGTAAGCCTTGGTATTCAGTCATTTGACGATGGAGTGCTGCGCTTTATGAATCGCCGTCATACGGCCGAGGAGGCGGAGCGTGCCGTGACCCTTTTGCGCGGTGTGGGTGTCAATAATATCTCCATCGACCTTATCTTTGGCATCGCAGGTTTTGGCGATGAACATCTCGGCGAGTCGTTGCGACGAGCCGTGGCCTTAAACGTCGAGCATATCTCGGCATATCACCTCACCGTAGAACAGCGCACGCGCCTTGGTGTGTTGATGCGAAAGGGTGAATATACGCCCGTTGAGGAGGAGCGCTCGGAGGAGGAGTTTATGGCTGTGCATAAGGCTCTTACTGATGCGGGATATGACCACTATGAGGTCTCTAACTATGCTCGTGATGGCCGCTATGCCCAGCATAATTCGGCATATTGGCGTGGCGTGGAGTACCTCGGTATAGGTGCTGGTGCCCACTCCTTCTCGGGCGATCGTCGCGTGTGGTGTACGTCGACGGCCAAGGAGTATGCCGAGAGTCGCTTCATCTATGATGGCGAGACGTTGAGTGTCACAGACCATCTCAACGAGTATGTTATGATATCGCTACGCACATCGCAGGGTGTTGACTTGGAGTATGTGGCAGCGAACTTTGGCAAGGAGCATGCAGAACGTATAGCGAGAGGTGCTGCGATGTGGATTGAGAGCGGGGCGGTGCAACGTGCAGGTAATCGTATAGTTATCCCAGCAGAGCGCTTTTTACTGTCGGATGCAATTATTGAGTCATTATTTGCGTGATTTTTTTGCATTTAAGAAAAATTTTCGTAACTTTACTATCCAAATAGTTGAATATTATGGCTATGAGCGCATCGCTTGAGGTTTAATCAATTGATCTTCAAGGGGTTGCGCTATTAGCACATCGCGTGCAAACAAAACTAATAAAATAGATATAGCTTATGTCAGGATTGAAATTCGACAAGCGTGAATTGGGTAACTTGGAGTACTCGCTCGATAGAGAGATGCTCTCTACGGATCGTCGTGGTGGCTACATGAGTACAACGATTGTGTGCTGCAATACACGCAAGTATCATGGTTTGATGGTGGCACCCATCGACCAGAGCGACCGCACCTATGTCCTGCTGTCGTCGCTCGACGAGACTATCGTTCAACACGACCAGTCGTTTAACCTTGCTCTGCATCGCTTTGATGGTGTCTACGAGCCTCGTGGTCACAAGTATATCACCGACTTTGAGTACACCCCAACACCTACAATCACCTATCGTGTTGGTGGCGTGATACTCAAAAAGGAGCTCCTTTGGATTCACAAGCGTACACAGCTTATGATTCGCTATACGCTTGTTGATGCCCACTCGGATACCACGTTGCGCCTACGCCCCTTGCTCGCATTCCGCGACAAGCATGCGCTATCGAAGGCTAATATGGATGCCGATGGCCGCGCATATCCAATCCCCTATGGTGTGAAGTGTCGCCTCTATGATGGCTTCCCATGGTTGCACATGCAGCTCGACAAGGAGGATAACGAGTTTGTGGCTGCTCCCGACTGGTACTACAACTTCGAGTATCAGAAGGAGTTGCGTCGTGGTTATGAGGGTCACGAGGATTTGCTCACCCCCGGCTACTTCGAGTTCAACATCAAGAAGGGTGAGAGTGTTATCTTCTCGGCATCTACCGACATGATGGCATCGCCCGAGACAATATCTGCAGTATACGAGGGCTCGTTGGCGCGTCGTACACACAAGATTGACTTCCTCAGCTGCCTTGAGCACTCGGCACGTCAGTTTGTCATTCGTCGTTCTGACGACCGCGCCGAGGTGGTGGCAGGATACCCATGGTTTGGCCCATTTATGGAGGATACCTTTATGGCTCTTCCTGGTCTTACGCTTACACAAGGTCACAAGGAGGATTGCATCGACGTTCTCGACACTTCGGTACGCGACATGGAGGCGAGTGGTCTGCTTGATGGTAGGGTGATACCTCCGACCGTTGATGCACCACTATGGTTCTTCTACACCTTGCAGGAGCTCAAGGGTCACATCACCGAGAAGGAGCTATGGGCAAAGTATGGCCAGACCATGAAGCGCATCCTTGAGGTGTATCGTCGCGGCTTCTCTGACGAGGTACGCATGCACGACAATGCCCTTATCTGGGCATCGGCAGAGCGCCCATTAACATGGATGGGTACCATTGTCGATGGCAATCCTCTAACGCCACGTCGTGGCTACCCCGTAGAGCTTCAGGCGTTGTGGTATAACGCTGTTGAGTTCTGCTTGGCAGTAGCAAAGAAGCAGGGCGACAAGGAGTTTGTCAAGGAGTGGAAGGATATCCCTGCACGCATCAAGGAGTCGTTCATCGCCAAGTTCTGGTTGGAGGAGGAGGGTTACCTCGCCGACTATGTGAACTACGACGAGCAGAATAAGTTTATACGTTGCAACATGGTTGTTGCGTGTGGTCTCGACTATAAGATGCTTACCGAGGAGCAGGTGGTACGCACCCTTCAGGTGGTACACCAGCACCTACTCACACCTCGTGGCTTGCGTACGCTCTCGCCACGCAACGCGCTCTACAAGTCGAACTACAACGAGGATCAGCGTTCGCAGGACCTCGCTTCGCGTAATGGCTCGGCATGGATATGGCCGCTCATATTCTTCGTTAAGGCGTGCTTCGACATTGCTGGCGAGAAGTATGTTGAGGATGCCAAGCGTATCCTTGAGGCCTTCGACGATGAGCTTCAGACAAAGTGCGTAGGCTCGCTCTCGGAGCGTTTCGAGGGTGATCCCCCACACGGCCCTCGTGGCTCGGTATCGCACGCCACATCGGTGGCTGGTCTACTTGCCATCAACAGCATGATTGACAGGTATGAGCCCAAGAAGAGAGCGCGCAAGAGCTGTAAGAGTGCTGCGGCAGAGTGTGCGGATGCTGTCGAGGCGAAGCCTAAGCGTAAGTGTGTGCGCAAGAGTGCAAAGAAGTAAAACGTAAAAAGAGATATATTATGAGAGTCTTAATGTTCGGTTGGGAGTTTCCTCCCCATATCGCTGGTGGTCTTGGTACTGCCTGCTATGGTATGACCCAGGGTCTGGCTCGTAACGACGTGGAGGTTATCTTCGTCATGCCAAAGGCTTCGGGTGATGAGGACCAAAGTTTTGTTAAGGTTGTCAATGCCAGCGATATTGAGGCGCGTTATAGTGACTCAAGCATTGAGGGTGCGGATGATATCATGCGTAAGATTTCGTTCATACATATCGACTCGAATATGGTGCCTTACATCTCGCCCGAGGAGTGGGCTACATATCGTGAGGGATATGAGCGCACGGGTAAGAAGTTCTGGGAGCGTAAGGGCGATAGCTGGACGCAACGTTATACCTTCTCGGGTAAGTATGGCGCAAATATCATGGAGGAGGTCGCACGCTATGCCGTTGTTGCTGCCGAGGTGGCACAGCAGCTCGAAGGACAGTTCGATGTCATCCATGCGCATGACTGGCTGACCTACTTCGCAGGAATCGCGGCAAAACGAGTGTCGGGCAAGCCGCTGGTAGTGCATATGCACGCTACATCGTTCGACCGCTCGTCGAGCGATAATATAGACACGCGTGTCTACGAGATTGAGCGGGCAGGTATGGCGGCAGCAGATATGGTTATCGCCGTATCTAACCTCACGCGTAACATTGTGATAAGTAAGTACAATATCGAACCCGAAAAGGTGGTGGCGGTACACAACGCTGTGCAGTTTGCCGAGAATGATAATCCGTTGCCTAAGCGTGGTGTTGAGGATAAGATTGTGACATTCCTTGGCCGTATCACCTTCCAGAAGGGCCCCGACTACTTTATCGAGGCTGCTGCCAAGGTGCTTCAGCGTGTGCCTAACGTACGTTTCGTAATGGCCGGTTCGGGCGATATGATGAACCATTGTATACGTATGCCGCGCAGCTCGGCATCTCGGATCGTTTCCACTTTACAGGCTTCTTGAAGGGCGACGATGTGCAGAAGATGTTCCAGCTATCCGATGTGTATGTTATGCCGTCGGTATCGGAGCCTTTCGGTATCTCGCCACTTGAGGCTATGCGCTCGAATGTGCCTACGATTATCTCGCATCAGAGTGGTGTAGCCGAGGTTTTGGACTATGCTGTAAAGGTAAACTATTGGGATGTAGATGCTATGGCTGACTCAATCTACGGCCTTATAACCTATCCGGCTCTTGCTAAGATGTTCTCGGAGAAGGGTATGGATGAGGTTAATAACCTTAAATGGATAAATGCCGCTGCCAAGATTAAG
>JAFVSV010000022.1 GCA_017503575.1 Alistipes sp. | reverse complement strand
CCAAAGAATCTGCACCAAGGTGTGCTGTAAAGCTTGCCTCAGGCACTACCTCTGACTCCTTAACGCCCAACTTGTCAACGATAATCTCGACAACTTTTGACTGAATTTCTGACATAATAATTAAGTTTTAGTTAAACATTATAGTAGTAAATTGCATCTACTGTAATAGGCTCCATGAAAAAAAATTTCAAGAGACGCCACAAAAATAACACTTTTTTTATTATCTTTGACATTATGACGCAAAAAAATTATTAACAATTTGATTACATCGCATATTAACCTATTAATAACTAATACATTATGAACTTATTACTAATTTCCAATTCCACCAATGCCGGTGAGCCCTATTTGAAATACCCCATCGAGGAGATTAAAAAGACTCTCGCAGGCGTAACCGAAGTTGTATTTATTCCCTACGCTGCCGTTACCTTCTCTTACGACGAGTATGAGCGTAAGGTGCAGGAGCGTTTCAACGAGATAGGCATCAAGGTGAGCTCGGTACACCACGCCCTCAACAAGCGCAACTTCGTGCGTCATGCTCAGGCTATCGTCATTGGCGGTGGCAACACCTTTGCACTGCTCAAGAAGATGCAGGAAGAGGATCTCCTCGACACCATCTTCCGCCGCGTTAAGGCAGGCACGCCATACGTTGGGTGGTCGGCTGGTAGCAACGTCACATGTCCTACAATCTGCACTACAAACGACATGCCTATCGTACAGCCCTCATCGTTCCGCGCAATAGGTCTTGTGCCATTCCAGATCAACCCACACTACCTCGACGCCAACCCCGAGGGTCATGCTGGCGAGACTCGCGAGCAGCGTATCTTGGAGTATCTCGAGGCAAACCGTAGCCGCTACGTTGTAGGCCTTCGTGAGGGTTGTATGCTTCGCGTAACAGAGGATAGCATCGAGCTTATCGGCAAGCGTCCAATGCGCATCTTCAAGAAGGGCATGCAGACATACGAGGTGAACGCTGGTGACGATATCAGCTTCCTTATCAAGCGCACGAAGTAGTACACCATGGAGCAAAGTGCCCTCATAGGTCGGCAAGGCGAGGATGTCGCCATGGAGTGGTTACGCGACAGAGGCTACTACATCGTAGAGCGCAACTGGCGCGTAGGACGCTACGAGATAGATATCATCGCCGAGCACTACGACACGTTACACTTCGTCGAGGTCAAGACGCGCAAGAGGGGAAGCTGGCAGTCGGCATACGACAGTATCGACGAACAGAAGATACGCTCGTTAAGGCGTGCCGCAGCCTACTACCGCGCAACACGGCGACCACGACGCATCGTGCAATTTGACCTTATCGCCGTGGAGCATGATGACGAGGGGCACTTTACCATAGAGTACACCGAGAACATAATCTAAACTCGCAGACGAGGCTGACCTATGATTGCACTCTTTAGTCAGCCTCGTCTGCTATTTATCACCTTAATAGGTACATTTATTCAATAAATATAGGTTTATACAGATTTTTTTATTACTTTTGTGCTTTGTAAACGCAAACCTAACGTCAAATGGGCATGTATAACATTGGCATGTGGCTATTTGAGAGGGGTGTCGGGGTAGCCGCACTCCGCAACAAGAAGGCCAAGCTTTGGAAGGAGGGTCGTCGCGACATCTTCGACCGTATGTCCCAGAGCATCAAACCCAACGAAGATATCGTATGGGTACATTGTGCGTCGTTAGGTGAGTTCGAGCAGGGCAGGCCTATCATCGAGCAGATACGCAAAGTTGACCCTTCCATAAAAATCCTGCTCACCTTCTTCTCGCCATCAGGATACGAGATTCGCAAGAACTACGAGGGCGCCGACTACATATTCTACCTACCATCGGATCGTAGCCGCAACGTCAAGCGCTTCATGGAGATCGTGAAGCCCAAGGCTGCTATCTTCATAAAGTATGAGTTCTGGCTAAACTACCTCGAAGAGCTTGGCAAACGCCAGATACCGACGTATGTCGTCTCGGCAATATTCCGTCCCAAGTCGATATTCTTCCGCCCATGGGGCTGGGCATGGCGCAAGGCACTAAAGAGCTTCACAACGATATTCGTTCAGAACGAGGAGTCAAAACGCCTACTTAAGGGCATCGGCCACAACAACATTGTCATCGCTGGCGACACTCGCTTCGACCGCGTGGCGGCCATAGCCAAGATGCAACGCCACATACCCATCGTCGAGAAGTTCAAGGGCGACGAGCGTCTCTTTGTAGCAGGCTCTACATGGGGTCCCGACGAGGAGATACTCATTGAGCTTATAAATGAGAACCCCAACATTCGCTTTGTCATAGCGCCCCACGAGATGGATGAGGCACGCATAGAGCATATCATAACATCAGTCAAGGGTGGCGCAGCACGCTATACCAAGTCGACAGAGGAGAGCGACTTCAGCAATACGCAAGTACTTATCCTCGACACCATAGGCATCCTATCTGCCGTATATGGCTATGCGACATGGTCATACATTGGTGGCGGCTTTGGCGTTGGCATACACAACACCTTGGAGGCTGCTACATTCGGACTTCCGATAGCCTTTGGCCCAAAGTACAAGAAGTTCCAGGAGGCGTGCGACATGATAGAGCTTCACGCTGCCACGAGCGTTAAGAGTGCCAAGGAGCTTAAGGCATGGTTTGAGCCTTTGCGCGACGACAAAGAGCATCTCGCAAAGACGAGTCACGCTGCCAAGGAGTATGCCGAGCACAACTGCGGCGCAACGGCACTTGTCGTAAGGGCGGTATTCAAGAAGCTGAAATAATAGAACGCACATCAACACACCTCATAAATATGGGGGGTGACTAAAAAGTATTTTAGCCATCCCCAATTTTGTTATGAGGTTGAAGAAAAAGATGTAGTTTTAGGCATGCGAAGCCCGAAAAAGCGGAGTTTACTTGGCGTAAATGAGCATTTTGAGGGCAAGCATAACGACAAAATACACTTTTTATTCAGCCTCATTAATATCATTTTCATCGCCTCACTCAAAAGGCTATACCCAGATGTTCAATATCGCCAAGTCGCTTAATCTCAAAGCCATCAACACCCTCCATCTCGAACGTAGCACTGTACTTCCCCTCGGAGGTGTAGTCGTGGCTCACACCCTCGCTATATGTATCCTCGCAACCATCACCCCAGTCAACATAACCCTCAACCTTCTCACCTACCCACTCGGGCGAATCGAGGCTGTTGGTGCTATGGCGGATGATGAGGTTAAATAGCTCGGGACAACCCGCCTGCTCGACTGTTACCGTATACTCCACCTTGCCAGCAATAATCTTAATATAGGTGCTACGCGTATCGGCAGAGTTGTTTTCTGCAACTACAAAGCTCTGCGAATAGCCCACCATAGCGCGACTATCATCGAGAAGTGTAATCCAGTCGTCACCTATCTCAAAGCTATATTCGGCATTAGTCTCAAACTCAAGGGTCAGAGTTTGCCCCTTATAATCAAGCTGATATTTATCCTCCTCCATTGTGATTTCATCAATCACAGGCTCGGGTAGTGGCTTATGCTTCTTGCATCCCGCAAGGAGTATAAGTGCAACAACTATATACAGCACTCTTTTCATCTCTACAAGTCGTTAAGTGTAAATGTATAGCTCTTACTCTCGCCACTACTCTCATGCTCCAAGTAGATGGTGTACAAATCCTTGTGATTGAGGATGTTGGTATCAATAATCAACAAGCGAGATGTTGTCTCAACGCCACTCTCCACAACACTACCGAGCATATTGAGCGTCGCGATGACATCCTCGTCGTGCGTAATAGTCATCAGCCCAGTAGTCTTATCGAACTTTAGCGAGGTAGTATCGCCAATAGATGGGTGCTTCAAGACAATCTCCCACTGGGTGTTATCGGCGTATGGCATCATCAAATGCCACTTATCACCACTCTTGGCGCGATAGAATGCTCGTAGCCTATCGCCTGACAAAATCTCATCCTCGACCTGTGCTGTGATATTTACCACCGAGGTGGCATAGCCCGAGTCGAGCGAGAAGGCGACTGCATCCGACGCCCACGACTTAAACTCACCCTCAATATCGCAGACTCCCACGCGCACCTCGCCATCGAAGTTGACAACCGCAGGGTTAGCTATCGAGATACCGTCAATCACAAACGATACACCCGTCTCGAACTCCTTGGTCTGGGTTGTCATACCAGGTGCCGATAGATATATCCAATTGTCAATCTCACCATCACGCACAGGGTGAATACCGAGAAATGCCCAGTGCATCGTGTCGAAGACATACTCCTCGAGAACAAGCCCCTCAATCTTAAAAAAGCCATCGCTCATGCCGCCCCAACCCCAATTGACATGGAAGTAGTCGTTCGCATCATAGCCATCTATTACGAAGGCGTGACCTGCCTCATCAGCGGTATAAGCGCTATAAAAGATAGGTCTATTAGCATCTATCTCACTACGCAACAGAGCGTTCCAACTCTCCGCAGAGTAGTAGTCGCGCATAGCAATATAGCACGAAGGGCTATAACCATAGTTCTCGTACATCGCCACATTATTAGGAAATGCCGCCGTGCTAATTGCCGAATAGTCAGCCTGGAACGAGTGGCCGAGGTCAGCCATAAGCACCGCCACAGCATCGCCCTCAGCATCGCTATACTCACCCTCGACATACTCATAGAGCATATTATCCCAATCGTACTTGTGGTTTAGGTCGCGCGCGGGGACATCGAGACCCTTTGTGGATGTCGTAAATGGCACGGTCGTACCCTGCGCCTCCGCTGGCCAGCGGTTGTAGTGCATGATAATAGCCATTGCCGTCTGCGTACAACCCGTTAGCGAGAGTGCTCCATCATCAAGTGGGCAGTACTTATTATATGGCTGATACTGACTCCAACGAGCAGTGTTAAGTAGCGTAGCATTGGTTGGCACATACAGTTCGGACCATAGTCGCGCCGTAGCCTCGTCAGCAGCAATGTCGTTCTCGCGGACATACTTCACAGCATCATCAACATACACTAACCATCCTGCAAAGTTGGGAGGTAGCATATCCTCGTCGGCGATTGTGTAGCGTGTAGAGTATGCCAATACGGGCGCTACCCTATCGTCACCAGCGACGATAACAAAGCCCACACCCGATGTTGGGGTAATAACATAGAACGTTGGGGCATCACCTCCTCGCGTCGTGCCGAGCGCATGGCTATCCCACGCCACAACGACATCCGTGCCTCGCGTAGCATCGCCCAACACGCCACGCGCTATGTCAAGCGCCACAGTTGATGGTATCTCCTTGGCCACCGCCCCACAGATGGACACAACAGCGAGGGCAGCAATTATAAGTAGTCTCTTCATCGTCTAAAAAAAGGGGTAACTCCCACGCAGGAATCACCCCATTACCATTAATAATCAAATGATTACAAGAAAGGAACAACCTCCGCAGCACGCGTTGTTGTAGCCTCTGTGATAATCTCAGCAGGAATCTCACACTTCTCGTAAACGCTGGTCACACTCTGATCCTCCTGGCTGTGCATGGTGAGTATGTCGCCCTCAACCGCAAACTTATAGCCCGAAGCCCAGTTAGAGCCATTCTCGTATGAGCCTGTTACGATGTTGCCACTAATCTTAAATGTGCCCTTGAATAGCTCATAATCGAGTGTCCACACCTGCTGGTAGATCTCGAAGGCGCCCTTCTCAAACTTGATATATACATCGAACTCGGGAGCCTCGCCATTCCACTCGGTGATATGCCACTGACCATCGATAGCGCTATTACTACCGCCTCCCTGACCACTATTGTCGGGGTTCTTCTCGCAACCGACCAAGGCGAGTGCTACGATTGCAAAAACTGCAAAAAACTTCTTCATATCTCGTTCTAATTTTATGCGTTAACAATATTACAACCAGCCACCAGGAACGATAGGAGCGCCAGTACCCTCATCGACCTTAATACCTGGACGAACCACAAAGGCAAACTCCTGCTCTGCCTCCATACCACCAGTAATCTGGCCACCACCAGCGGTGTTACCACCAGCAATATACTTCAATGTCACGAGAGCTGTACCAGGCTTTGTACATGTGAGAAGAAGCTTGCTACCCATAAAGCGGCAGTCAGTGATACCGAGCTTATCTTTAACCTCGTCCGAGATGGTTGACTCAAGCATCTTTACCTGAAGGTTGCCATCGCCGATGTAGTAGTTGATATCGAGGATAGCCTGCTCGCCAAGTGGTATAGGAATACATGTAGTACCACGAACGGCCATCAACACGCGATATGCGTCGATGAGACCTGTACCCATCTTGTTGTTATATACTTGGAGATTCATCGTGCCATTAGTCCCGTAGTTTGACTTCGTACCCTCGAACTTGAGGCCAGATGCTGAAGAGACGATGATATCCTTAAGCTCTGAGAGTGTAAGCACGATGCCGTTGTCAGCAGCATAAGATATAGCCAAGGCGGCAATACCCGAAACATGAGGACACGCCATTGATGTACCCTGCATGAGAGCATACTTATCGCCAGGCAATGTCGAAACCACACAGCCACTCTCCACCGTCGAGCCGTTACGGCGGAAGTACTCACCACCAGGAGCCGTCACATTACAGCCACGGTCGTAGCAAGTGTAGTATGTAGGATTGCCATCAGCGCCAATAGCCGACACTGCGATAAGCTTGTTGTATGCGGCTGGATAGCCAGCATAAGCCTTACCATCGTTACCCGCAGCGAAGATGATGATACCACCCTCAAGGTTGGGATGATTCTTCGTTGACATGAAGTACTGGAACGCCTTCCACTCAACGCTTGTTTGGCCGGTCTCAAACATATTGTCGTTGGCAATATCACCTGCGTTAAAGCCCCAAGAGTTCTGCAAAATGCAAGCGCCACGGTCGGCAGCATACTCAACAGCCGCAGCAGTAGCATTTACACCAGCAGCATTACCACCCGAGATAATCTGGCATGAGAAGATGCGTACGCCATCGCCATTGCCCGAGCCACCAGCGACACCAGCGACACCAATGCCATTGTTGTTTACGGCAGCAACAGTACCTGCAACGTGAGTACCGTGACCACCATCGCCATTACGAGTCCAAGTAATACGGCCATTGTCAACGAAGTTGTAGCCATAGACGTCGTCAACATAGCCATTATTATCGTCATCAACACCCTCTTCGCCATTCTGCTCGGCCTCATTAACGTGCATATTTGGCTGAAGGTCCTTGTGAGTGTAGCATACACCCTCATCAACAATCGCTACGACAACATCGGGACGACCTGTCGTAAGCTCCCACGCAGCGAAGAGGTTGATATCGGCGCCAGCCTTTGCATTAGGGAAGTCGACAGTACCATCATTGTTATAGTGCCACTGCTTGGGAAGCAGCGTATCGTCGAAAGGCATATCCGCCACACGCGTTGTAGCCACCTCGTCGAGGTTTATCTCTGTTGCAGTAACCTTTGGCTGTGCGATACGCGTTGCAAACTGCACAAGCTCTACGACCTCGCACTGTGCAAGGCGCTGTGCTGCCTCATCGAGGTTCTCCTCTGCGGGGAAAGATACCGTATACCAGCGGTGCATGTCGAGCGCACGCTTACGCTCGGCATTAACCTTAAGGTTGAAGACAGGCTTAATCGCCGTAGCGCCAACCTCTGCTGCGAATGCGTCGAGCGACGATACACCCGAACGTGTAGCCACCTCTGCGCCCTCGAGCTGCAAGGCGGTAGCCTCATCGACATAGATGATAAGTTCACCCTCGATAGCATCTGCCGAGGTGTTCACAAACTTCTTTGCCGCTATTGCCTCGGGAGAGGCTGACTGGGGCTCGTCGACGTTGTCAGTGGTACATGATGCCAAGCATACCCCCATCAAAGCAAGAATAAAGAGTTTAGTTCTATTCATAGTAGTTTAAGTTAAATGTTTACGCATTTAAGGATGATTGCCTAATTAACAATCTCTCAAGATGCAAATATACAAAAAAAACTTGAATCGGAAGAGTTTAGCTAATAAAATAGAGTTGTCGCAAAGAACAGATTTTTATCTATCGCACAAAGAAATCCCGAAGGATAGTGCTTAGCCTTCGGGATTATGCTTAGGGTGGGCCAATGAGGCCCAATATAATCTTAAATTCAATTATTGATTAGAAGGTCGCAGATGCGGCCTTATAATCGAAAATTATAGGAAAGGAACAACCTCCACAGAACGTGTCAACGCCTCATCCTTCACCTCCTGGGGAATTGTGCACTCCTCATATACGCAAGTGATAGGGTTGTCCTCTACGCTCGTAAGAATCAACGACTTGCCATCGCTCGATACGCCACCTTTATAGTCGCATCTCCAGCCACCCTCGTCGAAGTAGCTACCCGACAATTTATCACCATTGATCTCGTACTCTCCCTCATAGAACTTATAGTCGTGGGAATATACCTGCTGGTACATGGCGAACATACCCGACTCGAACTGGACATAAACATTGAAATCTGCAGGTACATCGTTTACCGACACGAGCTTCCACTCCTTCTCTATGCCATCAAAGCCGCCTATTTGCTGTGGCTTCTTACCTTCGTCATCGGGATTTTTATCGCATCCTACCATTGCCATAAGCAGCACCACCGCCAATGACCATATCTTCAAACTTTTCATATATCGTACTTGTTATTACGTTAATGATTTACATTAGAACCAGCCGCCAGCAACGTTGTTATCACGAGCAACGATAACGACATCCTTCTCCATTAGCTTACCGCCAGTGGTGTTACCGCCACCGACCTTGTTGCCACCTGCAATATACTGGATGGTGATAACACCAATGCCAGCATTCTTACATGTGAAATAGAACTTGCCGTTGAATGTATCAATCTTTTCGATGCCAAGGCGTTTCTTTGTATCGTCCGAGATTGTGTAACCATCAAGACCCTTAACGCTGATGTCACCATTACCAATCACCATATTGGGGTGAAGCTCAAACTCCTTACCAACAACCACAGGGATGCAGATATCGCCGCGCACAGCCTGGATAGCCATCAGCGCATCGAGTTTACCAGTACCCATGTTACCCTTGTAGCTATCGAGGTTCATGTTGAACGCCCTGCCGTAAGCATCCCATCGGGTCACTGTACCCGTAAGAGAGTTGTCGATGTTGCGTACCGACGATGTAAGGATATCGTAGAGCTGTGTGTTAGTAAGGGTGATGCCATTCTCCACAGCATACGACAACACGAGAGCTGCTACACCCGACACATGAGGACACGCCATAGATGTACCCTGCATATAGCCGTAGTCAGAGCCATAAGGAGCCTTTGTTAAGGGATCGATAGTCTCCGATGGAATTGTCGAGAGTACAGTACCCTCGTCCTTCCACTGGCGATCCTGCGCCCATGTATCACCACCAGGAGCGGCTACATTACAGCCTAAATTGTAGTTGGTGTATGATGTTGGGAGGCCATCGGGAGCGTATGCTGTTACAGAGATAAACTCGTTATAAGCACCAGGATAGTCAGATGTAGCCTTACCACTGTTACCCGCAGCGAAGATGACAACATTACCCTTCATTGCCGAGCAGCCACTCTGCTTTGCAAAGTAGCGCAATGCATCGCACTCGGCGCTCATAGCCTGCTCATAATCAGAGTCCTTGAACTGTGAGTTTGGATAACCCCATGAGTTCTGGAGGATACAAGCGCCATTATCTGCGGCATACTGGATACCGCGTGCATTCTGCTTTGCAGAACTGTTGTCTGGGCCGTCGAAGATCTGGATAGACATGATGCGCACACCATTGCCATTGCCCGAGCCACCTGCAACGCCAGCAACACCAATGCCATTGTTGTTCACAGCAGCAACAGTACCTGCAACGTGCGTACCATGACCAGAATCACCCACATAGTCACCATCGCTATTGTATGCTGGGACATCCCACGAGATATTGCCACTCTCATCGACGCAGTTGATGCCATAGATATCGTCAACAAAGCCATTCTTATCGTCATCGACACCCTCGGCGCCATTCTTCTCTGCCTCGTTAACCCACATGTTAGCCTCAAGGTCGGGGTGGTTGTACTTAACGCCCTCGTCCATAACAGCTACGATGATGTCGTTACGACCTGTGGTGTACTTCCATGCAGCGAAGGCGTTGATATCCTCACCAGCCTTTGCGCCAGGGAACAGAGCCTTCAAGCCCTGATTGTGGTAGTGCCACTGAAGCTCGAGCATAGGGTCATTGAAAGGCATCGCCTCGTCAGCGCGTGTAGCGGGCATCTCCTGTACAGGCGTAGCGGTAATCTCAGGACGCACCAATATTGTAGAGTACTGGACGCGGTTTACCTCCTTCATTGAGGCGAACTTATCGGCAGCGACCTGAATATCTGCCTCCTTGTCGAACTCTACGGCATACCAGCGGTGCAAGCCCATAGCGCGCTTCTCCTCGCCATTGATATTCATGTTAAATACAGGCTCGATAGATGTAGCACCAAGCTCGGCAGCCAAAGCGTCGAGGTTAGCGTTACCCGAACGTGTCACAGACTCGGCATTAGCCCATAGGTCGGCAGTCTCCTCATCAACATAGAGGATAAGCTCACCAGCATTGGCATTATCCGCGGTGTTGATAATCTTCTTGGTAGCACTCACCTGCACATTATCGGTTGACTCCTCCATTGTAGGATCCTGCACACACGATACTGCGAAGATTGCAGCCAAGGCAAACAATGATAATTTAACCTTCTTCATACTATTTATTTGAAAAAATTAAAAATTTCCTTCTCTCTCAAGATGCAAATATAGATAAAATTTTCCAATAAAGAAGTATTTAAGTAAAAAGTATAGAAAAAGTTGCAACGAGCCGAGTTGTCTCTGCAGCCTCTGTTCACTATGCTGTCTTGGTTGTCTCGGTTGTTATGCTGCAGTTTGCCGCTTATCACAAGAAAAGCGGCCTACTCCGAAGAGCAGGCCGCAATATCAGGACAATCTAACGATTATCGCTTAAGTGTTGCAGGCTTCATAGAGCCAAGTGGAGTTGCAGCCATAGGCTTAACAACCTCTACACGCTCGGCCATAACAGCCTTAACACCAGCATAATCAACCTTGTCAGCAGCAACAGACAACACCTTTGCAGATGTAGCGGGAGCCTCCTCCTCTACATAAGGCTCGATAGTAGCCTCAGGAGTAAAGAGGAAGTGGAACTGGCCAGTGAAACTTTGATCCTCTGCAGTGTAATTGAAGATAGCTGCACCGTAGTATGTCTTAAGAGCCATAGCGCCATCAGCTACAGAGAGCTGGAGAGGAGCCATACCATTAAACTCAGCATTATCCGAGCTCTGATAAGAGTATACCAATGTTCCCTCCTGGTTATAGTAACCATAGAGCTTACCAAACTGGCTACCCTCATCCTCGTAGTTGAACAAGATACCATCCATTGTAAGGATTGAAGTCTCGGGGTTGAAATCGCAATACCAAGACGAGCCATCGAATGTAGAGTTAGTCCAGAAGAAGGTAGTATAGCTCTTTGCAGGAACGATAGTAAAGACCTCCTCATAGTCGCCTTCGGTGAACTTGTAAGCGCCTACAGGGAATGTACCATCGTACTTAGGAAGCTCGTACTCGATAGTCTTATCTACATTAGTGCCGTAGATAGTCTCGAAACGCAACTTGACAACGAAGTTAGGAGTCTCGGCAGTAACGTTGAAGGTCATAAGAGCAGCGCCATTCTCAGCGATCTTTTCAATAATTTTCGATGCATCGCCAGCGTAGTTAGCGAAGAGAGTGTCATCATCAACTTTCTGCGATACCAAAGCCTCAGCATTACCATACCAGTACTTTACAGCCTTAAGCTGCGAAGCATCGGCAACAACCTTGCAAGCAACGTTGAAGCAAGCAGGTGACTCAGCCTCTACCTCTGCCTTCTTATCCTCCTCGGCGAAGTATGCAGGAGTATTAACCTCAACCTCAACATTTACCTCGGGCATATCACCTGTACCGTTGAAGTAGAAGTTGTAAGCAATAGCATTGTCAGCCTTGGCCTCACCCTCAGCAGAGTAAGGAACAGCTACAAGAGTGTAAACACCCTTAGTAAGCTCAACCTCCCAACGCTTGGTATCTACATCACCCTCGTAGATCTTAAGATCGCTGCTACCAGCAACGATAGCCTCGATAGCCTCTGCTGGATCGGCAGTAATGTCACCAGGAAGGAATGCAAACTTGTAAGTAGCTACGTCAGCACCAAATGCGAAGTTGAAGATAGCACTTGCAGTAGTACCATCAGCCGATACATACATACCATCGTATGTTACAGCCATATCGTAGTTAACGAACTCGGTACCAGGCAAGTAGTACTGCATGTAACCAGCAGTATTACCAATACCGAAGTAACCAGCATAGGCACCATCTTTGAATGCAGCAAGCTCAACACCCTGTGTAGGGAATGTGATAACGCCATCCTTCAAAACTACTGGACCAGCACTCTCCCAAACAAGGCAAGCCAAGTCGTAGAGAGTACCCTGCTGGTCACCCACCACTTTGATATTAAGGTACACTACCTGAGCATTACCAGCCTCAGAGTCTGTGTAAACCTCACCGAACTTAACGTTGTTAGGATCGGTAATATCGAACTCAACGTAAGTAGTTTCCTCGCCTGCAGTGAAAGTCATAAACTGAGGAACGCCACCCCACATAGTACCGATAGTCTCTGGAGCATAAACGTTGACAGCGCGGATGCGGTTAGGCTCGAGAGCGTGCTGCTGGAACTCAACATAAGCACCTACACCCTGGTACATCTCACCGCCATCAAGAATAGTCCAAAGAAGGTCGTCGAAGTAGATACCCTGGCCCATAGAGTTCCATGGCTCAGGAATATAGATGTTGAAAGTATACTCCGAGATAGCATAAGAAGAAGCCTCCTCCTCAGCGAGCTTAATCTTTACAGGGTACTTAATACCTGTAACGAGCTCTGTGCCATCGAAGTTGATAACAATCTTAGACTCAGCCTCGCCAGCCGCAAACTTAACCTCATTAGGAATTGTGAAGAGACCAGACTCGCTAACATCCTCCGCACGGAATGTAACAGTAGCCTCAGCATCAGCATTGAGACGAGCTACAGGAATCTCTACTGAAGTATCCTCAGCCGTAACAGCGAGCGCTGCAGTACTTGGGAAGTATACACCCGTGTTCTTATCAGCCGAACCAGGGGTATAATCTGCATACTTGTGCTCGCACGATGCCAATGAAAGGACACCTACAACGGCAAGAAACAGATATATAAAATTAAATCTTTTCATACTTTTCAAATTTTTAATTTATAGTCCGACTAATTACAAAGGCATTACCACGTTAGTAGGATCTGGGTTGTTATCCTTAGCAGGGATACCCTGGTTAACCTGAGTCTCGCCCAGAGGAATCATAGGAGTCCACCATGGCAAACGAGTCGCGGTGTTGAAACGACGCTGTGGGTCGTAGTTAGAGCCCTCGTATGCGCAGTTAACACCCATGTTCAAACGCTTCATATCGTACATAATCTGACCCTCGCCCCAGAACTCAATACCCTTCTGGAAGATAATCTCATCCAAAATATTCTGAGTTCTGATTGAGTATGCCGAATCGCGGTTCGACATAAACTGAGCGAGCTGCTGCATAGCTGCATCTGCACCCTGAGTGTGGTAGGTAGCCTCCATCTGGATGAAGTACATCTCCTCGCAACGCATCAAAGGCAATGCAATAGCACCAGCTGTCATATAGTCAGTACGGTTACCCTGTGCAGGACGGAACTTGAAGAATGTGTAAGGTGCAAATGTAGCATACTCGTCTTTAGAAGTCATCAAGGTGTATGGCTTAAATGCGTTCCACGATGCCTCAGTATTCTCATTTGACTTGAATACATTCTGCTGCAAATCCTCGTTGTATACTACGTCGAAGTGGTTAGGATCAATCATAAGCTTCTTACGGAAGTCACCATCACCAAGACGGTCATAAGCCTTTGAGCCAACACCTGGGTTAGTGAATGGGCAGTAACCATAAGATGCCTCAGGAGCCATGTGAGCTACAAACTGGTGAAGGTTGCCAGCCAAGGTATCTGTTGAGTGATACAAAGTCCACATCCAAGAAGAAGCCTTAGTGTTGAACGCAGTAGTAGGATTAGTCCACTCAGCCTCGCTCATGATAGCACCACCGAATGTAGTGATAGCCTTCTGAGCATACTCAGCAGCCTTCTGATAAGCCTCGTTGCCTGAAGGAAGTGCTCCATTAAGACCATCCTCAAAGCCACCCAACCAGAGGTATACACGAGCGTAAAGACCGTAAACAACAGCCAAAGTAGGATCGGTAGTACCAATAGGAACATAGCTCTCAGATGCGAATGCCTCCTCAGCAAACTTCAAATCATCAAGAATGAAAGTGAACATCTCCTCACGAGTAACTCGTGGGTTGTTCTCAGCAGCATCCTCCTTAGTGAACTCATTTACGATAGGCACTGTAAGACCAGCTACATTGAAAGCTGTCTCATCGTAGCTACTCTCGCCACCGATAGGCAAGCACTCGAACAAACGAGCGAGATCGAGGTACAAGTAAGCACGATATGTACGAGCAATAGCTGAATATGATGCCAAATTCTCATTGTCAGCAGTCAATGTAATTACATCGTTACATGACTTGATCTGAGGATAGTATGTATACCAGATGTGCTGAGGCATAGCGCCATTTGCGCCATAGCCCTTACCCCATGAACCGAGGTAGAAACGGTTGTATGCAGGAGCATTACCCAAAGTCCAACCATTAGTACAGATAAGCTGTGCAGCATGGTCGTTATACAAACCTACTGATGGGAAACCAAAGTCAGTGTGCTCCCAACCGCCAGCAGCTGGTGCAAGAATACCACGAGGAATACCCTTAAGAAGGTTCTCAGCCACAATATCCATCTGACCACCCATAAGCTGCTCCTGTGTGATGGTGCTCTCCTTGGGGAAGGTCTCGCGGATACATCCACTGAGCGCGACAGTTGCACCAAGCGCAACAGCCGCAGTTGTCAATATTTTTGTGAATTTCATAATCTTATACCTATATTAAAATTAGAATGTCAAGGTTACACCACCAGAGATGGTACGGATAGGAGAGTACTGACCGGTACCTGTACCACGAGGATCGAAGCCCTTACGTGCTGACCAGTACCATACGTTGTCGCATACTGCATAAACGCGCAAGTTCTGAATCTTACCATTCCACCACTTAGCTGGGAAGTTGTATCCGATGCTAATGTTAGAGATATTCAAGTAGTTAGAGCTAATCAAGAAACGAGTTGATGTAACAGCTACATACTCATCAGCAAACTGGAAACGTGGGATGTTAGAGTTTGGATTATCCTTAGTCCAAGCATCCAACAAGTCGAGGTGATAGTTCTTACCAAGTGACGATGCTGTAGATGGAGCCATGTAACCAGCATAAGAACCATCAAGAGTAGTACCACCAAGCTGATAGTCAAATGCGATAGAGAGGTCGAAACCGTAAGCATACAAAGTAGTACCGAAACCACCGAATACGTCAGCCAATGTAGAGTCGAGGAGCTTCTTAGAGTCGTGGTCAGAAGAGATCATACCATAATCAGTAGTCTTGCTCCAGCCGCCCTCAGCAGCGTCGTCCTTAATCCACCACTGTGACAAACCGCTATCAGGATTTACACCTGCGTACTCGTGGATGTAAAGAGTGTTCAATGGAAGACCCTCAGCAAGGAATGTACTACCCTTGATGAAACCCTCGTGACCATCAACTGTACGGTCCTTACGAGACTCTGGTAAGCTCAACACCTTATTCTTAACCCAAGTAAGGTTAGCATTCAATGACCAAACAACATTCTGTGTACGAACGAGATCGCCATTCAATACAAGCTCGATACCAGTGTTAGCCATATCGCCGATGTTGTCGAAGTATGATGAGTAACCCATAGATGGAGCTACTGGCACCTCGAACAACATGTCAGAAGTCTTACGATAGAAGAAATCAACACTACCGCTCAAGCGATCGTTCCACAAACCGAACTCAGCACCGATGTTCAAGTTAGAGTTAGTCTCCCATGTGATGTTAGGATTACCCTTTGCACCAAACATGATAGAGATACCATCGTTACCATCGTTAGTTACAGCGTAGAGGTCGGTGTAACGGTACATACCGATAGCGTCGTTACCCTGTGAACCGAATGATGCCTTAATCTTCAACATGTTGAATACTGGAGCGTTGAACCAGTTCTCACGGTTGATAATCCAAGCAGCACCTACTGACCAGAAGTTACCCCAACGGTGGTCTGGGTGGAAACGTGAAGATGCGTCACGACGATATGATGCTGATGCGAAGATACGACCATCATACTCGTACATAGCACGAACGAAGTAACCCTCGTTAACATACTCACCAAATGATGAAGAAACGCTCTTACCATCAACAATAGCACCATCAAGCTCGAGGTTATCAGTAGAGTAAACATTAGTCTTGAAACCGCCCAAAGAGTATGAACGGAGGTTATAAGTCTCGTGACCGAGCAATACCTGAAGGTTGTGCTCCTCATTTGCACCGAATGACTTATTGTAATTCAACAACTGCTGCAAGTTGTGGTTGTATTGACGACCGTGACTCTTTGTAACAACACCCTTGTTAGCTACGAACTGACCGTAGTATGGGTTCTTCAACGATGTACCACGAGTCTCATCGATAGTAACCGAACCGTTCAAAGTAAGTACCAAGCCAGGGATGATTGTGAAATCAGCAAAACCGTTTACAGAGAATGCGTTACCCTCTGAGTTAGCCTCATCCAACCAGATGTTCTGCAATGGGTTAGACTGTGAGCCCGAGAAACGAGTAAGACCCCAAACCGAGCCATCACCAGTATCGTAGATAGGCCACTTCTCGTCATACTTCTTACCATAGTAACCATGACCAGCCTTATTGTCCTCGTACATGATGTTACCCTCTGCGTCGCGGATGTAAACTGGGTAGATAGGAGCCATATCAGATACAGCTGCGAAAACGTCACCAGTAGAACCATCACCCTCGTTAGTAGAAGATGCACCGTTCCAGTTGAAGTTAGTGTAGCTTACGTTACCACCGACCTTCAACCACTTCTTTGCCTGGTAGTCAGCACGCAAACGAGCAGTCCAACGATACATGTTAGAGCCATCGGTAATACCTGTGTTGTTCAAGTAACCGAAAGATGCGAAGAAGTTAGACTTCTCAGATGCAGCAGCGATAGATACGTTATACTCCTGACGGAATGAAGGATCGTACAACTCGTCGTACCAATCATCTGGACGAACGGTGTACTCCTGACCGTTGTAAGAGAACTTACGGCCAAGTGTTGCGTTAGGATTCAACTTACCATTTGAACCGATAAGAGTCTGACCTGCAGGAACAGTAAACACATTGTAACCAAGACCACCCTCACCAGCTGATGTAAGAACCTGGTTAGCCATAATGTGAGCTGCAGAAGCATCAAGCTTATCCTTGTCCATATACTTGTTCTTCAATGCAGTGTAGTGCATCTCATAGTACTGACCTGGATCGCGTGTGTAGTCATAGAGCTGACGAGCTGCCATGTTAACACCCCACTTAGCGTCGAAGTTAACGCGAGCATCACCAGCCTTAGCACGCTTGGTAGTAATCATGATGACACCGTTAGCACCACGAGCACCGTAAAGTGCGTTAGATGCAGCATCCTTCAAGACGGTCAAAGTCTCAACATCGGCCATGTTGATGTTGTTCTTATCACCCTCGTAAGGCACACCATCGACAACCCACAATGGGTCGTTACCAGCGTTGATAGAGCCGATACCGCGGATACGGATAGTAGGCTCCGAACCAAGCGAACCTGAACCCTGTGAGGTCTGAAGACCCGCAACCTTACCTGTAAGGGCGTTTGCCACGTTTGATGTCTGAACCTTTGCAAGCTCATCAGACTTCATCGTAGCAGCAGAACCCGTGAAGGCCTCCTTCTTTGCAGTACCGAACGCCTGAACGATAATCTCCTCCACCTTTGTCGAGTCTGGTGTAAGGCTGATGTCGATAGTCGTGCGACCTGCAACAGCAACAACTTCAGTCTTGTAACCAAGGTACTGGAATACCAAGGTAGCATCAGCCGAAGCGTTGATCTCATAAAAACCGGCAATGTCGGTAACAGCACCGCGGGTAGTTCCCTCTACTGCAACCGTAGCTCCGATGACTGGCGTACCAGTCTCATCGGTCACTGTACCGGTAACACGCTGATCTTGTGCGAATACGCTTGCGCATCCCAAGATCAGAGTTGCAACCATTGATAGTACAACTTTTCTAACCATAAGCATTAGTTTTAAGTAAATAAAGTTTTATAAAGTTATTAAAGTTTTCGTCTTCCCCACACAACAGCCAACGCTATACGCGCAGAGTCAATGCACAAAGATAACGATTTATTCTAAATCTGCAAAATTTATCTCTTCTTTTTTATGTTTTGGCATGATTTATATCGCCAACACCCTATTTCACCCAACCAAGCCGTCGCAGAATCTCCACAATGGATATTTTATTCGCAAAAATAGAGAGTAAACGTTTGCAGAATAATTTTTTTTTATAATTTTGCACCGCAATCCTCGCAACGAGGACAACAACCTAATCTCGAACCTGACACATAAATAGTGTCCCTAAATCACAACCTATGAAGCGACTGCTTTTGAGTGTCGCACTGTCTCTTGTCGTGGCAGTGGCATCGGCACAGGTTACCACCTCGTCGGTACGAGGCCGCGTAACCAACAACGACAACCCTCTTCTCGGCGCTACAATCGTAGCCACTCACACCCCATCTGGCACCCAGTATGGAGCATCGACAAACACAGACGGCTATTTCGCAATTAGTGGAATGCGCGTGGGCGGCCCATATTCTATAACTATTTCATATATAGGATATAACGACGCTGTATACGAAGGCATCACATTGAGCATAGGCGAAATAAAGGAGATTAACACCGAGCTCACCGAGAGCGTCACAGAGCTCGACGATATGGTCATCATTGCATACTCCGGAAGACTGCGCGATGTCAACGATTATTCGCGCTCCGAGATGGAGGTTATCCCCTCGATAGACCGTTCGATTTACGACCTCACAAACCTTATGTCGACAGCCGTAGCGCCAGCCTCGGGAGGCATCATCCTCGGTGGCCAGAGCACACGCTACAACGCCTTCACCATCGACGGCACACCATCGGCCGACATCTACGGTCTTGGCACAACGGGCATGACAGGCTCGCTGACCGAGGCAAATCCCATCCCGCTCGATGCGCTCGAGAATATAACAATCTCGACATCAACGGTTGATGTCAGCGAGAGCGGCTTTACTGGCGGTGCGATAAAGGCGGTGACACGCGCCGGCACCAACGAGTTTGAGGGCTCGGCATATACCTACTTTAATAATGAGCACTTCTGGGGCACGACACCAGGCAGGGACATTGCAAACCGCACACATCTATCGGAGCAGATTACAAACATCGCAGGCGTAACATTCGGGGGCCCCATCATCAAAGATAAGCTCTTCTTCTTCGTGGCTGGCGAGTTCAACCGCAGCATGACGCCCTCGACATACCACCCTACCACTGGCGATGCGGCACTCACACTCGACGAGGCAAAGCAGATTTCGGAGCGTTACAAGGCACTCACGGGCTACGATGGCGGCGGCTATGGCGAACATGGCGTGTTGGCGCTAACAGGCTCAGCAGTAGCGCGTCTCGACTGGAATATCAACGACAACAACCATCTATCGTTGCGCTACAACATGCTTCATGCCGACGCCCACGACTCGGCAAACTCGCTGCAGTCATTCTACTTCACAGGCTCGGAGTACACCAACATCAACCGCACGCACTCGGTAGTGGCGGAGCTCAACTCGTCGGATAAATTTCACAACCTCTCAAATAGTGCCCGCATAGGCTACACGCGCCTTACGGATGGCCGCACTACACCCGAGAGCCTACCAGCGGTGATTATCAACGGTTTGGGCGAGCGTGGCAACGGCTCTGCGACGATAGGCACAAACCCATATTCGGGCTGCAATCTCTTGAAGCAGGATGTATTTATCTTTGGCGACGATATTCATATTCGGGGCGCGGGCATGCACTATATCACCATAGGCACCTCAAACGAGATATATCGCGCCGACAACCTATATCTCGCGAACGCGCGCGGCACATATACATACAACACACTCGAGGACTTCATGGCCGACAACGCATCGAAGTATCAGTATGGCTACTTTGCTGACGGCAAGCGCAACCTCCCCATCACAACGGGGCAGTTCGCGGTATACGCCCAGGATGAAGTGATGACAAGCCTCGGACAACTCACTTTCGGTCTGCGCGTAGATATACCTATGATGTTCAACACCCCAGTGGCAAATGAGAAGTTCAATGGCAGCGACTTCGCCGCGAAGTATGGCACAAAGACTGGCGATATACCTCGCGCACAGATACTTCTGTCGCCACGCATCGGTCTCAAGCGCACACTAACCGCAGGCCTCGAGCTACGCGCAAGTGCCGGTATCTACACAGGTCGCATACCCTTCGTCTGGCTCTCGAACTGCTACCAGAATACCGGTCTACGCTCAACGAGCGTCACGGTGAACAACCCCGCCGAGACGCCCGATTTCAGCCTTAACCCCGAGAGTGTGGGCATCATGAGCAACCCCGCCATCGACATCGTTGCGCGTAACTTCCGCTACCCACAGGTATTCCGCGCTGCATTGGGTCTCGAGTATACATATCGAGGTCTGCGCGTAAACCTCGATGCCGACTATACGAAGGGCATCAATAATATCTTCGTCGAGAACCTCGTGGCGGCAGACAACGGAGAGCGACTACTTGTTGGTGGCGAGGGCAACAACACCTCTGCAACATACTATAACTCAACGACAAAAGATTTCTCGGCAGTATATCGCTTAAGCAATACACAGAGGGGTTACTCGTGGTCGGCCACGGCTCGCGCCGAGTACTCATTCGCAGGGGCGCTGGAGGGGTTACGCATGACCGCCGCCTATACCTACTCGCAGTCGAAGAGCATCAACGATGGCGTCTCGGCACAGTCGTCGTCTAACTGGGGTCGTACATACGCTGTGGATAGCAACAACCCTGCGTTGAGCAACTCCGTATACGAGTTTCCACACAAGGTGGCGGCATCTATCTCATACTCACGTCGCTACGGACTGTTTGGCACCAACGTGATGCTCCTCTACAACGGGCACTCGGGCGAGCATTACTCGCTCACATACGCCAAGGGCAAGGTCGATGTTAATGGCGACTCATACAAGGGCAACTCGCTGATATACATACCGACAGAGGCAGAGATGGCAACCATGCTTTGGGCCGACGACACCTCGGCAACAGCCTTCAACGACTACATTAAGAAGGATGGCTACTTGAGCTCACATCGTGGCAAGTTTGCCGAGCGCAACTCACACTCGCTGCCCTTCGTTCACCGCCTCGATTTGCACTTCGCGCAGGCGTTCTACTTCTCGAAGAGCAGCAGTCGCCGCGTGGAGCTCTCGCTCGACATCATCAACCTCTCGAACCTCCTATCTCGCTCGTGGGGTCTTGTGCACCGCACCTCGAGCTGGACGCTATCACCCGTTACCGTCACCGAGCTACAACAGACAGATGGTGGCTATCGCCCTGTGTACAAGTTCAATGGCGCACAATATACGGTTGATGATATTGCCTCACGCTGGCACATGCAGATAGGCGTAAAGGTGGTATTTTAGTAACACACCGACCTTTACAAAAGGGGGTGACTAAAAAGTAAATTAGCCACCCCCACTTTGTGTCATGAGGTTGAAGAAAAAGATGTAGTTTTAGGCATGCGAAGCCCGAAAAAGCGGAGTTTACTCTGCGTAAATGAGCATTTTGAGGGCGAGCATAACGACAAAATACACTTTTTATTCAGCCTCTTTTTGCATGATTATTGTATCGCATCATCAGCTGTAACACAACATGGCAATATAGAACAAAATATCACATAAAAGGCGCAAGTAACATAGGCCTCGTAAGTAGTGCGCGGCCGCATTATGCACCCCACGCGAGGTGACAGCTTTAGCCAAGAGATAAAAAGAACCGAAATTTTCATTGAAAAAATTTTGTTGTTTGTGGAAAAAGTATTATTTTTGTGCAAATACACAGTGGTAATTTCAGCACTGAAAATTAGCGATTTAGTTCATATTCTCGACATAACTAATTGAGGGGGGGGGATTTAGCTGCCTCGAATTGACGTTAGGCGTGAATACATTACTAAATCACAAGAATATAAGAACTTAACAACATAACACAATTTTTTAACTCATTTTTCTATGAAAGCAAGATTTTTAGCTTTGGCGGCATTGGTGCTTGGATTGGCATCATGTACGCAGGATGTCGACACTGTTACCCCTGGTGGCAAGGGCGAGGTTGACTTCCAGCTCTCTGTAGCTGCTCCCGAGCTTGCACAGACCCGTGCTCTCGATGGCGACTCACAGAACGACTACGACAGTGCTTATGGCGCTATCGACTACATGAAGGAGTCTAAGGACGATTTGCGTTGGGATTGGAACGACGTTAACCTCCGTTACACTTTGGAGGTTTACGACAAGGCTGACGACTATGCAGGCAAGACACCTGTAAAGGATCGTATGGTTATCATCGTTGACAAGTACGAGCCTGTAACTTTCGACCTTCGTTTGGCTCCTAACCGCGACTACCACTTCGTAGTATTCGCTGACTTCGTAGCTAACGATGTTCTTACCGACACTTACCTGCACAATGCTGGTGCACAGGCAAACCTTGGTTTGCGCCACGACATTGGCGACACCTTGGAGACCATCACAGTTAAGAAAGATGCTCTTAACGACGAGATTGCCGATGCTTACTTCGCAACTTTGGATGTGAATGTTAAGAACTCGAAGCCCGAGCAGATTGTTTTGCGTCGTCCATACGCAAAGCTTCGCGTTATCGCTACTGACCTCGCCGAGCTTAACACCAATGTTGAGCCTAAAACGCTCGTTGTTAAGTACGAGGCAAAGCATGCTAATAAGTTTAACGCTATCACAGGTGAGATCTCTGGCGAGTACGCTACAAACGAGTACACCGTAAATTACCAGGATCTCTACAAGGACGTTGAGAAGGGCGGTCTTGCAAACCACACCTACACTGCAGGTTACGATGCTGAGAAGGCAACAAGCGCTGCTGGCGTTGAGCGTCACACTCACATGACACTTATGGCAGACTACATCCTTGCTGAGACTGAGCAGGAGGCTATCCACTTTGAGATTTCGGCTTACGACAAGGATGATGGCCTTATCAAGACTACCAACTTCGATACTGATATCCCAGTACAGCGTAACCACCTCACTACCGTTATCGGTAACGTGCTTACTACTGCTACTCACATTGAGATATCTGTTGACGACAACTTCGCTGGCAACCACTACTTCAACCTTTGGGATGGTAAGTCAGCTACTACGCCTGAGTATGATAGTGCTACAAAGACCTATATCATTCGTGAGGCATCTGAGCTTGCTTGGTTTGCAGATCAGGTAAACGGCACTACTCGCGCTGCAGGTCGTGACTTCGCAGGCGAGACAATCAAGCTTGCAAAGGATATTCACCTCAATGGCGAGCTTTGGGAGCCTATCGGTGCAACTGGCGTATTCAAGGGCACATTCGATGGTAATAACCACAAGATCGAGGGTCTCTTCGTTTACGAGACAGGTAAGGCATCTGCTGGTTTGTTCGGCTACTGCCCCAGCGCAACTATTAAGAACCTTACAGTATTGAACGCTGAGGTTTATGGTAACTTCAAGGCTGCTGTTATCGTTGCTGACGCTGTCTGCACTAAGATTGAGAACTGCCACGTTGATGGCGCTATCGTTTTGTCTACTCCTTATGAGAAGGACGACGCTAACAACGTAGGTGCTATCGCTGGTTACCTTGCAGCTGATGGTGGTACAGCTTGGGTTAAGGACTGTACTGTTAAGAATGCCAAGATCACTGCTTACCGCAAGGTTGGTGGTATCGTAGGTGCTGCAAATCTCGCTGCTGAGGTTACTGGCAACTATATTGAGAGTTCTTATATCACAGCTGATATGACCGCTGAGTATAAGGAGGATAAGCCCGCTGACGCTGGCAGAATTATCGGTTGGAAGCATGCTAACGTCAAGGACGAGAATAACACGTATGCTGGACAGACAGAGACCGTAGCTAATGCTCTTGCCGTTCGTGTTATCGTTATGCCTAAGGAAGATAAGATCGCTGATTATATCAATGATAGCAAGGAGTTTATCGTTATGCTTCCTGATGGTACTTATTCATTTACAGCTGATGTAGAGGAGAATAAGACCTTGCAGGCGAGTGGTACCAACGTAACTCTTAACGCTGATGGCCATAATCTTAATTTGGGTAATGCCTCTAACTATGGCTTGATTGCAAATATGGGTGCTGAGGTTGTAGTTAATGATGCAAATATCGTTTCTGGTGGTGGTGCTATCGCTGCTGCTGATGGCTCTAAGGTTACTGTCAATGGCGGTTCTGCATATATTGATTCAAGTAGCACAAGCGGTCGATATATCTTCTATGCTTATGGTGAGGGTTCTGTTATTACCGTAAACGGTGGTTCATATAGCTGGGATCCTGCAGACAACCAGAAGCGTGCTTATGTATACACAGGCCCAGGCGCTAAGGTTATTATCAACGATGGTACATTCGGTAAGGCATCTACACGTTCTGGCTACACTGATGGTATCTTGGGCACAGGCGAGACTATCATCTACGGTGGTACTTTCGGCTTCAATCCTACTCGTTGGGTAGCTGCTGGTTGCACTGTTAAGAAGGATGGTGCTAACTGGGTTGTAACCAAGGGTGATCCTGCAACAACATCTGCAGAGCTTAAGGATAGCATCGATAAGATGGAGGAGGGCGAGACTGTAGTTGTAGCTGAGGGCAACTATGGTACATTCCCTAAGGTTGGCAAGAATGTAACTATCTATTGCGAGGAGGGTACTGTATTTGAGGGTAAGAGCGGTTTGAACATTAATGGTTCAACTGTTGTTGGTGCAACATTCTCTAACCCTGGTGATACTGCTGCTACCAGCACTATCAACGGTTCATTCAAGGATTGCGACTTCGTAGGTAGCAACGGTCTTCGTTGGGCTTACGCAGGTGAGACTTGCTACTTCGAGAACTGCTTGTTCGAGGGTAGCCTCTATGGTGCTCACTTCGATGGTGGTGCAAACGATGTAACTTATAAGAACTGTGTATTGTCTGGCTTCAACGCATTCGCTGGTGCAATCACTCAGTTGACATTCGATGGCTGTACTTTCAAGGATGGCCCAAGCGCATACAACGGCGCAAACCTCTGGGGTAGCACAACATTCAAGAACTGTGAGTTCACATTCGACGGCTCAGCTTCTACTGAGTGGATCGACTGCATCAGCACAACTGGTACTTACAAGTTCGATAACTGTACTATCAATGGTGTACCATACACTGCTGAGAACTATAAGGATTTCCTTGATTACATCTGGTCACACAACGAGATCACTGTTAAGATTAACGGTACTGATTGCGAGTTGAAGTAATCATAAAACTCCAATATTAAAGCAGCATCCTTCGGGGTGCTGCTTTTTTATTGATAGATGATATTGCACTTTATCGGGCGCAGGCAGAGCCTGCTTAATCGGGCGGGAGCGGAGCTCCCTTAATTTTAATCAAGAGGAACGCCCGACCAAGCGAAGCACCCGACCAAGCGAAGCACCCGACCAAGCGAAGTGCCCGAACAAGCGAAGTGCCCGAACAAGCGAAGTGCCCGAACAAGCGAAGCGCCCAACCAAGCGAAGTGCCCGACCAAGCGCAGGGAAACTGCTTATTTACCTCTCGACGATATGGAGAAGTTCCGAGATAGAGTCGATAACATAGTCCGCACCCGCCGACAACAGCTCCTCGCGCGACGAGTTACCATAGGTGACACCTACGCTACGCACAGAGGCATCACGCGCCATAAGAATATCTACGGGCATATCGCCCACCACAAGCGCATCAGAGGGGCTTAAACGGAGCGTAGAGAGGATGTTATTCACAGGCTCGGGGTCAGGTTTATGCTTGGTAACACTATCCGAGCCGAGGACATAGCAGAAGTAGTCGGCAATCTCCATACTACGCAAGAAGAGCAACAGCGATGGCGACGAGCGCGACGAGGCTATACTCATGGTAATACCTCGGCGGTGCAGCTCGGCAAGGGTCGCCACAACGTCATCGAAAGAGCGCGGCACATACTCCTCGATACTGCGATAGAAGATATCGCGATAGTGGAGAACGCAGCGTTGCGCCTCCTCGCGGCTCATCGTGGGGTACATCGTCATGAAGCTCTGCTCCAAGGTGAGGCCAATAGTCGCAACACACGCCTCCTCGCTACGCATATCAAGTCCCATATCGCGCATCGTAGCTTGAAGCGTGACAACAATATTTTGGCGCGTATCGCCCAACGTGCCATCGAAATCGAAGATAATATGCTTACACCTCATATCCATATAAAAAAGGGCTACCACAGTGCGCAGCAGCCCAATAAAACATTATTCCCGCCCTACTCTATCTCGGCAACAACAAAGTTACTACCGCCAATAAAGATAGCATCGGCAGGCAGTGCCAACGACTTGGCATGGGCAAGAGCTTCGGCAACAGTGGGCCTACACTCATAGTCAAGGCCAAGCTTATCGGCAACAGCAGCGATATCCTCAACGGCGCGAGCACGCTCAATAGAGGCACGAGTGAAGATATAGTGCGCCTTGCGTGGTAGCAGTGCCATGATATCCTCCAAGGCCTTCTCCTTGGCGAAGCCAATAACGCAGAACAAGCGGTCGCACTCCAACGCCTCGAGCTGCTCGGCAACATAGCGCCAGCCATGAACATTATGGCCCGTGTCGGCAACAATATATGGCTCGTTGCCAAGCACCTGCCAACGACCCATAAGCGACGTATTCTGTGCTACGGTGGCCAAGCCCTCGCGGAAGGCGCGACGCGAGATGGTAAGAGGCGTCTGCTCGGCAAGGAGGTCGGCAGCGGCACACGCCGTGATGACGTTATGGCGCTGGTAGTTACCCAAGAGGTCGACATCGAGCTCGTAGCCACGCTCGTCGCGTGTGCGCACAAGGCTAAAGTGCTGACTGCTGTCGTCGAAGTGCTCAACAGCATTCAATATCCACTCCTTCTCGGCATATATAAGGCGCGAGTTAAGCTCCTCGGCACGAGCCTCGAAGACGCCATTATAGGCCTCCGACGACTCGCCGATAATCACAGGCACGCTCTTCTTGATGATACCCGCCTTCTCGGCAGCTATCTTCTCGATGGTATCGCCCAAGAACTCTGTATGCTCCATACCTATATTGGTGATAACGCTGAGTATAGGGGTAATAATATTTGTAGCATCGAGGCGACCGCCGAGGCCTGTCTCGATAACAGCGACCTCGACATCGCTCTGATCGAAGTAGTCGAAGGCCATGGCCGCAGTCATCTCGAAGAACGACAAGTCGAGCTCCTGCATCTTCGCCTGGTGCTTATCGACGAAGTTAACGACCTTCTGCTTGGGAATCATCTCGCCATCGACACGAATACGCTCGCGGAAGTCGCTCAAATGGGGCGACGTGAAGAGACCCGTGCGGTAGCCCGCCTGCTGCAAGATAGAGGCAAGCATGTGCGATACAGAGCCCTTGCCATTGGTACCCGCAACATGTATCGTATAGTAGTTGCGCTGGGGGTTGCCAAGGTGCTGGCAGAAGGCAACAATACGCTCTAATCCCGGCTTATAAGCGTCGCCACCAACACGCTGGAACGACGGCATAGAAGTAAAGAGAAAGTCGAGTGTCTGTGAATAGTTCATAATCTGAAATATTTGTTAAACAGTAAATTAGTCTACAAGGTGGTTGCGGCGACGAACACGGTATGCAACAAAGTAGAGTAGTGATAGCACCGCTGCATAGATAGATATGCGAGCTACCCAATCACCATAGCGCACATAGATGGTCTCATCATCACGCAGCTCAATACATTGAGTGAGCGCGCCGCGCTCGTCCCACTCGAGGATATCACCAACAACATCTCCTCGAGGCGATATAAAGCCCGAGATACCCGTATTAGCGCTACGAGCCACCGAGCGTCGTGTCTCGATAGCACGCAGGCGGCAGAAGTCGAAGAGACGCTTATGACCCGCAGTATCGCCCCACCAGCCATCATTCGAGATGACAGCCATAGCATCGGCGCCCTTACGAACGAAGCCCGCAAAGTAGTCGCTATACAGAGCCTCGTAGCATATCGCTGGGCCTAACTTATGGCCATCAACCGCAAAGACCCTATGTCCCTCGCCCCAACCAAGCTGGCCTGTAACACCACCGAGGTCGACAAACGAGCTAACAAACTCGGGCATAGCCTCAACGCCAATAACAAGCTTCGCCTTATGGTAGGAATCATCAACACCACCATCCGTAGAGACGAGAAGTGCGGTATTATATAGGTCATAGTAGCCCCAGTCGCCATGTCGTGCCGTGGTGGTGGCCTTATGGTCGCCGTATGTACGCATAGTCGACTGACCAACAATCATGCTCACATCATCACGGCCACCAAAGAGCTGTACCAAGTATGGCGCATAGCCATCCAGACACTCCTCGACCATAGGCGTAGGCATCTCTTCCACATAACACAATGCTGACTCTGGAAGGATGACACACGAGGTATCGTCGGGAAGCTCCGAAATAAGCTCTGCGATGTCCTCCTTTGAGATTTTATTCTCCTCGTAGCATGCCACATTAGGCTGCACAACGGAGATTGTCATACGCTCATCGGAGGGCGCGTAGGTGAAATATATCGCAATGGATGCGAGCAGCGGAAGTGCGGCAATAAGCGAAGCACGCACCTTTGCCACCTTCGTATGGCTACGCATGGCCTCAAAGATAGCAATATTAGACGCCATAGCCCACAGCGTACCGCCAAAGACGCCAGTATACTCATACCACTGAACTGCCCATATATCGTTCGAGAAACCGTGGCCGAGGAGCAACCATGGGAAGGTCATCACATCGGCCGAGTAGTAGAGGTACTCGGTGGTAATCCATAGTGTGGCAAGTAGCGTATATGCCAAGGCACGAGGAGCACGCTTCGAGACATAGTGGTAGGTCATAAATGCCACCAAGTTCCAGAACGTACCAACGATGGTTGCCGTGAGCGTACCCGTCCAATGGGCAATGGTAACCCACCATATAGAGACGACACTCCACAACGCAAAAGTCATCGCCGCCCACCCCATCATACGCATGAAGTCGCGGCGCGACTCGCCATAGTGCTCACTAATAATCATCAGCGGCACAAGCGCAAAGAGGAGCGTGATGCCCGAGAGACCGAGCCAACCGATGGATAGCAGTATAACAGATATTATGACGAGCAAAAGTCGTTTGCGTGTTGTGAGCTGTGTCATCGTGCGAAGGTTTACGTTTAACGACTACAAAATTAACAAACATTCCGCAATATACAACCCCAAACGGCGAAAAAAAGAGGAGGGACACCCTCGGCATCCCTCCTCAATGGTATTAGCGATAGTTAGTATATCAACTCCAAATCATCGACAAGCATCAAGCTCTGTGTCGAGCCGGTGAAGTAGTCACCAAAGCGCGAGCCTGTGCAGACGATAATCATGTGGGTAGGCACCTCACTTGTAGTGCGGTACTCCAAAGGCAAGGTAAACTCCATCCAGCCATCGGTAGACTCCGTAAGAATCATCTCACCAACACCGATAACGTTCTTGCCCTCCTTATCAAAGTAGGTAGACTCATCCTTCGTATTAACCACCACAGGGCAGTCGGCACTACCGCCATACTCCTCCGCAGTCCAGTTACCCACGGCAATCATAATCTGACCCTCGTCCATATCGCCCTTCTTAAGGTCGGGGCGTGCCGAAGGCACACGGCCAAGCTCGTCGATAGCACCACAATTATACTTAACCCAGCCATGAAGAGCTACGGGGCGTGCCGTAGTAGGACGACCAAAGTTAACCAAGCCATCCAAGCCTACAAGACCACCAAACTCACCAAGGAAGATGTTACCCGCAGCAAACTTACCGATACCCATCAGCGCAGCCTTCTTCGACTGAAGCGATGCAGCATACTTACCCTCGCTACCTGGGCGTACATCCTCGGTAGGCTCCGTAAGCGTTGTGCTTGCCATAGCCGCACCATCGTTACCCGAGCCCCAAAATGGAGTATCAATATAGGGACAAACGACATTGTTTACCGTTGACCACTCCTCGAAGCCTGCATTAGGCAACTCGAATAGATCCTCCGTAGTTACCTTAACGACATCGGTAAAGCTATCGTTGGAGTATGCCACAACCTCATACTCTGTCAAGGTCTCAAGGTCTCCGATACAGGCCGAGAAGCTACCGCCATTGACCGTAATATCGTTAACCGCGAGCCACTCCTCATCACCCGCCTTACGATACTTAAAGCCGAGATCAGCGCCGCTGCGGCCCTCGGCATAGAGCCATATACGCCTTGCCCAAGCATCAACGCCCTTGAACTCAATCTCTACGTCGGTGGGTATAACCTGCAACGTCCACGTCTCCACGATATCATCGTGATACGACACCGTAACCTGACGCATAGAGTCGTCACTAAAGTCGGTAAGCTCGGCGAAATCTACCGAGTAGGTTGTAATATCCTTAGGACCGAGCTTAAGAGCGGTGATAGTTACGCTCTTCATATCATGGTCCATAGGCACAAGTGCCGTAGCCACATGGTGCTCTGCATCAATCTTCGACTCGCCAATTTGACCCTCGACCATATAGTAGCGCTCGATAGTCTGCTCGGCAGATATTGTCCACTCGTAGGTCTGGTACTTCGAGAGCTCGACATATAGCGGTGTGCGCAAATCGAAAGATCCAGGGAACGATACCGACGAGGTAGCACCCTCGGTTGTCGTGATAGAGTTAATCTTCACGTTGCGGATATCGGTAGTCTCCTCAAGGTCGAGCTTCACACTCTTGCTCACAGCATCAATCTGAGGCTGTGACTTTAGACCCTCGGCATCAAGTGCGAGGATATCGAGCTTGACAACGGGATATGGCACATCATTCTCGATACAGCCCACAGCCACAATGGCAAGAGCTCCTACAAATAGCGTTCTAAACAACTTTATCATAGCTCTTTACTTCTTATTATTCCACAAATGGGCCACCAGACCAATCTGAATATCAGCGATGTTTAGCTTAAACTTCAAGCCCGAACGGTCGCGGCGACCCGTCTCAACACCCGACATATCGAACTGGCGGATGTTATTGTAGTATAGGCCACCTACGCCAACCGTAACTGTCAAGCAAACCTGTGGGAATACATAGACACCCATACCAGGGTTGAAGTTAAGGCGTGCGGCGAAGTTGCGACTGTTGCTTCGCGACATATCGTCGCCCGTACCGCTCCACATTGTCGATGTACCACTCTTAACCATAAGCTCCGTCTCCATAATCACACCCACAATACCTCGACGATCCAAGCCAATGTAGTTGCGGTGGAAGATAGACCACATGAAGCTCTCATTGTGGATGCCAAGATTCGAGATGCCAAGATTCTCCATATCGGCAATCAGACCGAGGTTAACATCCAAGTTTCCAACCTCACCAGCGATATTCTCATAGCCGAAGCGTAAACCTACGGCCTGATTATCGCGATACGCGTATGCGAAAAATGGCTTGACGGTTGTACTTCGTAGACCCATGTTGATGTTGTCCAAAAGGAGCATCAAATCAGAATCCTGCGACTTAAGGTTTCCATAAGAGGCCGAGAGACCAATCATCACCTCACCTTTATAGACAAACTTATTCTGGTCGATATTTCGGTTGATACGTTGGCGCATAGGCAAGAACTTCGTCTTCTGCGTGGTGTTGTCAGCCGAAACACCTTGTGGCTCTGCAGCGTTTACTACCGTGAGTGATAACGCAGCAGCAACAAAAAATAGTATAAATCTTCTCATAGCGCTGCGATTTTATAGGTAGAACGACATACCAAAGCCCACGGACAGTAGGTTTAGCTTGAAGTTAGTATCGAGTGACGATGTCTCGCCCTCGGCAACCTGATTCTTAATCTGGTGCACTCGGTCAAAGCCAATGCCAAAGACGCCAATAGAGAGCTCCACAGCAGCGTTGTTCGTGATGAAAGCCACGATGCCCGGCTGGATAGCCACCTGGGCCCCAAACTGTTCGGAGTAGGTGCCACGATAGTCCTGCATGCCATCGACCTCCTGTGTTGCGGCAACGACCTTTGACTGACCTCCCGAGAAGTTGAGCTGCACCTCGGCAAAGAAGGCAAAACGGTTGCTATGCCCGAGTGGGATATATGGGCGCCAAAAGAGCGTACCCGTATAGGTATGCTTAATCTGGTGGAACATATCGACATTAATATCGACATCCGAGACCGACAACGAGGCGTTATCCAAAGCTAACAGCGAGCGGCCATAGCCAAATCGAATACCAACAGCCATATTCTTCCATGGCGCATAGGCCACCATGGGGCTTACCGTTACGGTGTAGCCTTCGGAGTCAATATCGTTGATAAGCGTAAACTTATAACCATCGTTACGGTGTGCCGAGTAGGCCGCCGAGCCACCAAATATCCACTGTCCCTTGGGAACAAAGACATCCTTGGAGAAGAAGCCACGCTGCTTACGAGCCTCGTTTGGCGTCATCTCCACCGCCTCAGTCGCATCTGCACTCTTTGGTGTGGTCTCTGCCTGCTGTGCCGACACACCAAGGGTGGTGGCGAGCAGCAAGAGAGCTAAATAAAATTTCTTCATCTAAAAAGGTATTGGAGTAGCGGCAACAGTCGCTGCCACTACCCCACTTACGTTACTAATAGTTAAATTTAATATCGTCGACATACATCCACGACTCGGTAGAACCTGTGAAGTAGTCACCGAAGCCCGAAGGAGTGAACGATACGACAAGTTTCTTAGGCTTAACGTTCTTCATATCCTCACGGTATGTGATGTCGATAGTGTACTCAGCCCACTCGGTAGCAGACTCACGCTTCTCGATATAGCCGTAGCCAATGACACCCTCCATTGTTGCGAGGTCGGCCATAGAGAAGAATGTCGAAGTATCGGCAGTGTTCACAGCGTATGGTGTATCCCAGCTGGTGATAATCACCATGATGGTTGCCTTATCTATACCAGTAGCCTCCGATGGAGTACCAGCACCCTCGTTGATAGTACCCTCATTGTGTTTCATCCAGAACGAGAGGCTCTTAGGCTTGGCAGTGAACTTGAAGTCGCGACCGAAGTTTACGGTACCATTAAGGCCGCTCATCGAGAATGTACCTACGAAGAGGTTACCAGCAGCGAACTTACCTATACCCATCACCGCCGCCTTCTGCGACTTGAGGTATGCCGAATACTGACCTGTTGAGCCTGGACGAACATCTGTCGATGACTTAGTAAGTGTTGCACCAGCCATCGCAGCGCCATCGTTACCTGTAAGCCAGAATGGTGAAGCACCCTTGGCGTATGGATAGACAACACCACCCGATTCAGACCATGACTCCATGTCACCATTAGGAATCTGTGCACCCGCAGCTGTCTGGTGAGTAAGTGCCTTACCAGCATCTGCGCTATCTACAACGAGCTTATAGGTATAGTTCTTCTCTGCCGCAAAATCAGTACCAACAGCTGTATATGTGCCATCAGTACCTGCCATAGCAGCCACCTCTGTCCAAGTAGCGCCATCAGCCGAGTAAGCAATCTTTACAGATGAAGCCGAGCTATTGAGAACCGTAGCCTTGAACGTAACGTTACCAAACCAGAGGTCGTAGTCCGATGTTGTGAGTGGCATAACACCCTGTACAAGGTAGTTTACATCCTTCGTAAGCTTACCGCCATCGACATCCTCGATGTGGAAGGTAAGTGCCTGAGCACCACCAGCAACCTGCGCGAAGAACGACTCAGCAACGATTACCTTATATGTGAGGTCATCGGTCTTCTCCACGGTGATACCCTGAGGAGCCTTGTTCAAGAGGTCGTACTCAACACCCGACACGCTAAGTGTCATTGTTGAGATTGTCGCCAACGATGCCACGTTATATGTGCGTGAAGCAGTTGTTGAGAGCTGCTGCTCACCCATGTCAAAGCCATCGCCAAGGATTGTTGGGTCTGGCGAGAAGATGATAACATCATCATACTCCTCGATGCTCTCATCAACAGTAGCCTCAATTACGAGGTTACCTGGAGCATCCTTCGAGTACTTCAACGTGATGGTGTAGCGTGCTGCGGGCTTGATATTCTCGATAAGACCCTCCTTAACGATATCGCCCTCCACGGGGTGAGTACCCTCGAAGTGCCAATAGAGTGATGTCTGACCCTCGGGCATCATTACATAACCATCCTTCGACTCCTCGTATGTAAGCGAGAGAACATCACCAGTAGCTATGGCCTGCTTGTCGTATGACTCGGCGATAGCCACGGTTGTGAAGTAACCCTCCGAGAGCTTCTCTGCTACCGTTGCATCGTACTTAACCGCAACGATTGTCGACTGAAGCTTACAATCTACCGTAACGGCAGCCACCTCCGTAGGCTTTACCTCAAACTGAGACTCGCCATAGTAGAACTTCTCGTCGAACGATACGGCACGCTTCTCGCCCACTTGCACTTTTGCAACATAGTTACCAGCAAGCAATGACAAGTAATCGGGGAGATCGTTGACAGAGTCGTAGCGGCGAATGAGCGACTGCTCCTCGCCATCTACCTTATAGATCTTTATTACGACGCTATCATCGGCCGTAATATCTGACTGAGTGGCAATCGCAAGACGCATAGCTCCCTCGCCCTGTGCCATCTCAACATTCGTATCTGCTATATCTTTAGAGCAGGCTGCTACAACGAGCACCATGCTCAACAATGCTAATATCTTTCTCATAATAGACATAATCTTTGGGGTTTAATTATGCTACTCGAAGTGCATCATTACGGTCTTTGTTGTTGTATTACCCTCGGCATCAACGACACTAATCTGGAAGTTGTGGTCGCCAGCGCCAAGCATATTAAGCACACCGAGGAAGTTGGTGATACTTAGGTCGAGCTCTGTCTTACCAGCCACCTCATCACCTACTGGGAAGCCGAGGTTCTTCAACGACTCAAAGTACTGAGTATCGTTGACAAGGCTGAACTCACCAGCAAGGCCTACGCCAGCAAGCTCCTCTGGAGTAAGCGTAGCAGAGATAATCTTAACGCCAAGGTCGGCAATTGTCAATGGAGCGGTGATTGCAAGATCGCAAGTCATACCAGCAACGTATGTCTGCTGCTTGTCGATATCGTAGCCAGTCCATACGATGCGTGGAGCAACGTTCTGACCATACTGAACAGTAAGTGTTGCCGTTGTGTGAGCACCGTTGATGTCGGTTGCGGTAATCTCGTATGAGTGAGTACCCTCGTACGACTTGAGCATAGCGGCCTGCGAAGCGAACTTGATGCGAGTGGTTGTTGCATCCTTAGCATCTGTTGGGTAGCCCATCATCTTGAGGATGGCGCTCGATGCAGTAGGAGCGCACAAGTCCTCCTCCAAAGCCATAATCTCGGCGTATGCAGCAGTGAAGTCAGCATTGTCTGACGACACCTTAACAACCAACGACTTGATAGCAGCCTTAGCTGTTACGTCGACGTTGATGCTTGATGTAAAGTTACCCTCGGCGTCGAACATATCGTCGGTAAGCTCAAATGGCTCTGCGAGGTCGTGACCCTCCCATACGATTACTGGAGCGTCGGTATCATCAGGAATAACCTCCTCCATAAGTGATGCAGAGGTGTCGAACGTAACCTCCTCATCGTATGTCCAAGTGTCGCAAACGATACCAATTGTAGCGGTACCATCAGCAGCGTGCTGAACGACAACGTTAATCTTACGCCACTGCGCAGCCTTAACACCCTTAATCTCGTTGGTCATGGTGATATCCTTTGTCTCACCCTTATAACGGCAGTTGAATGTAAGCTTAAGAGTGTTATCGGCAGCCACTGGAGCGAAGTAACCAGCGCGTGTCTCCGAGAAGGCGTACTCCAGGCCGCTATCCTCCAACTCAACGGTCATCTTTGTGTGATCTGCATCGAGCTGCTCGGCGAGGTCTGCCGAGTAAGCAACGGTAACCTTGATGTTAGCGAGCTTACACACAAGGTCCTTAACCTCGGTTGTCTGCTTACGAGTAACAACAACCTCCTTCTCGCCTGCATATACAGGAGACTCCCATGCGGCACCCTCCATCTTTGCTGATGACATTGCAATAGTGTAGACACCACTCTCCAAGGCGATAGGCTCCGATGGACGCTCGCCATACTTAAACGATGCCATCTGCTCACCAGCCTTGTTGGTGATAACTACGTCAAAAGTGTTGATATCATAACCCTCGGCGCGTGTTGACGCGGGAGAGGAGATATTCTCTGTATCCTCCAATACTGAGGCCTCCATGCCACCTACGAGCAAGTAGCCGACATTCGCCTTTGCTGAATCATTTGGGTCAATGTAATCCACCTTGTCCTTCTTGCAAGCTCCAAGTGTAAGGAGCGCGGTCAAGGCTATACCCATCATCTTAACTACTGATTTCATATCTTTTTCTCCTATTATTTAGCGTTATCGTTAAGCTCCTGCTCGATATCAATCGACTCAACGAGCTCGTCGTTAAGTGTGATGGTGAGCTGAGCGCTACCTGCATTCTCCACATCGAGCTTTACAGTGTAGAGAGTCTGAGCCTTAGCATCTGTATTCTTATACTCTGGCAATGCAACGGTTGTACCCTCGGCACCCGACTGGTTAGGCTGCTTTACGGCAGTACCAGAGACGGTGAACGACTCGGGAGCGATGAACAAAGGCTCGGTCTGCTCCGTTACGTCAAACTCGCTGCCTGCGGCAGTTGTTAGCTTAAGAGTGTGGCCACCCTCAAAGTACCTCTTGAAGTTGTCGGTTACCTCAACCTTAACCAGAGCGTTGGCGATGGTTGCCTTAACCTCAACCTCGGTATTCTTGCGAGCCTCAACTGTAAACTCAGCGCTACCAACGAACGTGGCCTTATCGTAGCCCTCCTCGGTGATGTCACCTGCGGTTACGGTAGCCTTGAAAGTGCCGTTGTTCAGGTAGTTATCACCCTCGTTGAACTCGGCAATAGTCGCATAATCTGCGATGTAGGTGTGACCTACGCCCTCAATCTTGAGAGCGAAATCCTCAGCTGCTGGGGTTGTGCAGCTTACGTTGGCACGGGTATCATCAACCTCTGTGATTGTCACACAGCTGATAGATACCTGTCCTTCACCCTTCTCATCACCCTTTACATCCTCCTTCGAACAAGCCGAGAGAGCCACCGCAAAGAGCGAAGCGATTGTAAAAAGCTTTCTCATAAGTGATTGGTTTTAATTAATTTATGTTATGTTTTATCTATTTTACTATTTGCACCTTCACATTGTCAACGTATATCCACTGATAGCCGTTACCGATAAATGTAGTACCTAAGCTACCAATATGCCATGATAGACGGTGCGCCGACGTACAAGCATCAATGTTATATGACATCGACAACGTAAGAGCCGAAGCAGAGCCTGAAGTGGGAATATTAGGGACTTCAACAGCTCCATCAATACCCGAGAACGCTGCGTTGTTGTTAAACTGTGTAGCATAACCATTGAGAATGCCCTGAGTCGTTGTGTAACCAGCCTTTACAATGGCATAAGCCCAGCTACCGCCTGAGCGACCACCACCATAGTCGAATGTTACCTTCACTTTCACATCCTTGTCTGGCTTGATTGCCGACAGTGCAGGAGAGTCCAATCGACCGTATGCTCGTGTAGCTCCCGCAATAACATAGTCTGTTCGACCACTAACGAGGATTGCTGTACCCGCAGCGTCACAGCCTGTACGAGCACCTGTCCAACCTGAAGTTGCACCATATTGAGACAAATCACGACCTGCCTTAGAGGCGTTGTCGACAGACGTATGAGGTCCACTGGTGTAGTCACCATCGAACGTACGAAGCGAGCTAAAGTTCTCCGAGAAGAGATAAGGTACATTCATCCAGCAAACATGCTCCGAGTAGTCGGTCATATCTCCGAGGTTGATGGTTGTCTCCACCACAGCATGCTCCGAGTCGAAGACTACGCGCCATGTAGAGTTATCGTACTGGTCAGCATCGAACTCACCCTCGTAGTCGATAAAGTACTCATTCTTGGCATTGCGCTCGAACTTACCCATGTGGTTGCCATTCGAGTCGTAGACATCGATGAAGTTGAAGTCCTCACCAAGATTATTCTGGTCGACAGAGAGCATTAACGAGGTGTAGTAGGGATAGATGGTAGGGATTGCCATATTGATAGGCGTCACATGCCCCTCCTTCATCTCACGGCTAAGCTGGTAGGTTGCCGTGTTAGAGCTACGACGCTCGCCACGCACCTTGTAGCTCACATCGCCATCGACAGTACCTGGAAGCACATACACCCAGATAACATCACCAGCATCGAAGCCCGCAGCACTCTCGACAACAATCTTATTGGAGGTATTTGTGTAAACAGGCGCCTCGTTGGGATCGCTAACATCAATAGTGATATCACCAACAACAGCCGTAGGGAACGTTATCTCAAGGCGGTAGAAGCGCTCTCCATAGAGGTTACGACCCTCGGGAACGGCAATCTTCAGGGCGTGCATCTTATGACGCATCACGGTGTTAAACTCAACCGTCGACTTCGCCTTAAGCGCACCCTCCACAACAGGCTCCGAAAGCATCACATCGTAACGGCCATCATACTCACCCGTCTGCTCTGCGGGTAGCGTATATGTTGCGAGGGTACCATTTGTCGAGGTGGGCATGGGGTATGAGAGCATATAGGTGTACTCACCATCAGCCATAGCCTCGATGTTTGATGTGAAGTAGGCGTGGTTATACTCCTCGGAGTAGTAGCGCATTGTGAACTGCGCATGCTCAAATACAAAGTCGCCATCTGCGCCCTTAGCCCACACTGCCAACTTATCGCCAGGTGCCCAACGCGTAGTCTTACCATCGGGGTCAAGCGATGTACGGGTAGCCTCTTCGGGTAGCGCAAAGCCAACCTCAACACTCTCCGCCTTTGGGGCGGCCTCCTCCTGCTCCACACTACATGCTGTGAACATCGCCGCAGAGCCAGCCAGAAGGGCTATCAGTTTCAGTATCTTCATCGTCGTTTATATATATAAATAATTTGGGCGCAAATATAAGACAAACTTTCCCATCGAGGAAATAAATTCAACGAACACGCTCATTTATAACATAGAAAAAAGGGGTTGCCAATCCAAAAGCGGAGGCAACCCAACCAATATTACTGATTTACTACATATTATCTCACAAAATACACCTTACGCTCCGTAGCCTTACGCTCTTTATGGAATTTGCGCTCTGGGGTTACTACAACATCGCTGAAGCCATTTTACCTGCCGATAGTAGCAATGCCGAACTGCCATTCACCACGGAAGTAGGTTAGAGTCCAATAAGCGCCCTTCTCATAGAGCGTCTCAAACAGAACGTCATCGCTATACATTGTCTCATCTTCGAGACCATCGACGTAGTTGAAGATGGTGTACAAGAGGCACGAATACTCGCCCTCGGGCTTTGCCTCGAGCGTTTTATCGTATATCTCTATATTACCACTTTCGGCGTCAGGATCTTTCTCGCAAGAGACATGACCCATGAGTGCTACAACCGCAATGGTGAGCACCTCAAAAAATTAGCTTTCATCAGAATATATTATTTTTCTCTTTTTGCCTCAATTACAGAGTCTATATAAGCCTTAATCTTGGGGGCTGGATCCTCCCATGTGTCGGGCTTGATGACCTTGCCATCCTTGGGGTTATAGTGGGGCTTGCCATCGGGCCACAGCTTCGCCATATTAGCCTGCTGCACAATCTCGAAGAGCTCATCAGCCTCGAGGCCCATCTCAACCATCGTGCCGAGAGCGAAGTACATAAGGTCGATCATGGCATCGGCCTGCTCATAGATATTGTCAGCAACGAGGAACTCGGCGACCTCCTCGTTCATCCACTTGGCACGCGACAATGCGCGCTTCTTATCGATCATCTTGGGCTGCTCCGCTACGGGGTGTCCAAACTTGTCGTGAAACTCACGAACATCATTCCACTCTTTCTGCATATTTTTTAGGTTTTCGCGTTTATTCAGTGCTACAAAATTAGATATTTTTTTTATTTTTTCTTAACTTTGCACAAATTAAAAACCATCGTAGGCATGGCCGTAACAATAAAAGCAAAGTTTAAGTGTAGCTCCGAACGCATATCGCAAGTACCAAAGGATGAGCTCAAAGAGATAGCCTTCATCGGGCGCAGTAACGTGGGCAAGTCTTCATTAGTGAATATGCTCACAGGCATCAAGGGACTCGCCAAGGTGTCGGGCACGCCAGGCAAGACACGCCTTATAAACCACTTCTTGATAAACGACAGCTGGTATCTTGTCGACCTGCCAGGATATGGCTACGCCCGCGTATCGAAGTCTACGCGCGGCGACTTCTCGAAGATTATCCTCGACTATGTGCTCAAGTGCGAGAAGATGCACTTCCTATTCGTACTTGTTGACTCACGCCTCGAGCCACAGAAGATAGACCTTAACTTCATAGAGCTACTCGGTGAGAACGGCATCCCCTTTGGCATCATATTTACCAAGGCAGACAAGCTCTCGCAGGCACAGCTAAACCGCAGTATCACAGCATATAAACGCACACTCGCAGAGCAGTGGGAGGAGCTGCCACCAATGCTCGTGTCGTCGAGCGAGAAGGGCACAGGCCGCGAAGAGATACTCGCCTTTATCGAAGAGTGTCTCACAAATTATTAGCAAAAAAGTTGTTTATTCGGCTTATTTGCTTTACTTTTGTATAAAAGTTAACAAACCAACCTTACTTATAATATTATGGCGATCCACAAAATTAAGTTCTTCGCAGGCCGCGGCTCACGCTACCTCGCCGAGAAGATTGCTGCCGAGTATGGCATTAAGCTCGGCGACTCGGACGTCCTTCAGTTTAGCGACGGCGAGTTCCAGCCCTGCTTCCACCAGTCTATCCGTGGTTGTACAGTATTTATCATCCAGTCGACATTCCCACCTTCAGACAACCTTATGGAGCTTCTGATGATGGCAGATGCTGCACGTCGCGCCTCGGCACACCAGGTTATCGCCGTTATACCCTACTTCGGCTGGGCACGTCAGGATCGTAAGGATCGTCCACGCGTACCTATCACCGCTCGCCTCGTTGCCAACATGCTTATCGCAGCGGGCGTACAGCGCGTGATGACCATGGACCTCCACGCCGACCAGATTCAGGGCTTCTTCGACCTGCCTATGGATGCTCTCTACGCATCGGGCATCTTCGTGCCATACATCCAGAAGTTGGCCATCCCAGATTTGTCAATCGCCTCTCCAGATATGGGCGGTGCTAAGCGTGCATCATCATACGCAAAGCACTTCCAGGCACCTATCATCATCTCGCACAAGGAGCGTGCAAAGGCTAACGTCGTTGGCTCAATGACAGCTATTGGCGAGGTGGAGGGTCGTAATGTCATCATCGTTGACGACATGATCGACACCGCAGGTACCATCTGCATGGCGGCTAACATGCTTATGGATCGCGGTGCAAAGAGCGTTCGTGCCGCTGTGACACACCCCGTACTCTCGGGCAAGGCTTATGACCGCATCAACGAGAGCGCCATCCAGGAGGTTATCACAACAGATACCATTCCTTTGAAGGAGGGCGAGGACTTGCACAAGTTTACAGTACTCAGCGTGGCGCCTATCTTTGCGGACGTCATCGAGCGCGTACACAACTACAAGTCTATATCGTCAATCTTCTATCGCTAATAATGCGTTCGAGGCACAATGACGACCTCGACAAACCCACGACCCCGAGACAAGTTCTGGCTCTCGGGGTCACTTTTTTGGGGTAAAGATGAAAAAAGATGCAAAAAAATTTGGCGTATTAAAAATTTTCACTACCTTTGCCCCTCGAAATGATAAAACCTCTCGGGATGTAGCGCAGTCCGGTTAGCGCACCTGCTTTGGGAGCAGGGGGTCCCAGGTTCGAATCCTGGTATCCCGACAACAGGAAGGTCGTAGCAATACGACCTTTTTTCGTATAACGACGTTGGCATCGACCAATAGTTCGGGATGTAGCGCAGTCCGGTTAGCGCGCCAGCTTCGGGAGTTGGAGGTCCCGGGTTCGAATCCCGGTATCCCGACATGTTTGTTTTCACAGTGGCGTAGTCTTTTCAAGACTATTTCGGCTCACTTGCAAATTCCGGTGGGGCGCGAAAAAGTTATGCAAAAATTGTAGCTAAACGAAATATAAAGAAAGGTATATCGCTGACACCACGGAATTG
>JAFVSV010000021.1 GCA_017503575.1 Alistipes sp. | reverse complement strand
TCCGAGGGCTCGTCAGCTGCATCAGCAAGTTCATCAGCACCCTTCAAATCATCCTCATCGTAATAGCCATCGTTCTCATCCTCCTGACCATCATCGACCTTGACGTCAATCTTTACCAAATAGTATGTATCCTCGGTCTCGTATGGGACAACGCAGAAGAATGTGCCATCGGGCTTATCTATACGCTGCATGACCTCCGTAAAACCAAGTGGATATAGTGCCTTAACCTCTGCCTGCTGTTCGGGTGTTAAGTTGTGAATGCTTGTTACAAGACGTTTCTTCGTATTATTTGCTACCATAATCTCATTAAAATTTTCCGCAAATGTAAACACATTTTAGTAATGTGCAAACAATGGTGAATATTTTTTTTATTTTTTCAATTTTTCTTCGCCGTTACAAACAAATTATGTACCTTTACCACATAATATATAGATATAGCAATGGGCATGCACGACGACATAAGACGTATGAAGGAGCTAACCACGCTTCTCGACTACCATAGCCACAAGTATTATATAGAGAGTTCGCCCGAGATTTCGGACTTCGAGTTCGACGCCATGCTCCGCGAGCTTCAGGAGTTGGAGAGCAGATACCCCGAGGCGGCAGACCCCAACTCACCCACCAAACGTGTGGGTAGTGACCTAACGAGCGAGTTTCAAAGCGTTGAGCATCGTTTCCCCATGCAATCGCTATCGAACACATACTCGATGGAGGAGCTTGGCGAGTGGATAGACCGCATAGTACGCGAGATTGGCGAGGTGGAGTTTGTCTGCGAACTTAAGTTTGACGGCACAGCAATATCGCTATGCTACGAGAATGGAGCACTTCAGCGTGCCGTAACACGCGGCGATGGTCGTCGTGGTGACGATGTAACAAACAACGTGCGCACCATAGGCTCTGTGCCTCTACGCCTACGAGGCGAGGGCTACCCCTCGATATTCGAGATACGAGGCGAGATAATCATGCCATACGCATCGTTCGACAGGCTCAACAGCGAGCGTGAGGCGGCGGGCGAGCCACTCTTTGCCAACCCACGAAATGCTGCAGCAGGTACGCTCAAAAACCAGTCGTCGCAGGTGGTGGCACACCGAGGACTCGACTGCACACTCTATCAGCTTGCAGGCGACGCGCTACCCTACGCCACGCATCACGAGAACCTCGATGCCGCGCGTAGCTGGGGCTTCAAGATATCGTCACACACGGCGATATGTCGTTCGCGCGAGGAGATAGAGGCATTCATAAACTACTGGGACATTGAGCGCAAGAGCCTACCCTATGCCACCGATGGCATAGTCATCAAGGTAGATAGCTACGCTCATCAGCGCACCCTCGGCTCTACGGCCAAAGCACCTCGTTGGGCCGTGGCATATAAGTTCCAAGCCGAGAGAGCACTGACAAAACTCCTCAGCGTAGACTTCCAAGTGGGACGCACGGGTGCCATCACGCCTGTTGCTAACCTCGAGGCGGTACAGCTTGCGGGAACAAGCGTAAAGCGAGCATCGCTACACAATGCTGAGCAGATAGCCTTGATGGATATACGCCTTGGGGACATGGTTTATATCGAGAAGGGCGGTGAGATAATACCCAAGATTACGGGTGTTGAGCTTACGATGCGTGGCGTAGACAGCAAGCCCTTCGAGTATATCACCCACTGCCCAGAGTGCGGCACCGAGTTGGTACGCTTCGAGGGCGAGGCTAAGCACTACTGCCCTAATCAGAGCGACTGCCCACCACAAATTATTGGCCGCATAGAGCACTTCGTGAAGCGCAAGGCGATGGACATTGAGGGTCTTGGTGGCGAGACCATAGAGCTACTATGGCAGAATGGACTGATACGAAATATCGCCGACATATATAGTCTCGACCCCATAAAGTTGGCCGCGCTACCGCGTCTGGGCGAGAAGTCGGCAGCCAACATCCTTGAGGGTGTCAGGACATCTAAGGAGGTGGGCTTCGAGCGCGTTCTCTTTGCACTTGGCATACGCTTCGTGGGTGAGACAACAGCAAAGTATCTCGCATCGCACTTCCGCACCCTCGACGCCATAGCCGCCGCATCTGTCGAGGAGCTAGCCGAGGCCGAGGAGGTGGGAGCAAAGATTGCCACTGCCATTGTCGACTACTTCGCAGATGATGCTAATCGTCAGATTATCGAGCGACTACGCAGTGCTGGACTGCGCTTCGTCATGGAGGAGAAGAGCCTGCGCTCGGATGCTCTTGTTGGCAAGAGTGTCGTTATCTCGGGCAAGTTCGAGGGTCGTTCGCGTGACGACATGAAGGCGTTGGTCGAGGAGCATGGCGGTAAGAACCTCGCGGCAGTATCTGCCAACGTAGACTTTATCGTTGCGGGCGAGAATATGGGTCCTGCAAAGCGACAGAAGGCCGAGAAGTTGGGCATAACAATACTCAACGAGGAGGAGTTCATGGCACTTATAGGTAGCGGTAGCGTGGCAACAACACAACCAGCCATTGAGACCGAGGAGCAACCCAAAGAGGAGAAGCCCATACAGGGCACACTATTTTAGACAACCATAAAAACACAGATATATGGTACAGAGTAAAATCAAGGGTGTAGGCGTAGCGCTGATAACCCCATTTGACAACTACAAGGTTGACTACGACGCATTAGCACGCATGGTTGAGCATGTCATCAACGGCGGCGTAGACTATATCGTTGCCCTCGGCTCAACGGCCGAGACAGCGACACTTTCGCTCAAGGAGCGTCACGAGGTGTTACGCTTCATCGTCGAGCGCACAGCAGGACGTGTGCCCATCGTGGCAGGCATGGGTGGCAACGACACTCACGCCCTCGTAGAGCAACTTCGCTCGTTCGACCTATCGGGTACGGTGGCAATACTCAGCGTTGTACCCTACTACAACAAGCCATCACAGGAGGGCATATACCGTCACTTTATGACCGTTGCCGAGGCATCACCTGTGCCTGTTATCATCTACAACGTCCCAGGGCGCACGGGCGTCAACATGACAGCCGAGACTACACTACGCCTTGCGCACGCCACGAAGAAGATTGTTGCCGTCAAGGAGGCATCGGGTAACATTGAGCAGATGCAGCGCATCATCGACGCACGCCCCGCGGACTTCCTCGTGCTATCGGGTGACGATGGTCTTACAGTAGAACTTATAAAGCGTGGTGGCGAGGGTGTTATATCGGTGGCTGCCAACGCCTTTGCAAAGGATTTCTGCAAGTGCATACACTGTGCTATGGATGGTGATATAGCGGTTGCCGAAAAGGAGATGGAGCGTCTCATAGAGCCTATCAACCTACTCTTCAAGGAGGGAAACCCTACGGGCGCCAAGGCTATGTGTGCCGCAATGGGGCTAACACGCGACGAGGTACGTCAACCACTTGTCGAGGCAACAAAGGAGCTTATGGCAGAGATTAAAAGTGCCATAGCGACGTACGATTTGAAGTAGTCGTGGCGTTCTTATTGCAACAAACACAACCACTATGAGACGACTATTGCTACTTCTACTTGCGACACTTTCGCTAAACGCCATGGAGGCAACAGCTCAAGATGACCGACGAGAGCCACTTGTACCCGAGGAGGAGGATATACTACGCCAGACACTCGCCACATCGTCGCCATACTACTATACGAACCTAATGCTGAAGTATAGAAACGGCACCGAGCCACTCACCGACATGGAGTACTATTACCTCTACTACGGCTACGCCTATCAGGACAGCTATCGTCCCTTTGCCACGAACCATGCCATGGACGAGATGTTCGCAATAGTGGCTACAATAAACCCAGCAAGCCCCACCGTAGGACAGTTAGAGGCAATCATCGAACAAGGTGTAGCAGCAATGGAGAT
>JAFVSV010000020.1 GCA_017503575.1 Alistipes sp. | reverse complement strand
GGTTTTGTCATTGTTTGTTTGTCGAAAACCCTATGGTTTCGACAAACAAACAATCTCTCTTCTTTCCACGGATTATCAGTAAAGTATTGTTTTGGGGTATAATGATACCCACACTTATCAAGGCGGTTACATTTACCTACATTATCATTGATATATATATTATTATATGTATCAATATAACGAGTAAATGATTGTTTACGATGACACTGAGGAGAGGTATAGCGACTACCTCGCCCTCTATATCTCTCAAGTTGATATCTATAATTATTATTCATACTGATACTATATATATTATTGTCATTGTTTGTTTGTCGAAACCATAGGGTTTTCGACAAACAAACAATCGACAATTAATTATATATGTTCTTTGATATATATATTAATATATGTTCACTGATATATATGTACGGCGTTCGTACGTTCAAATGACATAGGGTTTCTGAACATACGAACAACTCACAAACCCCAGCCGACAACCATAACACCGTTGCCGCGATGGTTTATGGAGCAAGGCTTCCTTAATCGGGCGGAGCTGAAGCTCCTTTATCGGGCGGAGCTGCAGCTCCTTTATCGGGCGGGCTGTCGCCCTTAATCGGGCGGGAGCAAAGCTCCCTTAGTCGGGCGGAGCTGAAGCTCCTTGACATTTATCAAGCGAAGCGCCCGATGAAGCAGGCATCGCCTGCGCCCTCCCAAGCGAAGCGCCCGACAAAGCGAAGCGCCCGATGAAGCAGGCGCGTGCCTGCACAACCCGTCCCTCATTTTACGCCATTATTGCAGCCTCGTTGCAAAGATTTTGCAACGATATTAAATTTTCGTTACAATGTAATTTAGCTATTGCATCTGTTTTATGGTCATAATATATTTGCATCGGTAAAAGTCCCAAGCTGGGGCAAAAGATGAATAAAAACATTATAAGTTATGATGAGTATTCTACAACTTTTGGGCGCGTTAGGTATGTTCCTCTATGGTATGAACCTTATGAGCTCAGGTCTGCAGAAGGCTGCAGGCAGCAAGATGCGTAATCTTCTCGCATCAATGACATCAAATCCTTTTAAGGGTGTAATGACAGGTCTCGGTATCACATCGGTTATCCAGTCGTCATCGGCGACAACTGTGATGACCGTTGGTTTTGTTAATGCTGGACTCCTAACACTAAAGCAGGCAGCAGGCGTAATCATGGGCGCCAATATTGGTACAACTATTACAGCATGGATGGTATCACTGCTCGGCTTTAAGTCCGATATCACCGTATTCGCAATCCCTGTAATGGCCATAGGCTTCATCCTCAGCCTCTCGAAGCGAGATAAGCGCCGCCATATAAGCGAGTTGCTCGTCGGTTTCTCACTATTGTTCCTCGGTCTATCGTTCATGAAGGAGGCGGTGCCAACGCCCTCGGCAGACTCACTTGAGTTCATACAGAGCTGGACAGGCCACGGCTTTGGCTCGGTACTAATCTTCATGGTATTCGGTAGCGTACTAACGCTTATCCTCCAGTCATCATCGGCAACCATGGCTATGACACTCGTAGCAATGCAGATGGGCTTCATCCCCTTCCACATGGCAGCAGCAATGGTGCTTGGCGAGAATATCGGTACGACCATTACAGCGAATATTGCAGCAGCCGTAGGTAATACGAATGCACGTCGTGCCGCAATGACCCACACGCTATTCAATCTCTTTGGTGTGGTATGGGCACTCATACTCTTCTACCCCTTCGTATCGTTCATAGGCATGATTATCGAGGCGATGGGCTTCCCCAACCCCGCAGATATCGTATGCTCAACAGAGCACGTTTACACAGCCGAAGAGAGCACATCACTCCTATATGGCCTCTCGATGCTCCACACCATCTTTAACGTAATTAACACGCTTATCCTCGTATGGTTCATCAAGTACTTGGTAGCTATCGTAACACGCATCATCAAGGATAAGAAGGGCAGCGAGGAGGATAACGTGAAGTTGAAGTTTATCGACGCAGGCCCACTCTCAACAGCCGAGCTCGCAGTAGGTCAGGCACGCAACGAGGCTATCCACTTTGCCGAGATATCACGTCGCGAGATAGATGCTATTCGCCGAGCACTCAACGCCAATAACGACAAGGAGTTCGAGGTGGCACGCCAGAAGCTTGTGAAGTATGAGGAGATATCGGACCGCATAGAGTACGAGATTGCACAGTTCCTCAACGCCCTTCCAGAGGATAGCATCTCGGAGGAGACACGCACCGAGACAAAGCGTCTCTACAAGATTATCGGCGAGTTGGAGAGTCTTGGTGACTCGGGCGAGGCTATTAGCCGCATCCTCGCACGTCGCAACAGCCACGACAAGAGCTTTAGCGCCGAGCAGATTGAGCACCTTGAGAACATCCTATCAGTCGTAGACAAGGCATACGCCGTGATGATTGACAACCTCAAGGATGGGAACTTCAACGAGATGTCGCTACGCCGCGCAACAGATGTCGAGATTGAGATTAACGAGATGCGCAATAATATGCGTGAGGCGGAGATTTTGAAGATGGAGCGCGACGGCTCGAACTACCAGGCGAGCGTCTACTACCTCGACGTTCTTGCAGAGATTGAGCGCATGGGCGACTACATAATCAACGTATCGCAGGCACTCACTAAGTAGTCCACGGACTACATCGCCAAGTGTGGCAAGCATCCGAAAGTCGACTATTTGGATATTTGTTATTAGTTTCATATCTTTGTCCTAAAACAGAGATAACCCATGAGACGAGTAACCGCAATAGTTGCAGCGATGATGCTTGCCACACTCACTTTATCAGCACAGAGACCACAGGAGCGCCCCAAGGCGGAGTATGGCAAAAATGAGATTGGCATGTCGTATGGCATAATAACGACCAACATGACAACAGCCGTATTCTTCGACCTATTGACCTTGGGTCATGCCGATATAGACTCCTTCTACTCGGGAGGTGCGAGCATCAACTACCTACACTATGTGCACCCTAACGTCGGGTTGGGTGCTATTGCAACCTATGAGTATGGCTGGGAGCCTTCGGAGGTGGCAACCGACTTTCACCACCACTACTACACGGTGATGCCACAGACGAAGCTCTACTGGTTCAACCGCAAGTATGTAGGCATGTACTCGCGCATTGGCATAGGTGCCACATTCGTACATGGGCGCAAGGATGGTGTGCGCGACACGTCGTGGCGTCCCGCATTCCAGCTCTCGGGCATCTGCATCGAGGCGGGAGGCAGAGTGCGTGGCTTTCTGGAGTTAGCGCTTGGCAATATGGGTAATATCCTCGCTGGCGTCAAGGTAAACTTTTAGGCTCTCACAGCCATCTGCACGATATATCGCTCCCGACATGGCGACACCTCCGAAGCGCAGCGACCGAAGGTAGGCTAACATATCCAATGTGACACCTCCAAGCGCCACCACTCTCTCATCAATAACACCCTCATCGGCAGCCCGACGAAGTGTCTCGTGGCTAAACGCCGAGCGGTAGTTCGGCTTCGAGATGCTATCGAAGATGGGGCTTAAAAATAGGTAGTCGCACTCCTCCTTATAGCGTATGACCTCCTCTAACGAGTGACACGACCGCGTGCGTGTGCCGAGATAGCCATCTGGCAGGTGCGTGATATTTCTATTCAGATGCACACCACGTAGCGAGTACTCCTCGTAGAGCGAGTAGTAGTCGTGAACGACAATCCTTTTACGCTCCGCAGCTGTCAACTGCTCAAGCAATGCCCTACAATAGTCGATATCGGCATCGGGCTTTCTAAGGTGTACAATATCGACACCATCGGCAAGGAGGTGCCTAATTATGGCGCCCTCCCCGTCGATAGCGTTTGGCAGCGATATAGCAATAATACGCATCGCTCTAACGCTTTAGCCTCTCGATGATAAGTTCCGATACGCGCTTACCAGATAGTAGCATACCGCCAAAGATAGGACCCATACGGGGTGTTCCGCTCACGGCCGAGGCTGCCATGCCGCAGACATAGAGCCCTGGGTATATCTCCTTGGTGCCATTTACCACCTCTTCCTCGCCAGCAACAACATCCAACGAGCGCTCGCCAATAACTGCACCCGTCTCGGTAAAGAGCTTTATTCCATTCTTGCGAGCTACCGTACTGCACATCTCGCTATCGTGACCCGTGCCATCTACAACGCAACGAGCCAAGATATTCAGTGGGTCGACATGCAACCCCTCGCGCAACACGGGAGTCCAATTTACAACCACGCCACTCACCACGTTGTTCTTAAAGATAACATCCTCCACAGAGTAGCAGTTGAAGATTGTAGCACCCTCATGCACAGCCTTATATAGCAGCGCCGAGGTACTCTCCACAGAGTCCATGACATAGAGGTTATCGTCGTAGCGCTCGTAGTTAATCTGGAACTCATCAATGATATGCAGTGCCTCCTCCTGCACCACAATCTGGTTGAACATCATGGCGCCACCCCACATGCCGCCACCTGGCGATAGTTTTCTGTCGAACAACGCTACCTTATATCCCGCCTTGGCGAGGTAGTAAGCTGCAACAATACCCGATGGGCCACCGCCAACGATGGCTACGTCAAGTTCTAAGTTCTGCTCAAGTTTGTCGAAATAGGTACTCACAATACCCCTTGACACTCGTCTTTCAATCATAATAAATAGGGTTTAACAGTTGATTTATTGGTTGTTATCATATATTATAGATGCCATATCGCGCATCTCGGTTATCGGGTCATCTGCATTTAGCACTGCACCACTCAGCGCGATGCCATCAACGCCACACCGCAAGAGTTGCGGTATGTCACTCTTCACAATGCCCCCAATGGCAACAAGCGGTATAGTGATATCTTCACTCCTCATGCGACGCATAATCTCCGTATAGCCCTCGATGCCGAGTGTTGGGGCGAGGCGCTGCTTAGTTGCAGTAAAGCGAAAGGGACCACAGCCAAAGTAGTCGGGTTGACAGCCGCGTATGTGCGTCATGATGTCATCAAACGAGTTGACCGTGGCACCAATAATAGCGTCTCTACCAAGCAGCTTGCGAGCCTCAGCGACGGGCATATCCTCCTTGCCAAGGTGCACACCATCGGCACCTACCCTCGTTGCAAGAAGCACATCGTCATCGATGATAAATGTAGCGCCATAACTGCGGCACATCGCCCGCACTTCAAGAGCCGTAGACTCAAACACCGCGGCATCGGCACCCTTCATGCGCAGTTGTATCCAGCGACAGCCACCCTCGAGGGCAAGCCGCGCAGAGTCGAGATATGTGTAACGGTCGTTTGAGTGGGTTATAAATTGTAGACGATGGTTATCGTTGCTCATACACCTGCATTTTTTGAGGGTTAAACAGATGGTTTACTGGGCCAAAGCCACCACCTATCTCTATATCGGCACCAGCCGCTATGGCTTCGGATATGTAGCTTTTGGCGCACTTCACCGCCACATCCAACGCCATGCCTCGCGCCATATATGCCGCTATGGCAGAGGATAGCGTACACCCCGTGCCATGAATATTGCGGGTTACGATTGTTGGTGTCGAGAGGTAGGTCGTATCTACCCCATAACCCATACGCCGATAGAGGATATCGGTCTTCGTATCGCCCTCGGCGTGACCACCCTTAAGGAGGATGGCTTGTGCTCCAAGCTCGATAAGATGGCGGGCGGCAGCATGCTTCTGCTCTAAGGTAGATAGTGGCATGGCCGTAAGAGCCTCCATCTCGGGAATGTTGGGCGTGATAAGCGCCGCCATGGGTAGCAGTCGTCTTTTTACGACCTCCTGCGCCTCGACAGATAGCAGTCTATGCCCACTGCTCGACACCATCACAGGGTCGAGGATGATGGGCACATCGCACGACGCGAGCGCCTCGGCAACGACATCAGCAATCTCCGCGTTCGAGAGCATGCCTATCTTGATTGCCGAGGGCTTGATGTCATCGACAACGGCTACAATCTGCTGATACACCATCTCTGGGACGATGGCTAATTGCGAGTGCACGCCGCGGGTATTCTGCGCTGTGATAGCGGTGATTGCCGTAGCGCCATATACGCCTAATGCCGAGAATGTCTTAAGGTCGGCCTGTATACCTGCGCCACCCGAGGAGTCCGAGCCCGCGATGGATAGCACTACGGGGTAGCGTCGTTGTGGTTTGAGATGGGAGTAGTCGCACCCCTCGGTGTTGTTAACTTTTAGCTCCATAACATAGTTAATTAAAAGTTCTACAACGGGGTTACCTAAAAAGAAAACGCATACCTTCACTACGGGGTATGCGTTATGATATTATCCACAATTCCTACGGCAGTACTAACTGCATCAGGTTCGAGGGTATAATCTCAGCCCATAAAGGCACCCCTTTGTTTTCTGCAAAGATAGTGTTTTTTTTCGAAACACAAAACATTCAGCGATAAATTCAATAGGCTGGCTGAGAGTGCTTACGCCATCAATTAGTAATTAACAAAGAGGGCGCTGTCTTGCGACAACGCCCTCGTTAATCCGTTCCAAAGCACTACGCCACTACTCGCGACCTGCGCTGAGCAGACGCAACATGTAGATGAAGAGGTTGATGAAGTCGAGGTAGAGCATCAATGCGCCCATAAGTGCCAACTTCTGGCCATTATCATCAGCTGTGCCATGCTCCATAAACATACTCTTGATACGCTGTGTATCCCATGCTGTAAGGCCCACAAAGACGATAACACCGATATATGTACATGCCATATATAGACCCTCCGAGCCGAGGAACATGTTGACTACCGTAGCGATGATAAGGCCGATAAGCAGCATCATAAGGATACTACCCATCTTCGAGAGGTCCATGCGTGTCACATAGCCCACAAGGCTGGTGACAAAGAAGGTACCCGCAGTGACGAAGAATGCCGCAACAATCTGGCTCATCTCGTATACCAAGAATATCGAGCCAAAGCTAACGCCCGTAAGCACGGAGTAGAGGATGAACAGCAATGTTGCCGAGGTCATCGACAACTTATGTAGGCTTGACGAGAGCCAGATGACAACACCCAACTGTGCGAATAGGATAATCCACAGCATGTAGGATGAGTTGATGAGCATGTTAAGATATGCGTCCGACTGCGATAGGAAATAGGCTACAAGGCCTGTTATTGCCAACGCAGCAGACATCTGCATATAGAGGCTCTTGAAGAGCGTTGCAGTGAGCGACTGTGCCACTGTCTTTGTTGATGTGTACTGTGCCATAGTTATATAATTTTGCTTTTAGTTACTTAACGTTATTATCATCTACTTATTGCACCTATCGCGTCGCATAGAGCTTACGAGGTCGTATATCGAGAGTGCCGCCGTAGCATATACGAGGATAAGCATCACCTTCACACCGTGACCCACCTCGACGGTGATATAGTCGGGCAGAAGCCCTATGAGTCTCTTATATGTCGACATCTCGGGAGTGTTCATGGGTGATAGGCTCGCCATTGGACCCTCAAAGAGCTCGTTGAGGTGACGGCCACCCTCGGTGCCACCACTCTGCCACAAATCGGCAATATCGGGAGGAGATAGAAGCGCCAGCATGCCAACAACCACACACCCCACTGCCGCCACTGCCGTAAGCCATCGGTTGCGACATACGGCAAATATTATCATCGCCACAGCAAGGCCAAATATCGCAAGGCCGTATGTTGTACCAATGCCCGAGAAGCCAGGTACGATACGCATAAGTACGCCAACTACCGCATCCATAACACCTCCATCAATGCTCAGGTGCATGCTATACCAGCTAAACATAGTGCTAAGCATGATGAATACCGACATGCAGATGATGGCTATGCGCACCATGGCGTTGCAATCCTTCGCACATGCCATAAGCGTAGCGCCACATCGAGGGCACCTCCTCATAAGCTCGGTGGTGGGCTCACCACACTCGGAACAAAACTTTGCCATACCTCTTATCATATATTCAACCATCAGCGACACATCAATATAGATGCTCACGACAGCATAAATCTATCATTCGACCTTCGACGATGAATAAATAAAACAACAATGATTGGGTTATCTCGCTAAAGGTCAGGGCGATAGAGAATAATTAGTAGCCCCTCCGGGACTCGAACCCGGATTTAAGGTTTAGGAAACCTTCGTTCTATCCCTTGAACTAAAGAGCCAAACGATGTGCAAATATACTAAAATTTTGTGAATTGCGAAGCATCCCTAACTATAATGAGCACAACACACCTCGATTAGAGCCATTTTCGCCACTCGTAGCGACTACCCCTTAAACAATCCCTTCGAGATATTGCGACGCATCTTTAGCAGGTATCGCGACTGCGCAGGGCGGTGGATAAGGCATAGCAGTAGCGTAGCACCCCACTTTGCGACCTCGGCGATATATGCTCTGAAGAGACGACCATCGTTTATGGCACGCATGCGCTGCGACACACCCGTGCTATGGTATAGGCGTGTGGTATACTCCTCGGTTAGCTTCTCCTGCGGAATGCGGTGGTAGATAGCGGCATTAGGCTCATAGTACACAGCCATCTTATTGTCACTCATACGCCTAAAGAGGTCACACTCCTCACCGCCAATAAGCTTATTGCCCGTACGCCCAAGCTCCGTGTCGAAGAGGCCAATGCGCTCGAAGACCTCACGGCGCACCGCCATATTACCACCTCCAGGGTGCTTACCACGCGGGAATGTCCGAACAAAGTCTCCATAGTCGAGAGGGTTGGCTATCGGAAGTTCGACATAGTGCGACATCCAGCGAGGGCGTCCCGACTGGTACTGGGCGATGATGCGACCACCAGCCGCCATGGCTTGAGGGTAGCTATCGAAGAGCTTGACATATCGGCGAACAAAGTCATCAACGATGGTCTCATCGTCGTCGACGAAGGCTATAATCTCGCCACGGCAGAGCGCTATACCGCAGTTACGCGCATGCGACAAACCCTGCTTTGGCTCAAAGGCGTAGCGTAGGTTAAGCCCCTTGTGTTCAGCCATAAAGCTCTCAACGCGCTGGCGTGTATCATCCTTCGAGTTATTATCTACGATGATGCACTCCCACTGCGAGGCATCGTAACGCTGCTTCACAACACTCTCCAGGGTGGTAATAATCTGCTCGGCGCGATTGTATGTCGGAATAACAAGCGATAGACGTATCATACGGGCAAAGGTAGGAAAAAAAGAGAATATTTCCTATCTTTGCACCATGAAATATTCATTAGTCATATTCGACCTTGACGGCACGCTGCTCAACACCATAGGCGACCTTGCAGCATCGGTGGACTATGTTATGCGTAGCCGTAACCTCCCCGAGCATAGCGACGCCGAGTATCGAGCTATGGTTGGTGGTGGCATCAAGCGCCTTGTCGAGCGAGCACTACCCGCACATCTTGCCTCCGACGACGCCTATGTCGAGGAGTGCGTCGCACAGTTTCGACGCTACTATGTCGACAACATCGACCGCCACACCACGCCCTACGAGGGTATGCACGAGCTACTGCACCTACTACGCCAGCGCGGCGTCATGGTTGCCGTAGCATCCAACAAGTTCCAACACGGCACCGAGCGTTTAGTTACAAAGTTCTTCGCAGATATAGACTTTGTAGCCATCGAGGGTAACCGCGAGGGAGCACCCCTCAAGCCCGACCCCGCCATCGTTCATAACATCCTACGCATAGCCAATGTCACGCCCGACAAGGCAATCATGGTTGGCGACTCGGGTATCGACATCCGCACCGCCACGTCAGCAGGCATCGACGTCATCGGCGTAGCTTGGGGTTTCCGCTTTGCCGAGGAGCTATACGCAGCAGGAGCGAAGCATGTTGCGACAAATGCCGAGGAGCTAACACAACTCCTCACAGCCTAACAGCTTAAGCGTGGCAATAGAGCCTTACGGCATCTGCCGTTATGCGGTCATCGCTGAGGATTATTAGTCGCTCGACGACATTGTGCAGCTCGCGGATGTTACCCGTCCACTGGCAGTGTGACAGCAGGTCTACGGCGTCGTTATCAATATGCTTGACATCTATCTCGTGGCGCGTACATATCTCCGTAATAAAGTGGTCGACAAGTAGGCTGATATCATCCTGCCGCTCACGCAGCGGTGGCACATCTATCTCGATGACACTAAGGCGGTGATATAGGTCTTCGCGGAAGTGACCCGCGGCAATCTCGTGGCGTATATCCTTATTCGTAGCCGCCACAACACGCACATCGACAGGTATATCCTTGTCACCACCCACGCGCGTAATCTTATTCTCCTGCAAGGCACGAAGCACCTTTGCCTGCGCAGCTAACGACATATCGCCAATCTCATCCATAAAGAGCGTGCCACCATTGGCAAGCTCGAACTTACCCTTGCGCTGCTTCACTGCCGAGGTGAACGACCCCTTCTCATGACCGAAGAGTTCACTCTCGATAAGCTCCGATGGTATGGCGGCACAGTTAACCTCCACGAAGGGTGCAGCGGCACGATGGCTCTTCAGATGTAGCCAGCGTGCTACAAGCTCCTTGCCTGTGCCATTCTCGCCAAGCACCAAGACACGAGCATCCGACGGTGCTACGCGCTGTATCATGCGGCGCACATGCTCAATAGCCGACGAGCGACCGATGATGGGTTGTGTGGCACAGTTCGTGCGTCGTGAGGCATTACGCTGTACGGGGCGTATACGCATAAGCTCCTCGTCGCCCATATCGTCGATACTACGCAGACGCCACAGCAGGCGGTTCATATCAATCGGAGTACTAAGGTAGTCGATAGCGCCATGGCGCACGGCAGCGAGTGCTGTCTCGATATTTGGCTCTTGGCCGATGACTATCTTGGGCACATCGAGGCTATCGAGCGAGATATCGCTACCGACGATAGCTGCATCGCAGGGTGTCGAGCTACATATCTCGTGTGCTGCCTGCTCGCTGTCCGCCTCAAAGGTTGTAAAATTCTCGAATTTAAGGCGTTCGACCAACGAGTTACGAATGCTTTTTGAGTGAAAGAGAAGTAAAATTTTTATCATAGTTTGCTAATGTGAAAAAATTGCATTTACTTTGTAGGGATAAACTTCGTTTATCTGGCTATCGTACCTATCCGAGAGTTCGCGACCTCGGTGGTGGATAATCGAAGGGTAAAGATTTCATCTTTTACCCAACAATGCAAACCGCAGGATATCATTTGAACCCTTTGCAGTACATTTGCTGACCATTATTACCATTTTATAGTTTATCGTCATAATCGATACGAACATGGAGATGAGAAAAAATTACAACTATAAGCGCCGCAAGCTATACCTTCCCGAGTATGGTCGCCATATTCAGGAGATGGTAGACTCGCTACTCGTAATTGAGGATAGGCAGGAGCGCACACGCCAAGCCAAGGCTGTTATCGCCGTGATGGGTAACCTCAACCCTATGCTACGCGATACGGAGGATTTCAAACATAAGCTCTGGGACCACCTCTTCATAATGTCGGATTTTCAGTTAGACGTCGACTCGCCATACGCACAACCATCACGCCAAGATTTGATGGTTACGCCCAAAAAGTTGCGATATCCACAGTCGCGCATAACATTTAAGCACTATGGCAAGTACACCCAGCAGTTCATACGCACCATAGCCTCGGAGCGCAAGTCGCCACAGACGACCGCCCAGTTGGTGGATGTAGCTCGATACATGCGCGCCAAGAGCTTCGAGTTCAACAACGAGCACCCCAACAACGAGGTCATCATACGCGATATTCGCATAATGTCGGGCGGCGAGTTAGATATGGATATGAGCGATATCAGCAACATGCGTAGCGACTACCACCGCAATGCACAGCCACAGCGCAAGGCACAACGCAAGATGCAACCACAACGCAACAACAACCGCAAGCAACAGCCCAAGGGTGGCAAAGGCCAACACAGACACGGCGTCCACAAGTAGAGCACCCGAACATGCGAAGCACCCGAACAAGCGAATATTACAAACAAGTAACCAGTAGAGTAATGAAGAGATATATTTGGGCCATGATGGCCATAGCACTAACAGTCGCAGGCTGCAAAGGGCAGGATAAAAAGGAGGAGAGCAACACCACCCCAGCGATGGTCACAACAACCATTAGCGGTTGCTTTGCGGACAACGGCACTCAGACAATAAACCTACAACTTGTTGCCGACGACTTTACTGCCGTGGAGAGAGTTGCCAGCACACAGCTCACCGCCGATGGCAAGTTCGGGTTCGAGATAGCTATCGAGGAGGGTACCTCGCCACGCTTCTACCTCATCACCGCAAATGCCGACAACCCCGACACCGAGGATATCGTTGAGCAGGAGAGCCTGATAACCCTCGTTGTAGCCCCTGGCGATAACATATCGCTTCATGCCACAGACGACATCATCAACGACTACACCGTCACTGGTTCCGAGGAGTCGCAGCTTATCAAGGAGTTTGAGACTGCCTACCTTGGCGCATACAACACCTTCGTAGAGCAGGTTGATGGCGAGCGCAACAAGGAGGCCATTGCCACTGCCACTGCCGCCATGCGCAAGCAACTCGAATTTGTGATAACCCACGCCGATAGGCTCGCCTCGATATATGCACTCAACACCCGCCTCTTCGAGCAGCACATACCTATGTTAGCATCAAAGGGCATCAACCACATACACTACAAAACAGTGCGTGATGCTATCGCCAAGAGCTACCCTACCTCGCCATACATAGCGACATTGGAGCGTAGCATCGAGCTTGCGACGATGATTGCCAATGCCCCCGAGGTGTCATATCCCAACATCACACTCAGCGACATCAACCGCAACATACACTCCCTCACCGACAACAAGGGCAAGGTTACGCTTCTATGCTTCTGGTCGGCACAGGATCAGCTAAGCACGCTCTTCATCGGCGAGTTCAAGGAGATATACAAGCGCTACCACGATGCTGGCCTCGAGGCTTACTTCGTATCGGCAGATAGCAGCCGTGTATTCTGGATAGAGTCAGTGCGCATGCAGAAGCACCCATGGGTATCGGTATTTGGTGGCGACAACCCCTCGGTGTTCAGCATGTACAATGTCGATGTGGTGCCACTCGCCTTCATCATCGACCGCGAGGGTAACATGAAGAGCGCAACACTCATCCCCGATGAGCTTGACAAGATGATTAAGGAGCTACTATAAAGGGCACAGGATGTACTACTTTGTATCGGACATACACCTTGGTGCTGGCAATAAGGAGCAAGCACAGCGCACCGAGGAGGCCTTCTGCCGCTGGTTAGACATGGCATCGCGTGATGCCAAGGCGATATACCTCATGGGCGACATCTTCGACTTCTGGTTCGAGTATCGACGCGTCGTGCCCAAGGGCTATGTAAGAGTCCTCGCACGCCTCTCGGAGCTTACGCGCAAGGGTATCGATGTGGTGTTCATCACCGGCAACCACGATATGTGGTGCTACGACTACTTCGAGAAGGAGTGCGGCGTCAAGATATTCCGCAAGCCCCAGTTAGTGGATATACACTCACACGACATACACCTCGCACATGGCGACAACCTCAACATCAAGGGTAAACCCATGCTACGCGCCATGAATGCCTTTTTCCGTTCATCCATAGCACGCTTCCTCTTCAGCTGGCTTGTGCACCCCGACCTCGCCATGTGCTTCGGCAGATGGTGGAGCGGCAAGTCGCGTAAGTCGCACAAGGGCGATGACATAACGCCCGAGTCGCTAAACTTCCTTATTGAGTATGCCAAGGAGTACCATAGCACCCACAGTAGCGTTGCCACATATATCTTCGGGCACATGCACTACCCCTATGAGTATCGTGACGAGCAGATTGAGGTGTTGTTTATGAGCGACTGGTCGGGTGATAGCGCCACCTACTGCGTTATAGACGAGAGTGGCAAGCCACAACTTAAAACCTTTGATATAGATGAAACAGTATCTTGAACTATTAGATAAGATATGCCGCGAGGGTGTCGTTCGTGGCGACCGCACGGGTACAGGCACAAAGGGCATCTTCGGCTACCAGATGCGTTTCAACCTTGCAGAGGGTTTTCCGCTGCTTACGACCAAGCGCGTATTTATGAAGGGCATCATCCACGAGTTGCTATGGTTCCTCAAGGGCGACACCAACATCAAGTACCTCGTAGACAATGGCGTGCATATCTGGGATAGCGATGCCTTTCGCTACTACAACGAACTCTGCGTCAAGCATGGCGTGCTCCCCGTAGATATGGATACCTTCCTGCAGGCGGCAGGCGTCGACTCACCTATCGACGGCTATAAGTTTGGCGACCTCAACCATGTATACGGCTACCAGTGGCGTAGCTGGGGGTGTTCGGATGGTCGCGCCATAGACCAGATAGCCAACGTCATTGACACCCTCAAGACTAATCCCACATCACGACGTATGATTGTCTCGGCATGGAATGTTGCCGACGTGGGCGATATGGCACTACCCCCCTGCCACACGATGTTCCAGTTCTTCGTTGCCGAGGGCAAGCTATCGTGTCAGCTCTACCAGCGCAGTGGCGACACCTTCCTCGGTGTGCCATTCAACATCGCATCGTACGCACTGCTCACGATGATGATAGCCAAGGAGTGCAACCTCGAGGCGGGCGAGTTTATACACACGCTCGGCGATGCACACCTCTACCTTAACCACCTCGACCAGGCACACGAGCAGCTGCAGCGCACACCACGCCAGCTGCCAACACTACATCTCAACCCCGCTATTAAGTCGATATTCGACTACACCTACGAGGACATTACCATCGAGGGCTACGACCCCTACCCTACAATTAAGGCACCTTTATCATTTTAGAAACACGAGATATGGTAAGCATCATCGTTGCCATCGCGCAGAATGGCACTATTGGCGATAAGAACGCGCTACTGTGGCATATCAAAGAGGATATGCGCTTCTTCCGTACTACGACATCGGGACACGCTGTGATTATGGGTTGCAAAACCTTCGAGTCGTTAGGTTCAAAGCCGCTCCCCAAGCGCACAAATATCGTTATTTCACGCTCGGACATAGCCTTCGATGGTGCACTCACGGCGCACTCGTTGGAGGAGGCTATTACCATGGCGAAGGATGACGACGAGGCATTCATCATCGGCGGCGCACAGATATATAAGATAGCTCTCGACGTTGCTGACAGGATGTATATCACGCGCGTAGAGCGCGACTACGATGGTGACACGTCGTTCCCCGAGATTGACTACTCGCAGTGGGAGCTCACATCGTCGGAGCGTCACGAGCGTGGTGAGGAGTACGACGGAGCTTTCACCTTCTGTGTCTACGACAGGAAGAGATAAGCGACAGAGAATTTGTTGTTAGAAGGGGTTAGGCTTGGGTATTGCAAAAGAGACTACCACGGGATAGTACACGAAGTACAGCCCGTGGTAGTCCTCTTTTATAGATAGGTCGCTGATGACCCCTTATTACCGTAAATTAGAAGTTGTAGGTACAAGTAATACCAACATTAGCAAAACCCATCTCGCGGAAAGCAGCGTGAGAAGCGCCACCACCATAACCGATGCCAGGGCCGATTACTGGAGAGTAGTCGAGAGATAGGCTAACTGGAGCACCGCTAAACTCGATACCCAAACGAGCCATACCTACAACACCGACATAAGCATAGTGCTCACGACCACCAACGTTAAGACCAACACCAGCATCGAAGAACCATGTACCAGCACTTGGAGTCCAGTCCATATCGAGGATATGCCAGTTGTGGAGGATGGTAAAGTCAGCTGTTACAGTACCGTGATCAATCCATGAAGCACCAAAGCGTGCCTCCAAATAGTCGTTGCCGTTATATGCATACTGAGCATCTGCCTGGAAACCTGAACCAATGCGAGCACCTACCTTCCAATCCTGTGCAAATGCACCCGAAACACACAATACAGCCACGAGGCTAAGTAAAAACTTTTTCATAATAACAAAATTATAGTTAATAAATAATTGATTCTGAATACAAATATAACAATTAATTCTAAAATTAGCAACTTCTAATAATAAAAAGTTCAAGAGTATAAACAAAAAAAAGCATACCTATATATAAATAAACACTGAGTTCCGCCCTAAAATAGCGTTACACAAAAGAGCAAAGCGATATAAGAAAATAGTAATTACTTGTATATCAAGCGCACGCAACGAGACTATCCAATGGGGTTTAAGTTGGTAGTAGTTCGAGAAGTTGAAAGCGAAAAGCTATCAATGAGAGGGGTATTGCGGAAGTATGGCATCCGAAATCATGGTACAGTATTGGATTAGTGAAGAAAATTTGGTAACTTTGGGCGAACATTTTGATATAAATAATAGTAATGTCAACAACACTACTTATCATCCTTGCGCCCCTTGTGGGCACGGTAATAGGGGCAGCCACGGTGCTCTTCGCACGCCAGAGCGTATCGCCACGCCTACACAACGCGCTGTTGGGCTTCGCCGCAGGTGTGATGGTTGCAGCCTCGGTATGGTCGCTTATAATGCCCGCCATAGAGCTATCAGCGGATATGGGCAAGCTCAGCTGGATGCCTGCTGCCGTGGGCATCATCCTCGGCATGCTCTTCCTCTTGGCATTAGACAGCTTCATACCACACCAACATATAGGCTCCGACACCCCCGAGGGTCCACGCTCGGCACTGGGGCGTAGGCAGATGCTCATGCTCGCCGTTACGCTCCACAATATCCCCGAGGGCATGGCCGTAGGTGCTGTGGTGGCAGGCGCTATGAGTGGTGATGCTGGTATCACGATGGCGTCGGCAGGAGCTCTCGCACTCGGCATGGCGATACAGAATACGCCCGAGGGCGCTATAATATCGCTACCGCTACGCGGTGACGGCATGTCGCGAGGCCGCTCCTTCTACTACGGAGCACTGTCGGGCGTAGTGGAGCCTATTGCCGCAGGTGTCATGATACTCCTCTACGAGCATATAGCCCCCTCGCTACCCTACCTGCTTGCCTTCTCGGCAGGTGCTATGCTATATGTTGTTGTCGAGGAGCTTATCCCCGAGACACAGCAGGGCAAACACTCAAATATAGGCACCATGGCATTCGCCATAGGCTTTATCGTGATGATGATACTCGATGTTGCTATCAATTAGCAGAGAGCAATAAGATATGAGCAATTGACAATGAGCGATGGCTCTGCCACTCCATCTTTCATCATTGAACTTTTACTTAACCCTTATAAGGTTTATTCCGTCGCGGATGGGGATGATGACATTATCGACACGCTCATCCTCCTTGACCATGCGGTTGAAGGCGACGATGGCCTCGGTGTGCTTGTCGTTATGTGCTATGGGCTGCGCGACCTTACCATACCATAGGATGTTGTCCGCAAGGATGAACGAGCCACTACGCAGATAGCCGCCATCCATAAGCATGCGATAGTAGTCTGGGTACTCGCGCTTGTCGCCATCCATGAATACCATGTCGTAGACCTCACCGAGGCGTGGCACGACGTCCAATGCCGAGCCTATATGCTGACGCACGCGGTGGCCATACTCCGATGCTTCGAAATACTTGGCAGCGATATCCTCCAACTCGTCATCCACCTCTATGGTGTCGACATACGCGCCATCCTCCAAGCCACGCGCTATGGATAGTGCCGAGTAGCCAGTGAAGGTGCCTATCTCAAGCACACGCTGTGGTCGCATCATGCGCACGAGCATCTCGAGGAGCTTGCCTTGTAGGTGTCCCGATATCATTCGTGGGTTGATGACACGCAAGTATGTCTCGCGCTCGAGACGGTGCATAAGCTCCTCCTCGGGCTTGGTGTTATCCAAAATATACTGTTCCAAGTTATCCATTGCTTTACCTATATATTAGTCGTGACATCCGTGCGAAGCACTCCGATGTGACATCCATAATCTGCTCTGCGGTGATGGCGGCAACCTTCTTATATGCCTCCTCGAGCGTATCTATATCCTTATATATTAGGTAGCTCTTACCCGCACCGAGCATATAACCCTCGTTAGACTCCATGGATATGGCCATCTGCGCCACAAACTGACGCTTGGCAACAGCAAGGCGACGCGCCGTGAGAGGCTCGCGCATAAGGCGCTCCACCTCGCTCTCGATAAGCTCGACGCACTGCTCCGCATTGTCGTGGTCAGACGAGAAGTATATGCCAACGATACCCGAATCCGAGTAGGGCGTATACGATGCCTCGACGTTATACGATAGGCCATGACGCTCCCTCAGCTCAAGGTTTAGAAGCGAGTTTGCCGAGGGCCCACCAAGGATATTCACAGCGAGAGCCAACGGCAGACGCCTATCCTCCGTGATGCCATAGCCGCGCGACCCTATGATGCCATGCGTCTGGTGCGTATGGCGCGACTTCTCGACAACGAAGGGCTGATAATCCGCAACACGCTGGCGCTCATAGCCACGCGTGGTGGGCGCATAGCCACCCAAGTACTCCTCGGCAACGCGCTGGGCGGTAGCCACCGAGAAGTTACCGATAGAGGAGAATACCATCTGGTCGGTGGTATATGTACGGCGTACGAAGGCTGCTATCTCGGCTGTCGAGAGGCGCTGAATAGTACTCTTCGAGCCGAGGATATTGTGACCAAGCTCCGAGCCCTTGAATATAAGGTCCTCGAAGTCGTCGTATATGCGTTCCGAGGGCGAATCCTTATAGGAGTTTATCTCGTCGGCGATAACCTCGCGCTCCTTGCGTAGCTCACGCTCGGGGAATGTAGAGTTAAAGATGACGTCGGCAATAAGCTCCACGGCACGCTTAAAGTCGTGGCGCATGACCGTAGCATGGAGCGTGGTATCCTCCTTTGTGGTATAGGCATTTAGCTCGCCACCAAGGTTTTCCAGACGGCAGTTCACCTGATAGGCACGACGTCTTGCCGTACCCTTGAAGAGTGCATGTTCTGTAAGGTGAGCAATGCCAAACTCATGTTTCAGCTCATCGCGGCTACCAGCATTTACAACAAGGGCGCAGTGCGTGACGCCGCTACGCACCTGACGGTGAATGCCGCGAATACCATTACTCAATGTATATATCTCGAACTCTCTCATCGCAACTTAAGATATTTTCCCGTGTAGCTACTCTCGCACGCTGCCACATCTTCGGGCGTGCCTGCCACAACGATACTGCCACCATCAGCTCCCGCCTCGGGGCCAAGGTCTATAACCCAGTCGGCACACTTGATGACCTCCATATTATGCTCCACAACAACGACGCTATGGCCACGCTCGATAAGTGCGTCGAAAGCACCGAGCAGGCGATCTATATCGTGGAAGTGGAGACCCGTGGTAGGCTCATCGAAGATAAACATTATACGCTCATCAGAGCGCTCCTTCATGAGAAACGAGGCGAGCTTCACACGCTGCGACTCACCCCCCGAGAGCGTCGATGACGACTGTCCGAGCTTAACATAGCCGAGACCCACCCGCTCGAGGGCTGTTATACGCTCGACGATACGTCTACATATAGCGTTATCTTTATCCTCGCCGAAGAAGGCAACAGCCTCGCTCACAGACATCTCCAAGATGTCGTATATCGACTTATCGCGATACTTAACCTCGAGTATCTCGGGCTTAAAGCGCTTGCCACCACACGCCTCACACTGCAACTCGACATCTGCCATGAACTGCATCGAGACCTTGATGACACCCTCACCCTCGCACTCCTCGCATCTACCACCAGGCATGTTGAACGAGAATGCCGTGGCAGCAATGCCCGTATGCTTGGCGTATGGCTGGTCGGCAAAGAGTTTGCGTATCTCGTCGTACGCCTTGATATATGTCACAGGGTTTGAGCGTGTTGACTTGCCTATGGGCGACTGCGACACCATCTCGACACCCTGCAACTGTCGTCTATCTACATCCAAGCCATCGTGGTCACCAGGCGTGAGCGTCGTCTCGGCAAGTCTGCGCTTGAGGGCTGGGAAGAGCACCTCGTCGGCCAACGACGACTTACCCGAGCCCGAGACACCCGTAATACATGTAAGCACGCCCAACGGTATCTCGACATCTATATTCTTGAGGTTATGGTGGCGCACACCACGCAGACGCACCGCACCCGCAGCGGCACGACGTCTATCAGGGATGGCTATATGGCGACGCCCCGTGAGGTACTCTGCCGTGAGCGACCTCTCGGCAGTGACAATATCCTTCGCGGCACCGTTATACACTACCTCGCCACCACCAACACCAGCCTCGGGGCCCATGTCGACAATCCAGTCGGCAGCACGCATTACCTCCTCCTCGTGCTCGACGACGATGACCGTATTATCGAGGTCACGGAGCTGCTTCAGGACACCTATAAGGCGGTTAGTATCTCTGGGGTGGAGACCGATGCTCGGCTCATCGAGGATATACATCGAGCCTACAAGGTTGCTACCAAGCGATGTCGAGAGGTTTATACGCTGCGACTCACCACCCGACAGCGTTGCCGAAAGGCGGTCAAGCGTAAGGTAGTGAAGACCTACATCCATAAGATAGCCCAAGCGGTTGCGTATCTCGACGAGTACGCGCTCGGCGGTCTTGGTCTCGAACTCGTCGAGTTGCAACGACGCGAAGAACGACGACAGCTCGGCGATAGTCATCGTCACAAGCTCGGCGATATTCTTGCCACCAACCCTCACATACAACGCCTCACGGCGTAGGCGTGTGCCATGGCATGTGGGGCATGGCGTCTTACCCGTATATCGTGCCTTGAGCACGCGGTACTGCACCTTATGGCGCTGGCTATCGACATATTTGAAGAAGTCATCAAGACCATGGAAATACTCATTACCACGCCACAACAACTCACGCTCCTCGGCCGTAAGGGCGTGATATGGCGTGTGGATAGGGAAGCCGAAGCGCGACGAGTTGATAACAAGCTCATCTCGCCAGCGACCCATCGTAGCACCATTCCAACACGCTATGGCGCCACTATATATACTCTTCGACTTATCGGGAACCACGAGCTCCTCGTCGATGCCAACCACCTTGCCATAGCCCTCGCATGTTGGGCAGGCACCTATGGGGTTATTGAACGAGAAGAGGTGCTCTGTGGGGCGTTCAAAGGTGGTATCACCATCGTCGAAGTGCTGCGAGAAGCTCTCCACCTCATCACCCACGATAAGGTACATAGTACCTGCACCATAACCCATGGCACGCGCCACCGAATCGCTAATGCGCGACACAACATCCTGCTCCGAACGCTTGGCAATACGGTCAACGACGACCATGACATCCTCGAGTAGCATGTCGTCCGTAACACGGGGCATGAACTCCTCAACGAGCATCACCTCACCACGATAGCGCACCCTATTCACGCCATCCTCCATAAGCGTAAGCATGCGCTCGACAATACCCTCGGAGTGTTTCAGAAGGAGCGGTGCGGCGATAACAACACGCTCGCCCTCGTCGAGAAGCATTATCCTATCGACGATATCATCCACCTCGTAGCAGCGCACCTCGCGCCCTGTTGTTGGCGAGTAGAGGCGACCTATACGCGCAAAGAGTAGTTTGAGGTAGTCGTATATCTCAGTTGTTGTACCCACCGTAGAGCGAGGGTTACGCGAGATGACCTTCTGCTCGATGGCTATGGCTGGGGCGATACCCTCTATAAGGTCTACATCGGGCTTCTCGATACGCCCCAAGAACTGACGAGCATACGCCGAGAGGCTCTCGACATAGCGGCGCTGACCCTCGGCAAAGATGGTATCGAATGCCAAGGTCGACTTACCCGAGCCAGACAACCCCGTAACGACGACAAGCTTGTTATGCGGTATCTCGAGGCTTACGTTCTTGAGGTTGTGCACCCTTGCACCCTCTATTTTTATCTTAGGCTCCAATTCGTTAAACTCTTATTTCACTATACTAACTCTCTATGACATCAACCGTTGCACCCTCGACCTTCTCGAGACGCTGTACGAGCTGCTGCGAGTCGCTCTCGCGGATGCTGAGACGCATGGTGCATAGGTTGTCGAAGAGCTGCTCGACGATGCGTGGCTGCATATCCTTGACGATGCGCATGACATCGTTCATGGCGATATACGAGAACGATACATCGACAGTGACATCTACCGTTCGCTCCACAATCTCGCACTCTGCCAACACCTGCGCCGTAGACTCCTTATAGGCAGCTATAAGCCCTGGCACACCAAGCTTCGTACCACCGAAGTAGCGCACCACGACGACAAGGCAGTTGGTTATCTCCTGCGATAGGAGCTGACCAAGGATAGGCTTACCCGCCGTCGACGAGGGCTCACCATCGTCATTGGCACGATAGTGCTCTCCATGTGCACCCAAGCGCCAGGCGTAGCAGTGGTGCGTAGCATCGAACCACCTCTTACGCAGAGCATCCAAGTGCTCCTTAATCTCTGCCTCCGTCTCCACAGGGTAGGCATAGACCAGGAACTTGCTACTCAGCTGTCGGTAGGTTGTCTCCTGCGCCTTGGCTATGGTCTTATAGCTATCCGATGCCATTGGCCGCTACTTGATAGAGGTGAATATTCTATCCCAACGCGTCTCGCCCGTCACGGGGTCTTTAGAGAACCATATATACTTTGCCTTGCCGACGATATGGTCCTCGGGCACAAAGCCCCAGAAGCGTGAGTCGAGTGAGGCATGACGGTTATCACCCATCATGAAGTAGTAGTCCATAAGGAATGTATACTCTGTCTGCTTCACGCCGTCGATATAGTATGTAATCGAGCCATCATCGTTGTGCTCCTCCTTCACCGAGCGATGCTCGTAGGCGGTGATGCAACGGCCATAGAGAGCCATACTCTCGGGTGTAAGCTCAATGCTCTCACCTGCCTTTGGTACCCATACGGGGCCGAAGTTATCGAGCGTCCATGTAGCCGACTCACCATAGTCGAGGTGTGGGATAAGACCCATACCCATCACCGACACGCCCCTCGCATCGCGAGTGAGGTTATTTGCCGAGCCGCTCTTGGTCACACGATATACCGTCGTATCCTTATACTTGGCGATAAACTCGTTGTAATCCTTATCGGCAACAAGAATTTCGCTTCTACCACCGCGCTTGAGATACTCTATGGTGTATATATACTGCTTGTTAGGCACGCTCTTCTCCGCAACATCACCATGGTAGACAATACCATCGCGCACCTCAAGCCAGTCGCCAGGCATACCAACGCATCGCTTGATGTAGTTCTCCTTCTTATCCAAGGGTCGCACAGCAAGGGTATAGTTCTCACGAATGAACTTACGACGCTCCGCAGGGGTCTTACCCATGGCACTCTCGCGAGGGTCGCGAAGTATCTGGTAGTAGCTCTCGGCAGCACGCTCCAATATTACAGTATCGCCCTCAGGGAAGTTGAAGACAACAACATCACCACGCTTAACCTGACCAGTACCCGCAAGACGACGATACGAGCGCTCCCAATCTGTTGAGAATGACGCCTTGGTATCGTTCAGCGGCATGGTATTATGCACAAAGGGGAACGACAGCGGTGTCATAGGCACACGAGGACCATAGGTGACCTTGTCGACGAGGATATAGTCACCCTGCAACAGCGTACCCTCCATAGAGCCTGTGGGTATCACGAACATCTGGAACCAGTAGAGCTGGATGAGTGTTGCCACAACAGTAGCGAAGAGTATGGCGTGCACCCAGCCATATATCCAAAGGTAGGTCTTTGTTTGACTCTTAATCTCATTCCACAAAGCGTAGGCACCAACAGCAAGGAAGGTGATAACAAATGGGATGTTCCAGCGGAAGATGAGCATCTGCACAAGCACACCCACAACGAGGGCAAAGATTGCAGCACACCACACTGCCCACGCTATGCGATACCACTTATATCTCTCGACAAACTGGCGATGATAGGTGCGTATCTTGCGTGTGATGTAGTAGTCGTAGATAAGTGGCAGGGTGATAAATAGCGACCACCATGCGCCATACCATATAGCGAATAGTGTCACAAACACGCCCACCAACACAAACAAAAACCAAGGGTGTGTCACAAAGGACTTCACCATGGCATAAATACTCTTAATCTTACTCATATCTCTTTTAATATTTTTCGTTCACAATATCCTCGAATTACAATAGGTCGTCCATGGTATGTACGCCACGCTTGTCGGCAAGGTACTCGCCCGCAATCACAGCACCCATGGCAAGGGCGCGACGATTGGTTATCGAGTGCTTCAACTCAAGATAGTCATCCTCCGAGGTGTATGTAACGCTATGTATGCCTGGCACCATGCCCTCGCGGTGCGAGATTATGGCTATCTGCGAGGCATCGTCCGTAGCGCTATTCACCCAGCCACTCTTGCGCTCTACGCCCTCGATGATACCCTCGGCAAGAGTTATAGCCGTACCGCTGGGGGCATCCTTCTTCCATATATGGTGCGTCTCCTCGATGGTTATCTCATACTCCTTATAGGCATTCATAAGCTCCGCCATGCGCCTATTGAGGCGGAACATCATGTTGACGCCTATCGAGAAGTTCGAGGCGTAGAAGAGTGCGCCACCACGCTCCACGGCGAGCTGCTGCATCGTGGGAAGCTCCGCAAGCCACCCCGTGGTTCCTGACACTACCCTACCGCCAGCCTCAAGCACCGTACGCACATTATGCGCTGCGGTATCGGGCGTGGTGAACTCGAAGCAGACATCAATGCCCGCGAGGTTAGCTGCCGTAAGCTCTGCGGCATTAGCCTCGTCGATGATAAGCTCAACACTATGGCCTCTCTGCTGGAGGATGCGTTCTATCTCGCGGCCCATCTTACCATGGCCTATGATTGCACACTTCATAACCGTACGTTAGTTTATAAATAATGGGGTAAAGATAGCAAAAAAAAGCGACTTATACCACATAAATCGCTTTTTTTACAATCTTCGGCAGCTATGATACTAATACTTGACATCCGACAGGAACAACCCGCAGGCGGGAGCACCAGCACTCGAGCGCGACAAATCGCGCGAGCGGATTATATCGTCGAACTCCTCGACCGTATATCTACCACGCCCCACATCTACAAGCGTACCAACAATGGCACGCACCATATTACGCAAAAACCTATCGGCGCGAATCGTGAAACGCAGCGTACCGTCGGCCTCAATCGTCCACTCAGCATGGGTTATGTGGCAGATGTTAGTCTTGTTGTTGGAGTTGAGCTTCGCAAACGAGGTAAAGTCGTCATACTCAAGGAGTCGTTGTGCCGCAGCATTCATCATCTCTACATCCAAATCCACGGCAAAATGCCATGCCGAGAAGCGGCGGAATGGCGACTTTCTATTCGTCAGAAAGTAGGTATACTCCCTCTGTCGGGCATCGAAGCGGGCATGCTTCGTAGCCTCCACCTCGTAGATGCGCAGTATGGCGATATCCTGTGGCAACACCTTGTTGAGTTTGTATGCGAGCTGGTCACAGTCTACCGCTGCATCGCTATCGAAGTGCGCCGTATAGAACGAGGCGTTGACACCCGTATCGGTGCGCCCAGCACCCACAATCTCGGCGGGCGTACGCAGGAGCATCGAGAGCTTTTGCTCGATGACACCCTGCACGGTATCGACTTCGGGTTGTCGCTGCCAGCCGAAGTAGGCGGCACCCTCGTATTGTAGTTCGATAAAGTATCGCATAGTGGTCGTATTACGGCAACAAAGATAGGTAAAAAATTAGAAATTAGAAATGGGGGTCGGGCGCTTCGCTTCATCGGGCGGGCTAACGCCCTTGGTCGGGCGGGAGCAAAGCTCCCTTAGTCGGGCGGAGCTGAAGCTCCTTTGTCGGGCGGGAGCAAAGCTCCCTTAATTTTTATCAAGCGCAGCGCCCGATGAAGCGAAGCGCCCGATGAAGCAGGCATCGCCTGCGCCCTACCAAGCGCAGCGCCCATCTCTGCTAATTGCTAATTGATAAGAAAAGAGAGCGCTGCACAACGGCAACGCCCTCTTTCGTCTATTACTCGAGAGGTCGAGGATTAGATATGTATAGCACAGCCGAGTGCATCCTCCGAAGCCTCCATAACAGCCTCGTGCATAGATGGGTGTGCATGGATAGTGCGAGCAATGCGGTGTGCATTGACGCCCAATACCTTAGCAAGCGTAGGCTCGCCAATCATCTCGGTTACATTGTGACCCACAAAGTGTGCGCCGAGGAGCTTCTCATCAGCGTCGAAGATAAGCTTCACGAAGCCATCACGCTCGCCTGCTGCCGTAGCCTTACCCGATGCGGTATATGGGAACTTACCCACCTTATACTCAATGCCCTGTGCCTTAACCTGCGCCTCGGTGAGACCTACCGATGCAACCTCTGGTGATGTGAAGATGCACGATGGTATTGTCGAGTAGTCGAGAGCCTCAGGGTTGAGACCGCAGATATGCTCCACGCAGTGGATAGCCTCCGCCGAAGCAACATGTGCAAGGGCTGGTGTGGCGATGATATCGCCGATAGCGTAGACGCCGTCAACACTTGTCTTATAGTGCTCGTCGACCTTAATCTTGTCACGCTCAATCTCAATGCCGAGCTCCTCGAGGCCAATATCCTCGATATTAGACTTGATACCCACAGCCGAGAGTACGATATCTGCCTCAAGGCTCTGTGCGCCCTTCTTGCCCTCGATATCCACCACGCACTTGCCATCCTCGCGTACTGTAACCTGCTTAACGGTGGTCGATGTCATCACCGTAGCACGCAGCTTACGGAAGGCACGCTCCATAGCCTTGGCGGTATCCTCATCCTCCAAAGGCATAATCTGCGGCATATACTCGACGATGGTGACCTTAACGCCAAGAGTAGCGTAGATATATGCGAACTCCGAGCCGATAGCGCCAGAGCCCACAACGACCATTGTCTCGGGAAGCTCGGGAAGTACAAGTGCCTCCTTTGACGAGATGATATGCTTGCCATCGATAGGCATGAATGGCATCACGCGAGGACGAGCACCCGTAGCGAGGATGATGTTGTCAGCCTCATACTCCACGCCTTCAACCTCTACGACATCCTGCGCCTTAAGGCGGCCGAAGCCAGCGATAAGGTCTATATTGTTCTTCTTGAGGAGAAACTGAACACCCTTGTTCATGGTTGTAGCCACCATACGCTCGCGCTCCACCATCTTTGCCCAGTCGGCCTTAATCTCGCCCTCGATGGCTACGCCAAAGGTGGCAGCAGCCTTACAGTCGGCAAACACCTGCGCCGAGCGCACAAGAGCCTTGGTGGGGATACAACCCCAGTTGAGACATACGCCACCGGCATCTGCCTTCTCGACGATAGCCACGCGCTTGCCACACTGTGCAGCACGAATAGCGGCAACATAGCCACCAGGGCCAGAGCCCACAACGATAATATCGTATCTTTCCATAGTTATCTACTGTTATATTATTACCATGTTACAACCTTCAAAACCTCGCCATTATCAGCAGCTACGGCACGCTTCCAGCGCTCCGAGTAGCCAGGCTGCGAGATGTCGCCTGGGATATCCTTGCCATTGCCATTGTCGATGAAGCCATTTGCGTCCTCACCCTTAACGTTGCCGTCGATATACTTGACCATAAGATACTTATCGAGCTCTACCCAGATATCAAACACCTCCTGTGCCTTGCTTACCGAAAAGTTGGTGGCAATCTTCACAGCCTTCTTACCCTTGCTGGCAGCGATAAGCTCATCGGTCTGGGCAACCTGTGCAAACATGGCATTCTCCCACTTGTCAACCTCCGAGCGTACATGCTTACCTACGACATTATAGCGGAGGTATGCGAACTGTGCTACGCGGTTAGTAATCCAGAACATAGAGGTATCAGAGTACTTCAACATCGAGCCATTACCCTCGCGCAAGCACTCGGGAACCTCGGTAGAGGTGACATAGATAGGTGTCAATGGTGATGTGGCAGCATCATCTGTGCCAAACCACAAGATACCCACCTTACCTGGGCGTGCCTGTCCCATAAGCCAGAAGCCCGTCTGCTGCGTAGCCGTAGCACGCTCGTTGCAGTACTGCT
>JAFVSV010000019.1 GCA_017503575.1 Alistipes sp. | reverse complement strand
TCTCTCTCTCTCTCTGCCCCCCCCTTAGCTTACCACCTCGGCATTAACCTTGACATAGTTGTAGCCCATGCGCTTGAGTGATACCGATACGCCAAGCTCGAACATAACCTTTGTGGTGCGGGCGAAGAGGTGGAACGCCATGACGCTCTGCGCCTCGATGCCCTCCTTGCGGATGAGCATCTCTGCCATCTCCGCCATCGAGCGTATCATATTCTCGACCTTCGTAGCCTCGGCACTCTCTAATGGGTGGCACAATAGTACCTCGGTGATATACTCGTCCATGCAGTCGAAGCCGCGTGGCTCGGTGAGCATCTTATGTATATCCTCCACGCCCTCGTAGCGGCTCCACTCCTTATCCCAGAGTACGGCGATACCCATGCCCTCGTACATCGCCCACGCTATGGCAACAAGGGGGTACTTCGCAATCTCGGGTACGGCATCTGCCATGTATGATGGTGCTGCGGCGTGCCACTTCTCGTTAAGCTCCTCGACGGTAAGCATCTGACCGTCGAGCCATCCCTCCTTTGAGAGACGCTCTATGAGCATTGTGCGTAGCTGCTCCTCGTAGCGTCCAAGAAGTTCCTGCTGTTGTTCTGTCATCCTATCTTCGTTTTTTTGTTGTTTTACGTCTCACCGACCATCCAAAGTGACCAAGCATCTCGCCAAGACTGTAATACTCGCCATGCGAATATACTATGGGGCGTGCCTTCTCCAACGAGAACTTGCCTGTCTCGGGGTCTATATATCGCGTGTCGGCCTCGATGCCAACCACATCTGCAATGAACATATCGTGCGAGCCAAGCTCCTTCACCTCGCGCACCTTGCAACATATAGATAGTGGCGACTCGGCGATGAGAGGTGTTGCCACATGGTCGTTCTTCATGGGTGTCAACCCTGTCTCCTTCCACTTGTCGTAATCGCGTCCCGAGCGTACGCCACACCAGTCTGTGGCGCGTGCCATAGCCTCGGTGGTGAGGTTTATGACGAACTCACCCGTGCGGCGTAGTGTGTCGTAGGAGTGGCGCTCCTTGCGCACCGAGATATAGCACATCGGTGGGTTGGTGCATATCGTACCTGTCCACGCTATGGTCATGATGTTCGAGTTCTCGATGCTATCGCCCACCGTGACTAACACCGCGGGGAGTGGGTAAATGAGCGTCCCAGGCTTCCATGTCTCCTTGTTATGTCCATCCATCATTGTGGTATCCTCCATATTATTGTGCTGTTGGGTCGTAGCCCGTGTCCTCGTGTAGGTTTGTCGACGAGGCTGCTGTCACAGCGAGATGGTCGCAACGGTTGTTTTCGACGGTCGAGGCATGACCCTTGACCCACACGAAGCGCACCCTATGTTGGCGGTATATGGCGAGGAAGCGACGCCACAGGTCGGGATTCTTCTTGCCTTTGAAGCCCATCTTCTCCCAGTTGAGCACCCAGCGCTGGTTGACAGCCTCGACAACATACTTTGAGTCGGAGTATAGCGTAACGTTGCTACCCTTGAAGCGCAATGCCTCGAGGGCAACACATACGGCCATAAGCTCCATGCGGTTGTTTGTCGTCAGACGGAAGCCCTCGGAGAGCTCCTTGCGGTGGGGTCCCGAGATAAGAACTATGCCGTAGCCGCCCGGCCCCGGGTTGCCCAAGGCCGAGCCGTCGGTATATATCGTTATGTCTGCCATTACTTGAGTGCCTCCATCTGTGCCTTGATAGCGGCAATCTTAGCTTCGGCATCTGCCTGCTTTGCACGCTCGTTGGCAACAACCTTCTCGGGTGCTGACGATATGAAGCGCTCGTTAGATAGCTTCTTCATCACCGATGCAAGGAAGCCCTCGTAGTAGGTGAGGTCGTCGCCGAGCTTCTTGAGCTCTGCCTCCTTGTCGATCTTGCCCTCCATAGGTACGAAGTACTGCGTAGTCTTGACGATGAATGCCGCTGCCGTAGCATCCTTCTCCACAACAGCCTCGATAGCCTTGATGTTACCCATCTTGGCAATCACAGCGCTGAACTCTGCGGGGTAGTTCTCGTCGGCTATGTAGTTGAGCGTAAGAGCCTCCTTCTGTGCTATGTTCTTCTGCTTGCGCACGTTGCGGATAGCAGTGATAAGCTCCTCGACAAGGGCGAAGCGTGCGAGGATTGTGGTATCTGCCTCGCGGTCTACCTGTGGCTGCTGTGCTACGACGATAGACTTAACACCCTCTTCGGGCTTGAGGTCCTGCCATATCTCCTCGGTGATAAATGGCATGAATGGGTGCAACAAGCGCAGTAGCTGGTCGAAGTAGTGCTTCGTGCGCTCTATGGTCTTGCTGTCTGCGGGGCACTGGTATGCTGGCTTCACCATCTCCAAGTACCAGCCGCTGAAGTCGTCCCAGAAGAGACGATATAGCTCGGTGAATGCCTCCGATATGCGGTACTGCTCCATGTCGTGGTTGATGCGTGCTATGCGCTCGCGCATTACCTCGTCGAACCATGTGATAGCCTCCTTGGCTGCCTCGGGCTGCTCGAGGGTGGTATCCACCTCCCACATGTTGATAAGTCGGTAGGCGTTCCATATCTTGTTGCCGAAGTTGCGTCCCTGCTCGCACAACGCCTCGTCGAACATTACGTCGTTGCCTGCCGACGTAGACATGAGCATCGCTACACGCATACCATCGGCGCCATACTTGGCGATAAGGTCGAGAGGGTCGGGTGAGTTGCCGAGCTGCTTCGACATCTTACGGCCGAGTTTGTCGCGCACGATACCTGTGAAGTATACATTCTTAAATGGCTTTGCGCCGCGCCACTCGTAACCAGCCATAATCATACGTGCAATCCAGAAGAAGATGATATCGGGGCCTGTTACGAGGTCGTCGGTAGAGTAGTAGTAGTTAATCTCCTTATTGTCGGGGTCGAGGATGCCGTTGAAGAGCGATAGTGGCCATAGCCATGAGCTGAACCATGTGTCGAGGGCATCCTCATCGTGGCGTAGCTCTTCGGCGGTGATACCCTCGTAGCCAGGTATCGCCTTGGCAAGTGCGAGTGCCTCCTCGCGGCTCTCTGCAACGACGAACTTCTCCTCGGCACCCTCGGCCGTTGGGAGGAAGTAGGCTGGGATGCGGTGTCCCCACCATAGCTGGCGGCTGATGCACCAATCCTGAATGTTGGTGAGCCAGTTGTTATATGTCGTCTTATACTTTGCGGGGTGGAACTTAATCTCGTCGTTCATCACCGGTGGCAATGCTATGTCGGCAAAGTGCTGCATGCGCAAGAACCACTGCATGCAGAGGCGTGGCTCCACGGCAGTGTCGGCATTACGCTCGCTGTAACCCACCTTGTTGTCGTAGTCCTCGACCTTCTCCAAGAGGTTAGCCTCGGCGAGGTCCTTGACAATCTGCTTGCGTACATCCATGCGGTCCATGCCTACATACATGCCTCCCGCCTCGCTTATTGTGGCGTCGGCATTGAAGATGTCGATGGTCTCGAGGTTGTGCGTCTTGCCGAGCATGTAGTCGTTGACGTCGTGTGCAGGTGTCACCTTGAGACAGCCCGTACCAAACTCTATCTCTACATATCTATCCTCGATGATGGGCACTACGCGGTTTACGAGAGGCACGATGACGCTCTTACCCTTTAGCCAAGTGTTCTTGGGGTCCTTGGGGTTTATGCACATTGCCGTATCGCCCATGATTGTTTCGGGGCGTGTTGTTGCCACTACGGCATAACGGCGACCCTCGGCGTCGCGGTGTAGTATCTGGTGCTTTACTGTGGGGTCGAAAGCGTCGGTGGCGTTGAGCACCACTGCGCCCTCCTCCTCGCCATCGGTCGAACCTGCTGCCTCGTCGACGTAGTACTTCAAGTAGTATAGCTTGCTCTTCTCCTCGCGATATATCACCTCCTCGTTGCTGAGGGCTGTCTGCGCCTTAGGGTCCCAGTTTACCATGCGTAGACCACGGTAGATGAGCCCCTTGTTGTAGAGGTCGCAGAATACGCGGATGACGCTCTTGCTGCGTATCTCATCCATCGTAAATGCTGTACGCTCCCAGTCGCACGATGCGCCGAGCTTGCGTAGCTGCTTGAGGATGATGCCGCCATGCTCGTTGGTCCAGTCCCAAGCATGCTTTAGGAACTCCTCACGTGTGAGGTCGCTCTTCTTTATGCCCTGCTCGGCGAGCTTCTTTACGACCTTCGCCTCTGTGGCGATAGATGCGTGGTCGGTGCCTGGCACCCAACAGGCGTTCTTGCCCTGCATGCGAGCACGACGCACCAATACGTCTTGCAACGTGTTGTTGAGCATGTGGCCCATGTGCAACATACCTGTCACGTTTGGTGGTGGGATTACGATGGTATATGGCTCGCGAGCATCGGGCTCCGAGTGGAAAAGGTTCTCAGCGATCCAGAAGTCGTACCACTTCTGCTCGATTTGTTCGGGTGAATACTTGTCTGCTAGCTGCATAATTGTCTATGTTTTTGTTTGTTACGTTTCGTGACTCATGGTGTCATGCACGCGTAACTGCGCGCACAACCGACAAAGATAGTAAAAAAAGTTGAAAGAGCAATGGCGAAAGATGAAAGATAAGTAGGCATAGCCTGCAATGATGAGGGTATGGTGGCGTTGATAGATGTCATGGAGAAATTTGTGGCGCCTCCTTGAAATACCATGAACACACATACATACGCTCTATTTAAGACCTCTATGTAATTCTATGCCCCCCCCCGTGTTACTTAATGCTCCAATAATCGCTCTATATCACAACAGAAAAACTATGCGATATTTCGAACCGAAAACCAATCGTAATATGTATTAAGCAAAATGCTATTTTTTTTGTTGGGAAATATTTGTTTTTTTGGAAGATATTTTTATATCTTTGCATGTTGTTTGCGGTGGTGGTGCCGCCTGCAATGAGTGTAAATAACGAAGTGTTTACATTTGTTGAGTGATAAGTTTTACCATCGCTATCGGCATAATGTGTGAAAAATCAATAAATTACAAATTATTTATATTTTAATTATTTAGGTTAATTATGAACAAAAAATCATTTTTCGAGGAGTATGCTGCTCCCGAGATGGAGATTGTCTTGACTACGGTCGAGGCGGGCTTTACGGCATCTGCTGGCTTCGAGGATGTTACAGAGGACAACTATGGTGAATTCTAAAAACTATTGTAACGATGAAAAATTTGTTTAAGAATTTGATGCTCGTTGCAGTAGCTGCAATGGCATTTACGGCATGTACCAAGGAGAACAACGAGGTCAACGCCGTGGCAAAGAGGACTGTTATCAATTTTACTGCTAACTTCGATGATGATACACGAAGCCATTTTGGAGAGTATGATGGCGCGAAGTATCCATCGTTTTGGGAGGGTGGTGAGCAGGTTGCTATTGTTGCTCCTGCTGCCGACTATGATGGCACTTACACAGCATATGCTGAGGCTGAGAAAATCGATGATGAGGGTAAGAGCGCTACATTTACCGTAGTGTTTGACAACCCCATAGATGCTGGTACAGTATACGCTTATGTTGGCGAAGGCTGGAATTCGTTGACCAATTACGCATATGTTGCTAACAACCAGACCCCAAGAGCAAATTCTGTTGATCCAAAATGTCACATGACATATACATCTTTTGAGTATGATGGTTCGGGTACAGTGGATGTAAACGGTATATTCAAGCACGGTGCAGCTTATGGTAAGATGACAATCAATGGCTTCGATGATAAGAAGATTACTGAGGTGGTTGTCAATATTGTTGGTGAGGAGAATAGCTACACCTACATCCTTAACACCGAGGAACTTGCAGAGCACACTTATTGGTTTGCATCGGAGGCTTGCGATGCTAAGGAGTTTACAGTTAGTATTGTTGCCGATGGCGTGGCATATTCAAAGACGATAACTCTTACCGAGGAGAAGCCTCTTAACTTTCAGATCGGTCGTGTTTCAAAGTTCTCTGTATCTGCACTTACGAAGGATCCAGTACAGCTCGACACTCCAATCATCAGCGCTTCGTTTGCCGATGGTAAGGTGACAGCTACATGGGAGGCTATCGAGAATGCTGCAGCTTATGAGATTGAGATTAACGACGAGGTTGTAGAGAGTGCTTACACCGCCGCTTCATACACTTTCGATGCGGAGTACAACACTCAGTACAACATCGCTGTTACGGCTAAGGCTAAGGAGGATAGCACCGAGTATATCGACTCATACAAGGGTAACACCTACTTCACAACCCCTATGGATATCAACATGGAGGTTGACTATACAGTGACATTGACATCATACGCTATAGTTGACTCGACATATAAATTTGAAGGTAAGACAGCTAACGACTGGATCCAGATTCCATTCCACACAGGCCTTAATGGCGAGCTTCCTGCTGGAACATATACTGGTGTATATGGAGATTGGTCGTTCAGCGCTAACGCGGCTTTGGAGTATGATTGGTACAATACATCGTTCAACATTGCCGAGAAGCCTTCTTCGAACGGCTATCCATATTGGAATCAGTCTAATGGCATAATAGTTGTGGAGCGTGGCGAGGGTAACACACTATCTCTAACAGCTATTGTTAGCGCATACATTGACGGTTATACTAAGACTGTTAAGTATGTCTATGAGGAGGTATACACCGAGCCTGTGACATTCGATGGTGAGATTACCAAGTGGACTTATACCAATTCATTAAGTCCCACAAAGTATTTGGTTGAGGGTAACGGATTCTCGTTCTACGTGGGTATGAACAGAAACAACAAGGACTTCATCGCCAAACGTGATGGCGACTACTCTTTGGGTGATAGCTCTTGGTATTTGAGATATTTTTCTATTCACGATATCTCGATTCCATCACTTGGCGACAACCTAAGTGTCACAGATGGTAAATTGAAGGTTAATGAGGGTGGCACAGCAGGTGCAATCCACGATATCGACATCACATTGACTATCAATGGTGCTGAGTATGAGTTCACATACTATGGCTACATCAATGGCGAAGCAGTTGAGAATGGTGGTGGTTCAGAGCCAGAGCCAGAGATACCTACGGAGCTGGATATCACATTGACATCAATGTCTAAGGGCGTTAATTTGAGCTCGTACTTCCTATACGAGTTCGTGTTCACTGGCGAGGATACCGAGTTTACCCTTGGCTGGAGCGACACAGTAGCATCCGAGACTTCAATTGAGAACAAAACATACAATTTCTACACCAACTCATATTCGTACATCGGAAGCGATGGCACTTGCTTTGCACAGAAGAATGTAACATCTAAGTTTAGTGGCGTTAGCTCAAAGATAGACGGCGGTAATATCATTGTTACAAATGATGGCGATATCTACACCCTTGTGATGAACTTCTCGCTCGAGACTGGAACACAGGTAACGGCTACCTACACAGGCGAGATGGGCACAACAGTAGTCGAGCCAGAGAACCCAGGTGAAGGTGGCGAAGGTGGCGACAATACACAAACACCAGAGCTTGAAGTGAAGGATTGGGAATTTACAGCTGCATTGAATGGTGATATCTTGACATTGACAGGTGGAGATGGCACAGTTATAACAGCTAAACTTCAGAGCAGTTGGGGCGGCGTGAGTGCAGCTACGTATTACTTTAACGACCCTGATGGTGTCTTCAAAGCAAGCAATGCTACTTTCAATGGCGAATCTGTTGAGGCTGATGGTACTATCACAATCAATTATAACACTTACGACGTCACTCTCGACATGACTATCAACGGTGTTAACTACATCGGTACTTCAACGAACTATTTATTCTAATTTAGTTGATTAGTCGACAATACTCGTTTAGAGTATAACTCTTCGGAGCTTCCCTCGCGGGAGGCTCCGATTTTTTTGTTTTGGTGGTCGGGTGGAAGCGCAGCGCCCTTATCGGGCGGGAGCGGAGCTCCCTTAATCGGGCGGAGCTGAAGCTCCTTAAATTTTAATCAAGCGAAGCGCCCGACCAATGGCGTCAGCCCGCCCTCCCAAGCAGGCTTCGCCTGCGCCCTAATAAGCGCAGCGCCCAACCATTGCTCATTCCTCATTGCTCATTGTGTGCTATGCCCTCCCTACTTTCATCTTTTTTTCGTTATTTTACTCTTGTATTTTTGATATTTTTACTATCTTTGTACAATTGTCAATGTATGAATATGTAAATAGATATCTTTATGCAACAGGAACAACCCAAAACATCGCTTCCCGATAACGCCTATCGAGAGCTAAAACCAGGTGAGGAGTATAAGCCAGTGATGGGGCCTAACGAGACCCCCGCAGAGGTTACGCCCTACTCCGTGTCTATCGGCCTACTTATGGCAGTGCTATTCTCAGCTGCTGCCGCTTACCTCGGCCTTAAGGTGGGTCAGGTCTTCGAGGCTGCCATACCTATCGCCATCATCGCCGTGGGTCTTGGCCAGCTTCGCGGCAAGAAGAATATGCTTGGCCAGAATGTAATCATCCAGTCTATCGGTGCATCGTCGGGTGTTATCGTGGCAGGTGCCATCTTCACACTCCCTGCACTCTACATCTTGGGTCTCGATGCGCAGTTCTACCAGGTATTCCTATCGTCGTTGCTCGGTGGTATCCTCGGTATCGTCTTGCTCATCCCCTTCCGTAAGTACTTCGTGAAGCAGATGCACGGCAAGTACCCCTTCCCCGAGGCTACGGCAACAACAGAGGTGCTCGTGTCGGGTGAGAAGGGCGGCTCGCAGGCCAAGATACTTGTTGCAGCAGGCCTTATCGGTGGTCTCTACGACTTCGTGGTATCTACCTTTGGCGCGTGGGTCTCATCTATATCTACGCAGATGTGGGGCTGGGGTCAGACCTTGGCAGCCAAGGCTAAGCTGACGTTAGGCATCAACACCTCGGCAGCAGTACTCGGCCTCGGCTATATCATCGGTCTTAAGTATGCCCTTATCATCGCTGCCGGCTCGGCACTCGTGTGGTTCTTCATTGTGCCCCTCGTAGGCTCGTTCGAGAGTGCCATGGACCCAATGACCTTCGCGCAGCTGTTCAGCATATCGGGACAGGGACTCTTGGAGAGCCTCACAAGTAGCCCCGAGCAGCTTATCGAGATATTTGGCGTCACCGACCCTATCCTCGTTGAGCGCATCATGGAGAGCCCTGCGGAGATAGCTACAATCCTCGGCATCACCACCGAGCAGGTGCACAACACGCTACTCTCGCAGTCGGATCTTATCTTCACCCCCGAGAACCTATACACCTTCATCGGCCGTCCTATCGGCATCGGTGGTATCGCCATGGCAGGCCTCATAGGCATCGTACGCCAGGCGGGCATCATCAAGTCGGCATTGTCGCTTGCCAAGAATGAGTTTGGTGGCAAGGGCGCAGCTGTAGAGGCTCGCACCGAGCGCGATATACGCATGAAGAATGTATTGACTATACTCATCGCAGCCCTTGTCGCAACACTCGTATTCTTCCAGTTTGGCGTCTTGGGTAACTGGATGCAGACCATCGTAGCACTGCTCATCGTCTTCGTCATCGCCTTCCTCTTCACCACCGTGGCGGCAAATGCTATCGCCATCGTGGGCTCTAACCCTGTGTCGGGCATGACGCTGATGACCCTTATTCTCTCATCTCTCGTGCTCGTATCGGTAGGCTTGGAGGGTCAGCAGGGTATGATTGCTGCCCTCGTCATCGGTGGCGTGGTATGTACGGCACTATCTATGGCTGGTGGCTTCATCACCGACCTCAAGGTGGGCTACTGGCTTGGTACAACACCCAAGAAGCAGCAGACATGGAAGTTTGTCGGCACCTTCGTGTCGGCAGCTACCGTTGCCGGTGTGATGATCATCATGAACGAGACATACGGCTTCACAGGCGAAAATGCCCTCGTAGCGCCTCAGGCTAACGCTATGGCTGCTGTCATTCAGCCTTTGATGACTGGTGGCGTGACACCATGGTTGCTCTACGGTATCGGCGCAGGCTTGATGCTTGTCTTCGCATTCATAGGTCTCCCCGTATTGCCCTTTGCACTCGGTATGTTCATACCTATGGAGCTCAATGCACCACTCGTTGTGGGTGGTCTCGTTGCGTGGGCTGTTAACCGCCATAAGAATCCCGCACAGGCTAAGGCTAACAGCAACCGCGGTACGCTCATCGCCTCGGGCTTCATCGCTGGTGGTGCCCTTATGGGCGTTGTCAGCGCCGTCCTCGCCTTTGCAGGCCTCGACCTAAACCTTACAGGCTGGGCTGGCTCGGCAGGAGCGCAGTGGCTCGGTATCATCATGTATCTTGCCATCATAGTGTACTTCATCTGGCATGCTCGCAGAGCCAAGATTGAGGAGTAATAAACATGGCGTGGCAGCCCCGCAGTAGTCGGGGCTTGCTACCGTAACACTAAATACCCAAAGAAGATAATAACTAAATATACCTAACAATATGGACTTAAAAGATAGATTTTTGAAGTATGTGTCGTTCGACACGCAGTCGAATGAGTCGAGTGAGACATTCCCCTCGACCGAGAAGCAGCTCGTGCTACTCAACTACCTCAAGGAGGAGCTACAAACAATAGGTCTCGAGGATGTGACCATGGATGAGCATGGCTACGTCATGGCTACACTCCCCGCCACCAAGGGCAAGGAGAGTGTGCCTACCATAGGCTTCATCTCGCATGTCGACACATCACCCGACATGTCGGGCGCAAACATCAAGCCTCACATCATCGACAAGTACGACGGCCGCGATATCATGCTCGGCAACAACGTATGGCTCAAGGTCGAGGAGTTCCCCGAGTTGTCGTTCTTCAAGGGACACACACTCATCCATACCGATGGCACAACACTCCTTGGTGCTGACGATAAGGCTGGCGTTGCCGAGATCGTCACAGCCATGCAGTGGCTCGTGGCACATCCCGAGGTTGAGCACGGTAAGATTCGTGTGGGCTTCACTCCCGATGAGGAGATTGGTCGTGGCGTCGACTACTTCGATGTCAAGAAGTTTGGTGCTGACTTCGCATATACCATGGATGGTGGTATGGAGGGCGAGCTCGAGTATGAGAACTTCAACGCAGCAGGCGCCAAGATTACCATCGCTGGCCGCAATGTGCACCCAGGCATGGCGAAGAACAAGATGATTAACGCCATAGATATCGCCACAGAGCTCAATACTCTTCTCCCAGCATCGGAGCGCCCACAGTACACTGAGAACTACGAGGGCTTCTTCCACTGCGTAGGCATCAAGGGTAGCGTCGAGGAGGCGGAGATCAACTATATCATCCGAGACCACGACAGCGATAAGTTCGAGCTTAAGAAGCAGCTTATGTGGGATGTCGTCAACTTCCTCCAGCGTAAGTATGGCGAGAAGGTGCTGACGCTCACCCTCAAGGACCAGTACTACAACATGCGCAAGATGGTGGAGCCACATCCACAGGTTATAGAGAAGGCCCGTCGTGCCATGATTGAGGCGGGAGTGAAGCCTCTTGTGCGTCCTATCCGTGGTGGTACCGACGGCTCGCGTCTCTCATTCATGGGTCTTCCCTGCCCCAACCTCTTTACTGGTGGCATGAACTTCCATGGTCGTTACGAGTATGCGTCGCTTACGACTATGAACCGCGCGATGAATACTATTATTAACCTTGCGCGTATCTGGGCAGAGTAATTTTGTTGTGATAAGGGGTCATCTTCGACCTCTCAATCGCTGTGCTGAATGGGAAATACCATCAGTATGTCCCATCCAGCCCAGCATCTTAATCGAGGCCAAATATGCCACCCTTCTGACAACAAAATGGGTTCTTTGCTATGATAAGGGGCCATCTTTGAAGCTTTGCTTGCCTTAAGATGCTTATTTTCCTCAATGAAACTTCGCACTATTATAAGTAGGCAATGCCTGCTTGTTGCTAATTGCTAATTACTCATTGCTCATTGCTAATAAAGGAGTAATATGAACAACCAATTTGGATATATGAGAGTGGCGGCAGCTGTGCCTCGCGTGCACATCGCCGATGCCCACAGCAATGCCGAGGGCGCTCTCAAAATTATGCAGGACGCCTTTCGTGAGGGCGTCGAGATTGTAGTGATGCCCGAGTTATCGCTCGTGGGTTACACTTGTGGAGATATGGTGCTTCAGAAGAAGCTCCTTAGCGACTCCGAGAAGGCGTTAGCATGGCTTATGGAGGAGACTGCCGACATACCTACTATCGGCATCGTGGGCCTCCCTGTGGTCTATGCCGACCGTCTATATAACTGCGCCGCCATATTTGGTCAGGGCGCATTGTGGGGTATTGTCCCCAAATCGTACATACCCAACTACGGCGAGTTCTCGGAGCTTCGCTGGTGGGTATCGGGCTACGCAATCAAGGATCGCACAATACGCTATGCGGGTCAGGAGTGTCCCTTTGGTAGCGACCTTATGTTCGACCTCCATGGCGTAGAGTTTGGCGTCGAGATATGCGAGGATATGTGGGTACCCGTGCCACCATCGTCAATGCAGGCGGTGCAGGGTGCAAAGCTCCTGTTCAACCTCTCGGCATCGCCCGAGTCGGTATGCAAGCACGACTACCTTATCTCGCTTATCGCCGAGCAGTCGTCACGCACCATGGCGGCATACGTTTATGCCTCATCGGGACACGGCGAGTCGTCGTCGGATCTTGTCTTTGCGGGTAATGCCGTAATTGCAGAGCTCGGTCGTGTCTTGGGCGTGAGCGAGCGTTTTGCGCGTAACGACCGCATGGTGATTGCAGATATCGATGTTGAGTACATCTCTACACGTCGTACTGCGCGTAACACCTTCTACTATCCCGATGCGCCCGAGATGCGTGTCGTGGAGATTGATGTCGATGAGATATGCTATCAGGGTGATGTGCGTCGCCATATCGAGCCTTTGTACTTCGTACCCGAGGATGAGGCGGCACGCGCAATTCACTGTCGCGAGGTCTTTGCCATTCAGAGCGCTGGCCTTGCACAGCGTCTCGAGCATACACGCTGCAAGAACGCCGTTATCGGCATATCTGGTGGCTTGGACTCTACATTGGCACTCCTCGCCGTATGCGACACCTTCGACCTCTTGGGTCTCGACCGCAAGGGTATCATAGGCGTCACCATGCCGGGCTTCGGAACAACAGATCGTACATACCAGAATGCCCTTACCATGGTACGCGAGTTGGGCTGTACGCTCAAGGAGATATCCATAAAGGATGCCTGCGAGCAGCACTTCAAGGATATAGGCCTCTCTGCGGATGAGCGTTCTGTGGCATACGAGAACTCGCAGGCGCGCGAGCGTACGCAGATACTTATGGATATAGCCAATATGTACGGTGGCATGGTCATCGGTACAGGCGATATGAGTGAGTTGGCGTTAGGCTGGGCTACATATAACGGTGACCAGATGTCGATGTATGGCATCAATGCCTCGGTGCCCAAGACCTTGGTTAAGTACATGGTCGACTGGTATGCAACAAACCGTGCCGAGGGTGCTTTGCGCAAGGCTCTCTTGGATGTCGTAGCTACGCCTGTTAGCCCAGAGTTGTTACCCGCCGATGGTAATAATATCGTTCAGAAGACCGAGGACTTGGTAGGTCCATACGACCTCCACGACTTCTTCCTATATTGTGCGCTACGCCGTCGCTATGTGCCAGCAAAGATTGCTATGCTCGCTACCATCGCCTTCGATGGCGTCTACGACCGCGCTACGATTATCAAGTGGCTCAAGGTATTCTTCCACCGCTTCTTCACACAGCAGTTCAAACGCTCGTCAATGCCCGATGGTCCAAAGGTGGGCGCTGTGGGACTCTCGCCTCGTGGTGACCTACACATGCCATCTGATGCGCAGGAGCGTGCTTGGTTGCAGGAGGTCGAGGAGATGGAGCGCGAGTTAGACGCTCTTAAGTAGAAGACAATAAATAGTGCTCCGCGGCGTTTTGTTTAGGAGCGGTTGACTATGTATATAAATAAATATAAATAAGTACTTGTATGAAACGACTATTTTCCCTTACTCTAATAGTGGCTGCCATCTGGATGCTTCCTACGCAGGCATCGGCACAGTTTAACTTCGGTAAATTGTGGGGTTCTATTGTTGGCAGTGATGAGCCTTCGCGCTACGAGAAGCTTGCCGAGAGCGCTCCTAAGAGCAGTGACATATTGGGTACATGGTACTATTCGTCGGCAAAGGTCGACTACTTTGGTGATAATATCCTTGCCGAGTATGCTGTCGACGAGATAGATGGCATAGCACAGGACTACTTGGAGGCTTATGGCGTCGATGCTGGCTACTTCAAGGTGACGCTGAAGCGTAACGGCACAGTCGTGGGAAATCTGGGAGATGAGTCGCTCGAGGGTACCTATGACTACGATGACTCTAACGCCAAGTGCAAGATATATGTTACGCTTCTCGATACGGAGCTATCGTGTGACGGCTATGTCGAGCAGTATAATAACCGCTTGAAGGTCTACCTCGAGGCTGGAGATATCGTAGCTGGATTAAAGCGTCTTAATTTAGATATCAACTCGTCGGTGCTCGATATGGTATATAGCGTGGTATCGGAGTTCGATGACATTATGATTGCCATAACCTTCTCACGCTCGTAGTGTAGAGATGGCTATTAAAACAATGCGATGACTATCTTTTTAGTCATCGCATTGTTTTGTTTCGGGTAGCATTGTTTTATCTCGATAGCAGCCATTCGGCATACTCCATATCGTCGGGCGTGGTGAGCTTTATGTTTCGCGCCTCACCCTCAATGGTCGCTATTGTCACGCCCATTGCCTCAACTACCGAGGCGTCATCCGTGAAGCGCTCATCGTAGGGCTGCTCGTATGCTTTGCGCAGTAGCTCTGCGCCGAAGGTCTGTGGCGTCTGCACTATGCGTAGACGACCTCTGTCTATATGCTCCGTGGTGCCATCGTCAAGCAGACGGCGATAGGAGTTGACAACACCCGTTACGGGTATCACTGCGCCGTGCTCCTCGGCCTCAAGCATCGTCTTGATGATAAGTGCCTTTGATACGAGCGCACGCACGCCATCGTGAACGGCGATGTACTCTGTCTCCATGGGTAGCGCCTCGATGCCACACTTTACCGAGTCGAAACGCTCCTTGCCTCCCGCAATGCAGCGGTGGGGTGCTATGTCGAAGCGCGATGCGAGGTTCTTCCACATTGCAATGTGCTCCTCGGGAAGCACGACAACGATGTCGCAGCCGGGCAATGCCTCCGCAAAGGTGTTTATCGTGCGACCTACGACGGGCATGCCGCCAAGTATCATAAACTGCTTGGGTATAGCTCCACCCATACGGAGCCCTGAGCCCCCTGCAACAACAATTACTCCTCGCTTTGCCATATCAGTTTCTTGCCAAATCCTAAGGTGTTATCCGTTAGCTTCATCATCGTTGGGCGCACCATCCATAATGATAGTGGTGCGACGGCGGCGTATGGGAAGCGCTTTATATACCTCATCTTCGCCTTCTCGTCGCCACGCTCGGCTATGCCACAAACCTGCAGCCCTTGGATGCGCCCCACGATGCGCGTCTCGAGCTGTATGCCGAGAGCCACATTCTGGCGATTTGTCATCTGTTGCGCATGACGCGTATTGTCATCCGAGGTGAATATGAATATGTTACGCTCTTTGTCGTAGGCATAGAAGCATGTGGCGATATAGGGGTTGCCCATATCGTCACACGTCGCAAGGCTTAGCACATGATGCTTCGCAATAAACTTTACGATGCGCTCTTCAACCATCATTACAACTAACTATCTGTGGAAGATGTCATCCTCGGTGATTGCTCCGCCAGGTATCTCCTCGCCATTAAGCTCGGCGATAACCCTGTCGCGCACAGCCTCGAACGATGCCTTGTACTTCTCGCCAATAGGCTCTGATGGCTGCTGCGTAATCTTTAGAGGGTCGATAGGCGTGCCATTCTGCCAGATACGATAGTCGAGGTGTGGACCTGTCGATGTGCCGGTAGAGCCAACATAGCCGATTGTCTGCCCCTGCGTTACATATACGCCCTCCTTGATGCCGCTTGCAAACTTCTGGAGGTGGAGGTATCCTGTTTGTAGGCCGCCAGCATGCCTAATCTTGATGGTGTTACCGCCACCACCACCCCAGTCAGCAAAGATGATGGTGCCATCAGCTACTGCGTGTACGGGTGTTCCTGCGGGTGCTGCATAGTCTACGCCAGTGTGTGGCTTGTAGACCTTGTGCACGGGGTGTAGACGCTTGTATGTGAAGCCCGAACTTATGCGCGTATACTTAAGTGGTGCCTTGAGCATCTGCTTCTTGAGCGACTCGCCATTGTACTCCCAGTACTCAATCTTCTTGCCATCCGTAACGTATGGGATGGCGTATACCTCCTTGCCACGATGTGTAAACTTGGCACCCCAGATGCGGCCAATGCGGACACTCTCACCATCGACAACCTCGTCGTCGTATATCACCATGAAACTGTCACCCTCCTGTATATGGAAGAAGTCTACGGTCCACTGATATATATCCTCGAACTCGGCTGCTAACTCGTACGATAGACCCTGTCCAACAATTGACTCCCAAAGTGATGATGTTATCACCGCCTCGGCACGCTTGCGTACAATCTCGCTTGGCTTGGTACCCATAAGAGCAACGGGCTGGTCTGTGGTGAGGTCGAAGATGACATACTCAACCCTGTTAATATGATACACCATGTAGTCAGCAACAGCGCTCTTTGCGCCCTCGTCGTTTGTGATGTCGCGCGAGAAAATGGTGTATTTCTTGCCGGTTTGGATTTTCGAGAGCGAGTATACCTCCTTGGCAGCCTTATTCAGGCGGTCAATCTTTGCGGCCGATATACCGTGGCGGTTAAGTATCTTGCCCACCGTCTCGTTGGGCTCGACTGTGAACTCCTTGATGTCATAGCCGTCAATGATGATGCCATATAGCGTCTCGGGTTCCTCGGGGATTTGTAGCTCCTGTGTTGTAGCCTCTGCCTCGCCTGTGCCATTGTTAATGGCATTAATAATTCTCTCTTTGTCGGATGAGTTACCGCCACATGCAATGCCACCTAAAATAAGTAGCAGTGTGGTAAATAGTTCAAGTCTTTTCATGATGTGCAAAGGTAGTAAAATTTAGTTTTTCGTCAAAACTATATCTCACTAAAAAGTGCTCGCATGGATAATTTATTGTGTGAAATTTTGCCATCTCGAAAATAATGATTACATTTGTCAAGATTGTGGCATTATGCCAAGTTGTTAAGTAAGTAATGAAGATACTAAAGACCATATTGTCGTGGATATATGGGGCGGTGATTTATGTTCGTCATCGTCTTTACGATTGGGGCGTGCTCAAGAGCCACACCTTCGATATCCCCGTTGTCTGCATCGGTAATATTACCGTTGGTGGCACTGGCAAGACCCCTATGGCTGAGATGCTTATATCGTCACTTAGCAATAACTATAACATCGCACTGCTCTCGCGTGGCTATGGTCGTCGCACGAAGGGCTATCGTGAGGTAACTATCGACGATAGCTACTTGGATGTCGGTGATGAACCTTTGCAGATAAAGCTGAAGTTCTCGGGAACGCTTGTTGTGGTTGCCGAGGATAGGGTGAAGGCCATTCGTCGTATTCGCGAGGAGCACCCAGAGGTGAACCTAATTATCATGGATGATGGCTTGCAGCATCGTAGTGTGCGTGCAAAGGTGAACGTTATTGTCATGGATGCTACGCGCCCCATCGAGAATGACCACCTCATGCCTCGAGGTCGTCTCCGTGACCTCAAGTCGAGACTTACCACAGGTCACTTCTTTATGGTGTCGAAGTGTCCCGAGGCTATGACGCCGCTTGATCGCCGTCTATGGCATAATAAGCTACGCACAATAGCCTATCAGAAGGTATACTTCTCGCGTATGGAGCCACTACCTATCGTGCCTCTATTTGAGATGCCAAATCGCGAGACTGTCGACTATGCAAGTCAGGCTATACTCGTGGCGGGCGTTGGTAATCCAAAGAGCTTTGTGAGTGCTGCGGAGATGCGATTTACGGTTGTTGACAAGTATATCGTTGACGACCATCATCGTTATAACATCGACGATATGAATGCCCTCATGGCGCTACACAAGCGCCACCATCGTGCAATAATCTTGATGACCGAGAAGGATGCAGTGAAGCTACGCCGCTCTACAAATCTCCCAGAGTCATTGCGCCGTGCTATGTACTACCAGCCCGTTGAGATGAGCTTCATCGAGGGTCCCGATCAGGACTTTATTGGTAAGCTTATTGATGAGATTGAGCATGGTGACCATAGTCAGGAGATTACGAAGAATAAAGAGGAGTAAAATCAAACTTAGATATGATTAATAAGGTAATACTTTTAGGTAATGTAGGACAGGACCCAGAGGTTCGTACCCTTGAGACTGGTGTTAAGGTCGCTCGCTTGCGCCTTGCTACCACCGAGCGTATATTCAATCGCCAGACAAATGAGACAACCGAGCATACTGAGTGGCATACAATCACCTTGTGGCGTGGTCTTGCGGAGGTCGCTGATAAGTATGTGCGCAAGGGTTCGCAGATATATGTCGAGGGTCGCTTGCGTAGCCGTGAGTGGGAGAAGGATGGCGCTCGTCACTATGCTGTGGAGGTCGTTGCCGACGATATGAAGCTACTTGGTCGTCGTCAGGATAGTGCGCCTCAGGGTGGCTATCAGCAGCCTGCACAGGGTGGCTATCAGCAACAGTATCAACAGCCTGCGCAGGGCGGTTATCAGCAACAATACCAGCAGCCTGCCCCCGCTCCAGCACCAGCGCCTATGCCACAGGCACCGGCAATCCCTGCGGAGGATCCCGATGACTTGCCTTTTTAGTGCGCGATATGATTCATGACATGATTCGTGATTCGGAGCGCGATAGGGTGCGTAGAGAGATAATAATAGAAGAGTTGTGGTTTGATTAACCGCAACTCTTCTTCTTTATCTTTGAACTGCCGACTCGTTACTTCATCTCTGCGAAATACTTATAGAAGTATGGGAGTGTCTCCATGCCCTTGTCGAACTGGTCGAGACCGTAGCTCTCGTTGGGCGAGTGGATAGCATCCTTCGAGAGGCCGAAGCCCATAAGTATAGACTTGATGCCGAGGATGTTCTCGAAGCCCGAGATGATAGGAATAGAGCCACCCGAGTAGAATGGTAATGGCTTGATGCCGAAGGTTGTCTCCATAGCCTTCTCTGCTGCCTTGTATGCTGGCATGTCGGTAGGTGATACATATGGAGCACCACCGTGAAGGAACTTGACGTCTACCTTCACACTCTTTGGCGCTATGCGGCGGAAGTGCTTCTCAAAGAGCTTTGCAATCTTCTTGAAGTCCTGATTAGGTACCAGACGCATAGAAATCTTGGCGTAAGCCTTCGAAGGTATTACTGTCTTTGTACCCTCGCCAGTGTAGCCACTCCAGATGCCATTCACGTCGAGTGAAGGACGGATACCTGTGCGCTCCATTGTTGTGTAGTCGATCTCTCCAGCCACGTCGCCAAGGTCAAGAGCCTTCTTGTACTCGTCGAGTGAGAATGGGGCCTTGTTTAACGCCTTGCGCTCGGCATCTGTAAGGATGCGTACGTCGTCGTAGAAGCCTGCAATCTTAACGCGGCCAAACTCGTCAGTAAGGTCGGCGATAAGCTTCGCAAGAACGTTTGCGGGGTTTGCCACAGCGCCACCGAAGAGACCCGAGTGAAGGTCCTTATCGGGGCCTGTAACCTCTACCTGCATATATGTAAGACCGCGCAAACCAGCGGTGATTGTTGGGCAATCCATGCCAATCATCGAGGTGTCCGATACGAGGATGATGTCGGCCTTAAGGAGCTTCTTGTTGTCGGCGCAGAACTTATAAAGGCTTGGTGAGCCAATCTCCTCCTCGCCCTCGAGCATGAACTTAACGTTACAGGGGAGCGTATCTGTTGCCACCATAGCCTCGAATGCCTTGGCGTGCATGAAGAGCTGACCCTTGTCGTCGTCAGCACCGCGACACCAGATGCGGCCATCCTTAATCTCTGGCTCAAATGGATTTGTCTTCCACTCGTCGATAGGGTCCTCGGGCATCACATCGTAGTGACCATATACAAGTACGGTCTTTGCCTTGGGGTCGATAATCTTCTCGGCATACACTACGGGGTTGCCATCCGTGGGCATCACCTCGGCACGGTCGGCACCCGCCTTGACGAGGGCTGCGGCGAGCCACTCGGCACAACGTACCATATCCTCTTTGTGGAGTGATGGCTGTGCGCTGATTGATGGGATGCGCAAGAGGTCGAAGAGCTCCTCGATGAAGCGCTCTCGGTTCTGCTTGATGTATTCGTTTGCTAATTTCATATAAGTATAGTTTTAAGGTTTATATATGCTAAATTATGCTTTGCAAATTTGGTCTATTTCGGAAATAAAGCGCTTCGCCAAGCTATCTGCCTCAGCCATTGTCTTGGCTTCGGTGTAGATACGGATGATAGGCTCGGTATTCGACTTGCGAAGGTGTGCCCAACTCTCGGCAAAATCTATCTTAACGCCATCAATATCCGTAACTCTTTCGTTTGAGTATCTGTCTTTTATGGTCGCAAGAATCTTATCTACGTCAATCTCTGGTGTAAGCTCAATCTTGTTCTTCGATGCGTAGTACGCAGGGTATGTCTTGCGTAGCTCCGACATGGTCATGTTGAGTCCTGCAAAATAGGTCAAAAAGAGAGCAACGCCCACTAACGCATCGCGGCCATAGTGCAACTCTGGATATATCACTCCGCCATTGCCCTCGCCACCGATAACAGCGCCCGTATCCTTCATCTTCTTCACAACGTTAACCTCGCCCACGGCCGCCGCCGAATATGAGCAGCCCTCGTAGCGTGCGGTGATGTCACTCAAGGCGCGTGACGATGATAGGTTCGATACGGTGTTGCCCTTGGTGTGGCGCAAGACGTAGTCGGCAACAGCCACCAGTGTGTACTCCTCAACAAACATCTCGCCATTCTCCATGACGAATGCAAGACGGTCGACATCGGGGTCTACGACGATGCCGAGGTCGGCACCCTCTTTGCGAATGACATCGGCAATCTCCGTTAGGTTCTCGGGGAGTGGCTCGGGATTGTGGGCAAACTCACCCGTAGGCTCACAGTTGAGCTCCACCACCTCGCAGCCGAGCTCGCGCAATAGCTGTGGGATGACTACACCACCTACCGAGTTAACGGCATCAACGACAACCTTAAACCTGCGCTTGCGCACAGCCTCGACATCGACGAGTGGTAGTGCCAACACCTGCTCAATGTGTTTCGTGTTGAAATCCTCACGAAGCGTAACCTTGCCTATATTGTCGATTGTGGGGTAGCTATACTCTGCATCCTCTGCCATCGCCAGTACTCGCTTACCCTCGCTGTCATCCAAGAACTCGCCACGCTCGTTGAGGAGCTTCAGTGCGTTCCACTGGCGTGGGTTGTGCGATGCGGTGATGATGATGCCACCATCGGCACGATGTGTGATAACAGCCATCTCGGTGCCAGGCGTGGTGCAGAGACCTACGTTGATGACATTGGCGCCACAGCCGAGGAGCGTGCCCTCAACAAGGTCGTCGACCATAGTGCCCGATAGACGGGCGTCGCGACCTACCACAATAGTGATAGCTCTGTCGGGGTGCTTCTCCTTGATAATGCGTGTATATGCTGTTGTGAACTTGACAACATCTATTGGAGTGAGGTTGTCGGCAGGTGCTCCACCTATGGTGCCACGGATGCCTGATATCGATTTTATTAGTGTCATAGTCTTAAAAAAATGGCTAAAAGATTTTGCTATTTCTGACAAAATTATTAATTTTACGCGAATATTAAAAATAAATTGAGAATAAATTATTTCACGATATGAGAACGATACCATCTTCTGAACTGATAATCAACGGTGATGGCTCGATATTCCACCTTCACCTTAAGCCCGAACAGCTTGCCGATGTAGTCATCCTTGTGGGTGATCCTGGGCGTGTTGCGATGATTGCCGAATACTTCGACGAGAAGGAGTGTGAGGTGTATAATCGCGAGTTCCACACCGTGACAGGTAGATATAAGGGACGTCGCATGACGGTGCTATCTACGGGTATTGGTATCGGTAATATCGACATCTGTGTTACGGAGCTCGACGCCTTGGCAAACATCGACTTCGAGACACGCCAGGTTAAGGACTCCTTCCGCCAGCTAACGCTTGTGCGTCTCGGCACATCGGGAGCTATTCAGCGCGATATAGAGGTTGGTGAGGTTGTCTTTGCCCGCACGTCGCTTGGCTTCGATGGTCTACTATCATACTACGAGGGGCGTGATGGCGTCTGCGACCTCGCCCTCGAGCGTGCCTTCACGGAGCATACATCATGGTACGAGAAGCTGCCTGCTCCCTACTTTGTGAATGCCGACAATACCCTCTTTGAGCTCTTCAAGGATGTGACACGCGAGGGTATCACCATAGCAGCCCCAGGCTTCTACGCGCCACAGGGCAGATGGGTGCGCCTCGCACCGCACGACAAGAGCCTCAACGAGAAGATCGAGTCGTTTGGCTTCGAGGGGCGTCGCATCACCAACTTCGAAATGGAGGGTTCGGCACTTGCGGGTCTTGCTGCACTCATGGGTCATCGAGCAACGACGATATGCACCATCATAGCGCAGCGCGTAGCCAAGGATGCCTGCACTGACTATAAGCCCTTCGTGCGCCGCATGATTGAGATAGCCCTCGATAAGTTGGCAACACTATAACAGAAACGAGACAAAATAATAACATAAAAAACCTAACAAAACTATGAAATTTACCGTATCGAGCTCAGCATTGCTGTCGCTACTCGCAACAACAGGAAAGGTTATCAGCAACAAGAATACCCTTCCTATCCTCGACTACTTCCTCCTCGAGCTCAAGAATAACGAGCTTACCGTAACCACATCGGACCTTGAGACAACACTCATAGGCCACCTTACCGTGGAGAGTGTGGAGCGTGAGGGTGTCATCGCGGCGCCTGCGAAGCTTATGCTCGACTCACTCAAGGAGTTCCCAGAGATGCCCCTCGAGTTCGATGTTAACGATACCACATGGGAGATTAAGGTTCGCTGGGCAAGTGGCTCGCTCTCAATCCCTGGCGCAAGTGCTGTGAGCTACCCTGCAGTGCCCACCGTGGGTGCCGAGTGCAAGGAGATACTCATGGACGTAGACATGCTCATAGCGGGCATCAACAAGACAATCTTCGCCACTGCCGATGATGAGCTTCGCCCTGTGATGAATGGTGTATACTTCAACTTCGAGGAGGGCAAGGTGACCTTCGTGGCTACTGATGCCCATAAACTCGTGCGCTCAATGGCGGAGTGCGTAGATGTTGACTTCGCAGCATCGTTCATCCTGCCCAAGAAGCCCGCTAACCTCCTCAAGGGTATGCTCGTTAAGGAGAGTGCTCCTGTACGCGTGACCTTCGATGCTAAGAACGTTATCTTCGACCTCTCGAACCACAAGCTCGTATGTCGTCTTATCGAGGGTAACTATCCTAACTACAACGCTGTAATACCTACTGCAAACCCCAATAAGGTGCTTGTTGACCGCGTAGCACTCCTTAACGGTATCCGTCGTGTGGCTGTATGTTCTAATCCAACGACAAACCTCATCCGCATGGATATCGCTGGTAACAAGATTAGCCTCGCTGCACAGGATATCGACTTCTCGGTATCGGCTAACGAGACTCTAACTTGTAGCTATGAGGGTAGTCCCGTTACCATCGGCTTCAAGTCTACATTCCTTGTTGAGATACTCTCTAACATCGACACCCCAACCGTTGTCGTAGAGCTCGCTGACTCAACACGCGCAGGCGTCTTCAAGCCAGTATACGACGATAAGCGTGCGACAGAGGTGTTGATGTTGTTGATGCCGATGATGATAAACGCCTAATTTTATCGTGATAAAGGCACATCTTCGGCGTTGGGCTTGTCGTTGAAATGCTCACATACACACAGTATGCTCCGCTTTCAACGACTGCGACCCACCACCAAATCTATGCCTTTCTGACGATAAAATGATTTAGTGATGATAAAGGCGTATCTTCGGCGTTGGACTTGTCGTTGAAATGCTCACATGCACTCCGGGTTACAATGAGTAAAAATGGGTTGTGATGAGTTAAAATAGAACTCGACCAAATTAACCCATAGAGACTCGTATAAGCCCCTGCTACCCATGATGAGCATATACGCTACCACATGGTAATAACCATTTGATTATGAACTTAAAACTAAAACGTCCAATAATATTCTTCGACCTTGAGACAACGGGTGTCGACACTGCCAAGGACCGTATCGTAGAGATATCAATGGTAAAGATACTTGTCGATGGTACAAAGCAGGTCAAGACACGTCGTATTAACCCCGAGATGCCCATCCCCGCGGAGGCGACAGCAGTGCACGGCATTACTGATGAGGATGTCAAGGATGAGCCTACGTTCAAGCAGATAGCAAAGTCGTTGGCGCAGTTTATCGAGGGATGCGACTTCGGTGGCTTCAACTCCAACCGCTTCGACTTGCCGATGCTCGTCGAGGAGTTCATGCGCGTGGGTGTCGATGTCGACTTCAAGCGTCGCAAGTATATCGACGTGCAGAACATCTTCCACAAAAAGGAGCAGCGCACGCTGGTGGCAGCATATAAGTTCTACTGCGACAAGGACCTTGAGAATGCCCACTCTGCCGAGGCTGATACTATGGCAACATACGAGGTGCTCGAGGCGCAGATAGAGCGCTATGGCGACATTGGTACTACGGTAGAGGAGCTCGAGGCGTTCTCGAAGCATAACGACGTGGTGGATTTCGCAGGGCGTATAGCCCTCAACGACAAGGGTGAGGAGATATTTACATTTGGCAAGTACAAGGGGCGCTCTGTGGCAGAGATATTTGCCGTTGAGCCAAGCTACTACAACTGGCTGATGAATGGCGACTTCCCGCAGTACACCAAGAAGATTTTTACGGAGATACGTCTGCGCCAGACGCAGAAATAATCAGAGATAGACTATGAGGATACTACGTTTGCTGCTCGTTGTGTTGTGTGCCACGATAACAGTGTCGGCATACGCCATCGAGCCATCAACACAGATTGTTGTGCGCAACGGCATGAAGGTATATGTGCACAAGGTGGAGAGGGGACACACGCTCTACTCTATTGCCAAGGCCTATGGCGTCACCGAGAAGCAGATTATGGAGTGTAATGACGGCCTCTCGGCAGCGTCCTTGCGTGCTGATGATGTAATCTACATACCATGTATCGAGAAGAAGTCAAAGTCAAATAACAAGCGTTCGCAGCGCGAAGAGCCTTCGGATGGTGATAAGTACTACATGTACACAGTCAAGGCTGGCGATACCTTCTACTCAATAGCGCGTGCATACAAGATATCTGTCGACATCTTGCGTGAGGATAACCCTGGTGTTGACCCGTCAAAGTTGAGCCTTGGCACCGAACTACGCATACGTCGTGGCGAGGTGGGTTATGCCACAACAGACGATATCGACCGTAGCGAGCAGAGTAATACCACACGCGAGCTGCGCCCCAACGAGCATGTCGTGCAGGCAGGAGAGACTGTATACTCCTTGTCGCGTCGCGCTGGCCTCACCGAGAGGGAGTTCATGGCACTCAATAAGCTACGCTCACCAAGCGACCTTAAACAGGGTATGATAGTGCTCCTAAGTAGCGATATCGAGGAGCCGGAGACGCCCGCAGAGCAGGCCGAACAGCCCGCAGAGCCCATGACGTCACCTGCCGAGGAGTCGCATGCAACGGTTGAGGAGCAAACTGCCGAAGATAGTGGTAGTGACGCAGATGGTGGCGATGAGCCACAGCCACAGAAGCCACGCGAGCGTATATCAGGACGTAGCGACGGTGACCCAGTGGTCGATAATAGTGGGTTTATGGATTGGTTTTTCTTTAATGGTAACCTGAACGATAACAACACTTTTCGTCACACGACAGTCGACTTCTACGAGTTGGGCGAGAATAACACCCTCAAGGTAGCGCTGATGCTCCCGTTCCAGATTGAGGGCAAGGTGAAGCCCGTATATGTCGACTTCTACCGTGGTGTGCTCTTGGCGATGGAGGATCTCAAGGCCGAGGGTCTATCTATTGACCTCACGGTATTCGATACGCGCAACGATGCTCGCGAGATAGACGATATCATGACATACGAGGATGCCTTTCTTGATGCGCAGCTCATCATAGGTCCTGTCTTCGAGAATGAGTTGCAGTATATCATAAGTCATGCCGAGAGAGAGAGCGTGGCGGTGGTGTCGCCGTTGGCAAACGTTGAGACGCTACAAAGCCCTGTCCTCTTCCAGATGCAGCCAGAGCGTAGTCATAAGTACGATAAGATTAAGGGGCTGCTGGGCGATGACCGCGAGGTGATAACCATATACGCCTCGACAAACGACACCGACTTCTTAAATGAGGTGCACAGCGAGGTGACCTCGTCGCGCCGAACGGAGCTTGTGTACCGCTTCGATCGTGGCTCGTTCTTCAATGTGCGCACAGCGTCGGGAGGTCGTGGCGAGAGTGTCGATATCGACGAGTTGCTACGCACTCGTCATGATAAGACAATAATCATCGTTGCCGACCAGGAGACTGATATCGCTCGCATCCTCACAACGTTGTCATCATCCAAGTCGAAGCTTTTGGATCGTGGCGCTCTTATTGGTCGTTACGATGTCATAGGCAACTATAAGTGGACGCGCCTACAAAATGTCGACTCGCAATCGTTCTTCAAGAATAACGTGTCGTTCGTGGTATCCTACAACCATAAGCGTAGCAATGAGACAATACGCCTCTTTGATGGCCGCTATGTTGCAGCGTACAACACCCTGCCTACGGCATTCTCGTACCGTGGCTATGATGCCGCTATGATCTTCTGCCGAGGCATGTATAGTGGCCTTGATGTCAACTTCTTGGGTGAGAGCTTTAAGCCGCTGACCACATCATACCGCTTTGTGCCCGAGGGCGGTATCAACGTCAATAGCGAGTGGATGTGTGAGAGATACAACGACGACTTTACGATCACAACGATGTAGTTAGATAATAGTTAAGAAATGGCAAACATACCATCCAACATTCCCGAGAAGACCATCGAGCGCCTTAGCGAGTACCGCCGTACGCTCATCAAGTGTCATGCGCAAGGTATCACACATATCTTCTCGCATGTCCTTGCGGGTATGCACGGCATTACCGCCGTGCAGGTGCGTCGCGACCTTATGCTCATAGGCTTCTCGAGCGATACGAAGAAGGGCTACGACGTGAAGGTGCTTATCGACTTTATCGACAATATCCTATATAGCGAGCAGCCAATGAATATGGCAATTATCGGCATGGGCCACCTCGGTCAGGCCGTTACGCGCTACTTCAATGGCAAGGGTCTTAAGCTACGCATTACCGCAGCTTTCGATATCGACCCGCAGAAGGTCGGCTCCATGGTCGATAATATTCCATGCTACCATATCGACGAGTTCGAGCAGCGTGTCGAGGAGCTTGATATAAGCATCGTCATCGTCACCTCGCCGACATCTGCGGCGGCAGCCCTTGTTCTGCCTATCATCAACGCAGGTATCAAGGGCGTGCTCAACTTCACCTCGGCGCCGTTAAACTTCCCGCAGGGCATCGTTGTCGAGAACTACGATATCACCACACTTTTGGAGAAGGTCGCATACTTCGTAAAGGTTGCCGAGGAGAATAACTAATATGACTATACACCACGGCATAGAGGAGTTTTGTTCGGATGGGGCTACGGTTGTTACCGTAGGCTCGTTTGATGGTGTGCATGGTGGCCATGCGCAGCTCCTTGGCTCGCTATGCTGTATGGCACGGCGTCTCTATGCGGAGAGTGTTGTCATCACCTTCGACCCACACCCGCGTATCGTTATGGGACGTGCCGAGGGTATGCAGCTACTCACCTCTGTTGAGGAGCGTGCATATCTCCTTGCACAGCATGGTGTAGACCACCTTGTTGTCGTGCGCTTCGATGAGGCTTTCCGTACGCAGAGCTACGAGACCTTCGTGCGCTCGCTTGCCGAGAGGGTGAAGATGCGAGGCATGGTTGTGGGGTATAATCACCGCTTCGGCCGTGGTAGTGAGGGACGCTTCGAGTCGTTGCAACCTATCGCCGAGGAGCTCGGCTTCGAGGTTGAACGTGTCGAGCAACATACCGAGGGTGGCGATAAGGTGAGCTCTACGGTTGTGCGTCGCCTTATAGAGGATGGACGTATGCAGCGTGCCGCGGAGATTATGTCGCACCCATATATAATAATAGGTGTGGCTACGGAGGGCGTGGTGTGCATTAAGGATGATGCGAAGCAACTACCGCGCAGTGGACAATATGACGCTGTTGTCAACGGCAAGCAGATGAGTATTAATATTGACAACCGCCTTGTACTCCTTGATGAGAAGGTTACGGGTAGGGTGGTCGTAGAGTTATAATGATAGATTATGAAGTCTTTTGAGCATAAGATACGCGTTGAGTATCACCATACCGACCAGATGGGCGTCGTGCACCACTCGAACTATGTCAAGTTCTTCGAGGCGGCGCGTACCGAGTGGCTTCGTGCCATAGGCCTAACCTATGCCGAGATGGAGTACCGCGGTGTGATGATGCCTATTGTCGAGGTTAATGTCAAGTATAAGCACCCAGCGCTCTACGATGAGCTTATCACCGTGCGCGCTATTGTCGACGAGATGCCCATGGCGCGTATGGTCTTCCGCTATGAGATTACGGGCGAGGATGGCCGCGAGGTGGCCACAGGCTCCACAACCCTCGGCTTTATCGACCGCGAGACACGCCGTCCACAGCGCGCCCCCAAGTGGTTGCTTGAGGTGTTAGAGAGGGTGTAACCTAATAGGCAGATACAATAGGACCGACTAAGGATTGCTCTTTAGTCGGTCTTATTAATTATATATATATGTGTGTTGCTACTCGATAAGCGATATGCTGCGCTGGATAAAGTCCGTAAGACTCTTGCCCTTGAGCATGCCGTTTGAGAGTAGTGCAAGGTCGATAATCTGTCGCACCTTGCGGTTGCCACGACCTATCTCCACCAGGCGGCTGTTGCGCTCCTCGCGAAGCTCCACGACGCGCTTCGATAGGCTCTCGCGCATCTCGCGCTCCTCGGCTGTGAGCTCCTCGCTCTTCTTATCCTTAACGGTCTCCTCGAAGCGACTCTCCTCCTGCTCGGCAGCCGTAATCTTCTTACCTATGGTGCGTAGCTTGTCGCCATACTCCTTCTCCACCTCTTCGAGGATGTCGAGGACGATAGGGTGGTTGCCGTTTACCGTGATGGTGTAGTTGTCGGGCATCTCGGCGTAGAAGCGGCTCATCTCGCCACCGCTTGTCGCCGCCATATCCTTCATACGACGCATAAACTCGTTCTGTGTGATAACCACCGGTGCATCATCCTTCGACATAGGCTCGAAGGCCACATGGTAGTGTATCTTCTCATCCTCGGGCATCTGTCCCTCGAATACGGGACGCATAATCTGCTGCTGGTCGCTACTCAACGACATCGCCTGCTGCTGCTCCTTGCGGATGAGGTTGTCTATGACGTCGGAGTCTACGCGCACGAAGCGTGTCTTCTCCATCTTCGACTCGAGGTACTGGATATAGTGGCTGTCAAGCTGGCCGTTCATCTCCAAGATGTCATAGCCCTTAGCCTTGGCTGCCTCCACAAAGCTATTCTTACCCTCTACATCGTCGACATAGAGCATGATGGTGAAGCCATCCTTGTCGGTCTGCATATCCTTGACCTTCTCGACATACTCCGTAGCGGTGTAGTACTTGCCTTCGATAGACTTCCAGAGCATGAAGTTCTGAGCCTTCTCGGCAAACTTCTCGTCGGTGAGCACGCCATACTGAATGAATATCTTAAGGTCGTCCCACTTCTTCTCGTAGTCCTCGCGCATGGTGTTGAAGAGCTCCTGAAGACGGTCTGCCACCTTGCGGGTGATATATCCCGAAATCTTCTTCACGTTGTTGTCGCTCTGGAGATAGCTGCGCGACACGTTGAGCGGAATGTCTGGTGAGTCGATAACGCCATGAAGCAACGTTAGGTACTCGGGTACGATGCCCGTTACCTCGTCGGTGACGAATACCTGGTTGCAGTATAGCTGTATGCGGTTCTTCTGTATCTCGAAGTTGTTGCGTATCTTCGGGAAGTAGAGTATACCCGTGAGGTTGAACGGATAGTCGATGTTGAGGTGTATGTAGAAGAGAGGCTCCTCGCTACCTGGGTATAGGTCGGCATAGAACTCCTTGTACTGCTCCTCAGTAATCTCCGATGGCTTGCGTGTCCATAGAGGTGTGGTGTCGTTGATGATGTTATCATCGGAGGTGTCCTGATACTTGCCATCCTTCCACTCCTGCTTCTTGCCAAAGGCGATGGGTATAGGTAGGAAGTGGCAGTACTTGCGCAGGAGCTTCGCTATCTCATCGCGCTGTGAGTACTGTGCGCACTCCTCGGATAGGTGTAGTACGATGCGTGTGCCGCGGTCGAGCTTCTCGTCGAGACTCTCAATCTCATACTCGGGAGTACCCGTGCAGCTCCAGTGAACACTCTTCTCGCCTGTGCGGTACGACTGCGTGAATATCTCTACCTTGTCGGCGACCATGAACGACGAGTAGAAGCCGAGACCGAAGTGGCCAATTATCGTCTGCTCCTTGTATTTTGCCATAAACTCCTCGGCACCCGAGAATGCTATCTGGTTGATGTAGCGCTCTACCTCCTCCTCACTCATGCCTATACCGCGGTCGGTGATTGTGAGGGTCTTTGCCTCGCTATCTACGGCGATGCGGATTGTCAGGTCGCCTAACTCGCCCTCAGCCTCACCCTTTGCCGATAGTGTCTTGAGCTTTTCGGTGGCATCCACAGCGTTAGATACCAACTCGCGTAGGAATATCTCGTGATCCGAGTATAGGAACTTCTTGATTACGGGGAAGATGTTTTCGGTTGTTACCCCAATTTTTCCGTTTTTCATAGTCGTATGTATGTTGTTATTAGATTTCCTTTTCAGCCAATGCCTACGGCAAATGGTGTGCCAACCACAATGGACTGACATTTTGGCAGAATAGTGTGACAGATAGGATGTCGTCTCCTATATATAAAAGTAGGACGTTGTCCGCAACAACGCCCTATCTCGTCTTTTATCTATTATCTCTATACTTATACTACTCCTCCCCAGGTCTCCTCAGGTTTCCCCAGGTTTTTCCCCCCCCCAGGTGGCTGTATGCTACTCCTCTACGGGTAGCTGTACACACTCGATGCCCACCTTGCGCAGAAGGTCCAAACCCTCCTCGAGACGGTATGAGTCGCTGTATACTACGCGCTTGATGCCCGCCTGAATGATGAGCTTCGCGCACTCTATACATGGCGAGGCGGTGACATATAGTGTCGAGCCGTCGCAGTTGTTGGCGCTCTTAGCGACCTTGGTTATTGCGTTAGCCTCGGCATGTAGAACGTATGGTTTTGTCTTGCCCATGTCGTCCTCGCAGATATTCTCGAAGCCAGCGGGCGTGCCGTTGTAGCCATCCGAGATTATCATGTTATCCTTGACAAGCAGGGCGCCCACCTTGCGACGCACGCAGTATGAGTTCTGTGCCCATACGCGTGCCATCTGCAAGTATCGGATGTCGAACTGTCGTTGTTTCTGCTCCTTGTAGCCCATGACGTCGACTTGCTTTTATGCCAACTTACCGTGGCAGTGCTTATACTTCTTACCTGAGCCGCAAGGACAAGGGTCGTTTCGTCCCACGCTCTTATCCACCTTGATAGGTGCTGTCTTGCTACGCTCGCCCTGGCCTGCTGCCGCTGCCGCTGCCATGCGTGACTCCTGGAGCTTGTTAACGTCGACACGCTGTTTCTGCTCCTGTGCCTGCTGTATTGAGTCACCATTGTTCTGGCGTATAGCAAGGCCTGCCTTGTTGAGCTGTACGATGACATCGCGATTGATATCCTCAATCATCTTTGAGAAGAGCTGGAACGACTCGAGCTTGTAGATGAGCAATGGGTCTTTCTGCTCGTATGTGGCATTCTGTACGCTCTGACGCAGGTCGTCCATCTCGCGGAGGTGCTCGCGCCATGCGTCGTCGATGGTTGTGAAGAGTGCTACCTTGGCGAACTCACGGTAAATCTCCATGCAGTCGCTATCCTTACACTTCTGCAACTCTACGGGTATGCCATAGCGTCGGCGACCATCTGTTATGGGGAATGCCATGCGCATATCCATGTTATCCTTGCGCTCCTCGTATATACGCTGCATTGTTGGGCGCACAATGTCGGCGATAAGCTTGGCGCGACGCTCATAGTGTGCTGTGAGGTCGGCGGCAACATGCTCGATAAGCTCCTTGGGCTTCATCTGTGAGTATGCCTGCTCGTCGGCCGTGAACTCGATGGCAGCATCACGCATAAGCTCGAACTTAAACTCTTCGTACGAGCATCCCTCGTGTGCCTCCACGAACTTCATAGCGTAGTCGTAGCGTAGGTTGTTGAGGTCGATGTCGATACGCTCGCCATAGAGGGCGTGACGACGACGTGTGTATATCACCTCACGCTGCGAGTTCATGACGTCGTCATACTCCAACAGACGCTTACGGGTACCAAAGTGGTTCTCCTCAACCTTCTTCTGTGCACGCTCGATGGCCTTCGACATCATGCCTGCCTGTATCACCTCACCCTCCTTGAGACCCATGCGGTCCATGAGCTTGGCGATACGCTCCGAGCCAAAGAGACGCATAAGGTTGTCCTCCAACGACACGAAGAACTGTGATGAGCCTGGGTCACCCTGACGTCCTGCACGACCACGCAACTGACGGTCTACACGACGGCTCTCGTGGCGCTCGGTACCTATGATTGCAAGACCTCCAAGCTCCTTAACCTCGGGTGTTAGCTTGATATCGGTACCACGACCTGCCATGTTGGTGGCAATGGTCACCTGACCACGACGTCCCGCCTCGGCAACAATCTGTGCCTCGAGCTGGTGCTGCTTGGCGTTGAGGACGTTGTGCTTGATGCCGCGTAGCTTAAGCATACGGCTCAAGAGCTCCGATATCTCCACCGATGTGGTACCAACAAGTACAGGGCGTCCCTCGGCTACGAGGCGCTCGACCTCGGCGATGACGGCATTGTACTTCTCGCGTGCTGTCTTGTATACGAGGTCATCACGGTCGTCGCGGATGACCTTCTTGTTTGTGGGTATTACCACAACGTCGAGCTTGTAGATGCTCCAGAACTCCGATGCCTCAGTCTCGGCAGTACCGGTCATACCTGCGAGCTTGTGGTACATACGGAAGTAGTTCTGAAGGGTGATTGTTGCGAATGTCTGTGTAGCATCCTCCACCTTAACATTCTCCTTTGCCTCGATAGCCTGGTGAAGACCATCCGAGTAGCGGCGACCCTCCATGATACGACCTGTCTGCTCGTCGACAATCTTAACCTTGTGGTCCTCGCTGAGCACATACTCTACATCCTTCTCGAACATGAAGTATGCCTTGAGCAGCTGGTTCATGGTGTGTACGCGCTCGGCCCTTATGGCGTAGTCGCTGAGGAGCTCATCCTTTCGCTGAGCACGCTCCTCGAGAGATAACTCTGCTCCCTCAATCTCGGCAATACGAGCACCGATATCTGGAAGTACGAAGAAGCCATCCTCGTTGAAACGGCGTGATGCTACCTCGTGACCCTTATCTGTGAGTATCAACGAGTTCATCTTCTCGTCGTGGAGCACGAAGTTATCGTCCGTAATCTCGGGCATGCGGCGCTCGTTATCCTGCATGTAGAAGTTCTCGGTCTTCTGAAGGAGTACCTTTACACCTGGCTCCGAGAGGAACTTGATAAGTGCTTTGTACTTTGGCATCGCCTTGTGGGCACGAAGCAACAGCTTACCAGCCTCCTCGAGGTTGCCCTCGTTGAAGAGACGCTTGGCCTCGGCAACATCTGCCGATGACATCTTGCTCTGGAGGTCGTAGATATACTTTGCTGCTGGCTGATACTCGGCAAATAGCTGGTCACCACCCTTGGGTACAGGACCAGAGATGATAAGCGGCGTACGAGCATCGTCGATAAGTACCGAGTCGACCTCATCGACAATTGCGAAGTGGTGCTTGCGCTGTACGAGGTCCTTGGGTGCCGATGCCATGTTATCACGCAGATAGTCGAAGCCGAACTCATTGTTCGTACCAAAGGTGATATCTGCCATGTATGCCTTGCGGCGCTCTGCTGAGTTGGGGCGTGTATTGTCGATACATGCTACCGAGAGACCATGGAACTGATACATAGGACCCATCCACTCGGCATCACGACGTGCGAGGTAGTCGTTGACAGTTACCACATGAACACCCTTGTGAGCCAAGGCGTTGAGGAATACAGGGAGTGTAGCCACGAGGGTCTTACCCTCACCTGTTGCCATCTCGGCGATACGACCCTTGTGTAGCACAACGCCACCAAAGAGCTGTACGTCGTAGTGTACCATGTCCCACTTGATGACATTACCACCGGCAGTCCACTGGCTGCTGTATATCGCCTTGTCGCCATCTATTGTTACAAGATCCTGACGTGCTGCCGCAAGGTCGCGGTCGAAGTCGTTTGCCGTAACTACCACGGTGTCGTTCTCGGCAAAGCGGCGTGCTGTATCCTTCATGATAGCAAAAGCCTCGGGTAGTATCTCCTCGAGACGCTGCTCAATCTTGTCGTCAATACGCTTTGTGGTGTCGTCGATATCCTTCGATAGACGCTCCTTATCCTGCAGTGAGATATCCGCCTTCTCGAGCTTCTCCTTGCACTCTACGATATGCTTCTCATCCTCGGCAATGAAGTCGGCGATGCTCTGGCTTAAGGCTGCCGAGCGAGCACGCAACTCGTCGTTCGAGAGTGCCGAGATTGAGGGGTAGATAGCCTTAATCTTCTCGACATAAGGCTGAATCTCCTTGCGGTCCTTATCGCTCTTCGAGCCAAAGAAGACCTTGATGATTTTCGATAGTATATCCATTGTTAGCTAATTTATTTGTCGCTTTAATGTCCGACGCATCGTTGCTTGATGCGCATATATCGCGCAAATATACTCATTATTTATCAAATAAACAACATGCGCGCGTAGTATTGTGTGCGTACGCGCGATATTGGTGAGAAATTAATACGTTATGGAGCGTTTTGAAGTGATGGCATGATAGGCTTCGCGCCTACTCATCCTTAATCATTGAGCTCTCCTTCTCCAGCTTGCTTAACGGGCATAAGTGACATCTGTGAGCGTGGCAATACTCACGGCTGAGCTGTATGAGTGCTTGGCTATCAATGGCGTTGTGGGCTATGGTGGCAAAGGTATTCCACGACTCGGTATATATGTTTCTCTCTGCGGGGATGCTTGCAAGAAGCCTCCATGCCTGCGAGCGTAGTGCCTCCGAGTGGGTGTAGTTGCCGTAGGCGTATATCATCTGCGCCACGAAGTTGATGCCCAGAAGCTCGCACTTCGTCTTGCCGAAGCGGGCCATCTTCTCATCAACGATGGTATTGGGGATAAAGTGGTTGAGCCAATATGAAGATACCTTACCCGAAAAGAGATTGTATATGTCGGTTACCCTCTCGCAACTCGTAACACTGCTCATCGTGATGACATTCTCCATGTAGCATGCAGCGAGCTGTGCAAGACGTAGCGTGGGGTGATTTTGCATGCGTACCCTAACCGTTCGCCACTCGTCGGCATCCATAGCATCGATATTGTACTTGATGGCAAGATGCGTATACTCTTGTATCAGATGTGCTACATACTCATCCCTCGAGTCGTAGAGCGATAGTAGTCCTGAGGCACCGAGTAGCAACGCCTCGATGGCGCCTTTCGAGGAGCGCTCACGCATGATTATGGCGTAGGGTACACGCTCGGCAAGGCGCATTGCCGCCTCGCCATTGTCGAAGCCACCGATGAACTTTAGAAGCATCGTGTGCATCGTCTGGTTCCAGTCACCTCCCGTTCTATCGAAGATGGCGACAATGTCACGGCTCTTGCGCTGCTGGCGCTCTAACCACAGAGCATCAAGGAGTCTGCGACGCACATGCTCGTCGGCATGCGCGAGGGTGAGAATACAGCTGCTATCTGCGTCTCGCTTACTCCTTGTCTGGTGTATTGTCTCCATTAGACCAACAGCTTATTAGTAGCGACTTATAATAGGTTAAGCTCGATAAGTGCCTCTTCCGACATCATCGACTTATCCCACTGTGGCTCGAACGTAAGGGTGATATTCACCTTCTGGACGCCATCAATCTTGCCCACCTCGCGGTGTATGTCGGCAAGAAGCATATCTGCCATGGGGCAGTTGGGGGCGGTGAGGGTCATGATGATATCTGCCGTACCCGATGGGTCGTAGCTAATCTCGTAGATAAGGCCGAGGTCGTAGATGTTAACCGGAATCTCGGGGTCGTATATATTTTTGAGTGTTCGCACAATGTCTTTTTCGACGGCGAGTATCTCTTCTGGTGTCATGCTATTTTACTTGTTGTGTGAATAATAGTGCATAAAGCTTCATCTGCGATATCATCGAGCGTAGTCCATTGCTGCGTGTGGGCGATAGGTTCTCGCTGAGACCTATAGCCTCTATGAAGTAGAGGTCTAAGTTCGCTGCTTCGTGGGGTGTTCTGCCATTCATAACCCTCACAAGGAGAGCCACGATGCCCTTGGTGATTATGGCGTCGCTATCGGCAGTGTAGTACACCTTGTCGTCGCGTAGCTCGGCAGCGACCCATACGCGCGACTGGCAACCCTCGATGATGTGCTTCTCGGTGCGCAGTGACTGGTCCATAGGCTCGAGCGTGTCGCTGAGGCTTATTAGGTAGTCATACTTATCGAGCCAGTCGTCGAAGATGGCGAACTCCTCGATAATCTCATCCTGTATCTTGTCGTTGTTCATATATCGTTATGTGTTGTATACGTCTCTGTTATGGTAGTGTGTTACCCTCCGATGACCATGGCGTCATGATGCCAATAATCTCGCATATCGTGGCTGCTAAATCCGCAGGGTCTACCTTCTCCTCGATTACGGCATGCTTCGTGCCACCTCCATATATCACCATAGGCACATGTCTGTCGTAGCCATATCCCGAAGCCGCCGATGAGCGATAGTCGCTACTCTCGATAATCCAGCCTGGCATAAGGTCTATCAATACATCTCCCGAACGCGATGCGTAGAAGCTGCGCTGCATCAGTCGGGCGCGACCCTCGTTAAAGGCGCTGTTGCGTAGGGCTGTCGTTGAGCGTGCCGATGCTACGCCGCGCATCTGAAGTAGGAAGATGGCTACCTCGTCGCGGATGTCGTCCACTTGTAACTTTGCCTCGTATATAGCCTTGTGGTTGAGGTATATGGCGTTGTTTGCAAAGCCGAGGATGTAGTTGCTCGAGCCGTGATGTGCACCTATGTAGGCGTTGACCATGACCTCCATCTGTTGGGTGTTCAGACGAGCACGCTCCTTACTGCCTACGGGGTTGTACGAGGGCGATGTGCCATGCGCTGCGGTGAGTGTCACAACGATATTGTTCGTGTTGGCGTCATTGCCATATATCGTGTTTAGAAACTCGTTGATATCCTTGTCGAGGCGATATAGCATATCCTCATACTCCATCGATTCGGGACCGTAGGTCTCGGCGATGTAGCGAGCGCTGTCGAGGCAGATGTTTAGTATGTCGGTGTTGTCGTCGCTACCCAATCCCTCCTCGGTGATGAGTGTTGCAGCGAGCTTAAGGAGCATTGTATTACCCGCGGGGGTGTAGCACATAGCTCCATGTCTCGTGTTGTCGAGTTGGAGGTTAACATCGCTCAGTAGTGCAGTGTGCTTGTTGCTGATACCCTCCATAATGGCAACCTCCGTATTCTTGTACATCGATGCCTTGTATAGTGGTGTCCAGCGTGTGAACGAGTACTTGTCGTTGATGACCTTCTGGTTGTATATCTTCAGCCATGAGGGTATGACATTAGCGAATGCCGTAGCTGTTGTCCAGTACGTCCTGTTGCTCTCTGCCCATAACGGTATTCCCGCCTTGCCGTTCATTACGATTGCCGACAGCGGGTCGATGGCGATGGTGTACTGCTTGCTTTGGGGGTTGCTCTCAAGAAGCATATCGCCCATTGTGGGGGCTATAAGGCGTTCAGCCGAGTAGTTGCCCGAGCCCGTGCTGAAGGGTACGGGGTACGACTTATCATCCTCGATGAGTGATGTGTACGAGGTGTCGGCATAGCTCCACCAGTGGCTACCTATGACGCCATGCTCGGCGGGCTGTGCTCCCGACGATAGTGTAGCAAGGCCTGTCGCTGCGGTGCAGTGTGCGAAGTCATAGTAGGCATTGTCGTAGTATCGACCACCATTTATTAGTCGCTTGAAGCCACCCTCCGTAAAGTTGCTGCCGAATCGCTCGAGGTCATCACCACGCATCGTGCCTACGACGATGTTGATAACAAGGCGTGGTCGCTGCTGTGCCGTGGCCATGCCGCATGTGGCTACGAGCATGGCGATGGCTATGATGCTTTTTCTAAATAGGTTGTTCATCACTCAAGTCAAATTATCCGCCAAAGTTACAAATTTATTTGTAACATCTGCTCGAAAAATGCCTTTTCTTTGCTTAAATCTACGCCTTCGATATTTGCTATGGCTTGTAACTGCCTCTGGCAGAAGTCGCGATACTGCTCGCTATGAGGGTTCATAGGACGGTGGTTGGCTGCCGTTACTATGCGCTCTACGCGCTGCATAACTTGCTGACATGCAGGCGTTGTAGCCGTCTCAAAGAACTTCTCGCCGATATACTCTACGGCTTGCGACGAGGGGTGTACAAGGTCGTCGCCGTAGAAGCGGTAGTCGCGCAGGTCGTCCATTAGGATTTCGTATGATGGGAAGTAGCATAGTCGTGTTGCGAACTCTCGTTGCACACGCTCTATGGCGACACGCAGCAGAGCCTTACTTAGTGAGTTGTCAACAAGACCATCGCCGATATGTCTTACGGGGCTGATTGTCACCGTAACGTCGTCCTCGAACATCTCCATTATCGCGCGTAGCGACGAGCATATATCCTCCACGTCGAGGAGCTCGCGGCTGAAGCATGCGGCAGGTTGCTTGTGGCAGTTCGCCACTATCGCGCCATTGTCACGGCGGCGATATACCCATGCTGTGCCCAAGGTGATTATTAGGTGTGTAGCGCTCTGAAGCGCCTCGTTGCCAGCATCTATCGCATGCTGCATATTCTTCATGGCCTCCTCACGGCTACTACCCGCAAACGACGAGTGGAAGTCGTAGCTGAGCCATCGCCCATCGCTCTCGATAAGCTCTTGTTCTGTTATCTGGTGGCGAGTCTGCATAAGTCGCATGCTACGCTCGATGGATGCGGGGTTGAAGAGTATGCCTGTGGGCTGTGCCGTGACACAAAACTTACGCTCTATAAAGAGTCTCGATATATGCTCGGCAAAGCATGAGCCAAGGGTTACGATATGGCTCGAGTAGTCTATTGGCTTGTGCCACGCTATGTGCTCTATCTCGGTACGAAACTTCATCTTATCCAATGATATATTTACTCTTTGGTAGTAGTGACATGAACTCGATGATGGCTGCCGTGATTGCCATCGTAAGAATCGCCGATACGACCATCACAATAGGCGTTGCTACACCCCAGCTGCTCACCCAGCTGAATGTGGGCACAAGTACGAACATGTGGGCGAGGTATATGCCATAGCTACGCTTCGAGAGGTGCTCGAAGATGGGGTACACCGTGCAGGGCTTGCGTATAAGGCGGAAGAGCAGGAATACGGCGAGCGTTTGCAGTGCTGCACCCAGCGTTGCAAATGACCAACTGAGCTCCATATCCACGGCAAGCTCAATGCTCTCGTTAATAGGGTAGCTGTCGGGTATTTGCGCGTAGAAGGGTAGTGCTGTTATTAGGTATCCTGCGATGAGCATTGGCAGAGCTATGGCGAGGGTCTTTGCCACGCCCCAGTTGACATGTTTACGGATGTAGTGCGCTGCGACGACATAGCCTATGAAGCCGCTGACGTAGTAGAGCGTGCCAAACTCGTTCCAGCTCGCCTCGCCCCATATACCCTCGCTGCCACGCACCGACAGTGCAAGCTCGCGCAGAAATGGTACGGTGGTGGCAAAGAGCCACAGGGCGAGAAAGATACGCTCGCCGCGTGCCGACACCCTCTCTAACCATGGCGAGATTATTGGCATGATGAGATATACGCCAATCATCATGTATACGAACCATAGGTGGCCGCTGAGTGGTAGGAAGTTTAGCGATAGCACCTCGAGGTTACCCGCTATATCGACCTTGCCTCCCGAGCCCCATGCAGGGATTATAGCGTAGAGCAACGAGAAGATGATGAAGGGCACGACAACACGCTCGGCACGACGACGATAGAACCTCTCGGTAGAGCCCTCAATGGGCACGAGTAAGTAGCTCGATATCATCACAAATAGTGGTACGGCAATACGCAGTAGCGAGTTGATACCCGTGACCCACAGAGCGTCACTATGCGAGGCGATATATGTGCCCTCACCACTGAGATAGAACGGCTCTATGCAGTGTACGAGTATGACCATAAAGCAGGCTACGACGCGCAGGTAGTCGAGAAAGTATACGCGCTCCTCTGTTGTCGTTGGTTTCATCTTGTTGCTCACGATATTTAATTTGTTGCAAAGATAGCCATTTAGTAGAAAATTTCATATCTTTGCACTATATTAATTTGTAAAAGCTATGAAGAAGAATATTGTCTCGTCGTTCGATGTCGACCATCGCACGCTCGATGCTGGACTATACCTACGTTCAGTATATACCATAAATGATGATTTTCAGGTGCGCTCTTGGGACTTGCGCTTCCGTGCCCCCATGGCACATGCACCCCTCGGCTCGGGCGAGGTACACACCATTGAGCACCTTATGGCGTACTACCTACGCCTCGATGAGAAGATTGGTAAGAGCATCGTGTCGTTCTGCCCTATGGGCTGTAAGACAGGCTTCTATCTCTCTACGATGCAGGATGTCGAGGTTGAGGATATACGCATGGCATTGGCAAAGGTCTATAAGGATGTCTTTCCCTTGAAGTCTGCGTCGGATGTCGTTGGCCTGAATGAGATACAGTGTGGCAACCCTGGTCTCTACGCCATAGACTCTACGAATGCCGCCATGGCAGAGTATATGCGTACGCTCTTTACAGCTACGGAGGCTGCCGAACTCGGCATTGCGAGTGTTTACGAAAAGTGGTGGTAGAGTATGCGTGTACTAATATGTGCCCCTACGTCGCGCGAGTACCGCGCCATGCGCTATGCGTTGGATCACGCCACGCAGTTGCGCCACGACTACGACCTCGTTGAGGTGGGTATTGGCAAGGCCCTCTCGTCGGCTGGTGTGTCGCGAGCCTTGACCCTTGCTACGGTGAAGTACGACATGTTGGCCGTCATTGGCTTCGCAGCCTCTGCAACAGGCCGCAAGCAGGGCGATATCGTCATGCCCTCACGCGCCATACACCACGACGCCATAATCCCCGAGGGCTTTTGCCCCGAGATTACTGACCCTCGCAGGCTTCTTGGTACAGATGCCGAGACGGTCTTTACGGGTGACTCGTTCGTCAATGGTGATATCATCCGCGAGGTCAAACAGCGCTTCGGTGTCGAGTGCGGCTTGTTTGATATGGAGATAGCCGCTATATGCCAAGTTGTTGAACTATACGACAATATCCCTGTTGTGGCTGTTAAGTATGTCTCGGATGTCCCCGAGGATGGCCACTCGGAGCACTCGTACGATGAGTTTGCCGATGCTCACTCGGACTTCACACCACTACTCGAGCGCATCGACATGATGTAGTCGAGATAATATATAGGCAGGCTCTCAGCCTGCCTATATATTATCTCTCATGTTTGCTCAGGTGCGTTAGCCCACTCTTATGCCCTACAACGTAGCTGTATCGCGCATCGGAGTTAGATTGGCAAAAGTCGCTCATCACAAGCTCGCGCCCTAAGGTGAATTGTAGTGCCGAGAAGCTATCTCCTGGTTGCATCTTTGAGTTGTGGCACTCTTTGGCAATAAAGCGGTTGCTGCCCATGTACTCAACAATACATATACGGTCGGGCAACCAGCCAATCTTTATCTGTGTACCCACCTTAAGCTCGTTCGCTACTATCTTCTCAACATCGAAGAACATCGACTCGCATGGGGTGTTCTCCATGAGTCGTTGGCAGAATGTGTGCCAGTCGCACCCCTCGGCATAGTCGCATAGCACGTCGAGTGTACGCAGTGATATCGTGTCGTAGCCGCGTGTCGAGTATCCCCATACGCGCTCGAGTGTACTCTCGGATATGTGTTGTTTGAGCGTGGCCTCTATCTCGTCTACTAATGCTATAAAGTCGGTATGCACGCTCAGTCGCTTGCCAAAGCGTCTCTCTACGCGCTCTCGCAAAACTGCTATTTGTGGATTTTCTCTCTGTATGCTCATTGTTTTACAAAAATAATGATTATCTTTGACATACAAAAATGTTTCGATGACTGTTGAGAGCGATATATTTAATGATGTCGAGCGATGCGATGAGCCGAAGAGTGGTTTCTGCGATTTCAAGTTGTTGAAAACCACCGCTTATGCCTCGCTATATATCGCTGTCAAATCGGGGAAACGCTTTCTTGTAAAGACAACAAAAGACAAGTCGGTGTGGCAGGAGCGCCTCATTCGTCGTGAGTATGAGCTTGCGTGTAGCATAGAGCATCCGCATATCGTACACATCTATGCGCTGGAGAGTATCGAACCCTATGGTGTGGCGATGGTCATGGAGTTTGTCGATGGTCGCACGCTGAGTGATTACCTTGCAGAGTCCCCAAACATTAAGGAGCGTCGACGTATCTTTGGTGAGTTACTCTCGGCTGTTGAGTATCTGCATAGAAGGGGTGTCGTGCATAACGATCTTAAACCCGATAATATACTTATCTCAAACGCCTCTGATACACTTAAACTAATTGATTTTGGCCTTGCAGATAGCGATGCCGAGTATGCCATGCGTACACTGGGCTGTACACCTCGCTATGCCTCGCCTGAGTTGCGCAACCGTAAGAATGTTGATGCCCGTAGCGATATCTACTCATTGGGCGTGATTATGACAGAGATGTTTGGTCACTCTCGTGTATCGCGACGAGCTGCGAGCGACCGCCCCAGTCGACGTTACGCCTGTGTCGATGCACTGCGTCAAGCATGGCGCCGACGACCTATGCGCTTGGTCGCTACGATTGCAGTAGTGGTGGCGATTATACTCATATATATATTGTACGCGACAACGTCTGTGACGAAGCAGTCGGAGACAAATAGCAGTGGCGCAGATACGATGTTGTCTTGCCTTGAGGACGAAATGGAGCAGATATATCAAACTGCCGTAGATAGCATCTCTGTGACGAAGTATCGCGAGTTTGATACTCCATATTTCCAGACCTTTTGGCGTCAAAGTGATTCGCTCGCAACTGTTTTGATGAGTAGGGTGGGTAGTGATGACGAGCGCATAGAGTTAAGTGCTCGTTACGAATATCTCAAGCACCACTACTATGTGAGATTAACGGAGCATAGCGTTTTGTCGCCGAGCACCTTAAGTCTTGATGGCGCCGAGCGCCTCTTCTATTTATCGCTTCTTGAGAACGATCTCCCTTATCGTGATTACTCTGCCGAAGAGCAACAAGACAATAAAAGACAATAGATTAGGTGTCGGTCGTCTCTATCTTTTTTATAACTTTGCGCAAGCAATAGCCCAAAAATTGCTACATAAATAGTGTAATTCGATAATTTTTACTATATTTGTGAAAATATTCGGTAAACACTTGTGGTGTTTGTCCTTCTCGCTGATGAACCTAGGAAATTCATATACGGTAGGAGAAGACAGATTCCGGTGGCGGTATTGCATACCTATATGTAAGGTAGTGCAATGCTATGCGCGGGCTATTGCTTTTTTTCTTACCAAGGCTTTCCTAGGGCCTATCAGCGGAGATCAAGTTAATGGTCTGCGCTTTTTTCGTTTTATACCTAAAGCACATACCAGTTGTTAATGCCAAATGTTCAATGGTAGTAGCCTAATGGGGTTCAGGCTGATATCAGAGATAATAAGTTAATTAATATTATTGAACCTCGTAAACTTAAAAACATTATGAAGAAGTTATTCTATTTTATGGCGGCAGGCTTGTTGTTAGTAGCTTGCGGCGGCGGTGATGAGAAGAAGGCTGAGACATCTGGTCCAAAGATTGAGGCTCAGACTGTTGAGGATTATCTAACAATTCCAGAGCAGGACCTCAAGTTCGTTAAAGAGTATAATTCGGATCGCGAAAGAACAGAAGTTTCGGCAACTGTTCAGATTACATGTAATAAGACCCCCGAAGAGGGTGTGTGGTTTAATGCCAACGCTGTTGATGCAGATGGCTTTACCTTGAAATCTACGGTATGTATAGGCAAGGGTGGCTGTAAGGCTGGCGACAAGTTGAAGGAGACTGTGAAATTTATTTTCAGACATGACAACCAGAGTGACGAGGCAGATAGATTTATAAATGATGTAAAGGGAATTACTTTCACTGTTGCACGCAAGTAATTATTTCGCCCTTTTAATTGTAGAGGCTGACTAAATCCTATTAATGAGATTAGTCAGCCTCTAATAATTTATTCAAACTTCTATATGCGGAAGTCCTCGAGTACTACGCGATGTGAGTAGACGCCCGTGATGGCATTGCCCGCATCATCCTTAAGGTCGAACTTCACCTCGTGGTTGCCTGTCTCCTCGATAAGACGAATGGACATCGTACCCTCGACGATAGGCGCTATATGTGCATCGTGCTCCGATGTCGCCAACGATGTGTACCACGAGTATGCCTGATAGCCCTCAAAGTCGTATGTGCCCTTAAGCAGAGCATATTCGCGGTAGATATTGTCCGATGCCGTGAACTCCGACTGCGGTACCTCGTATAGCTGGTCGGGGTGCATCACCTCGATGTAGAGTTGCTCCTTGGTGGTGTAGTTCTGGAAGTAGAAGCCCCACATATATAGGCCTGTCTTATAGTAGTCGCCAAAGCAATCAGCATAGCACATTGAGCACTCGGTGTTGAAGTCTAATAAGAGGTCACCCTCGAGTGTCGAAATAGCATCATCGGGTGTGGGCTCTGGTTCTGGCTCTGGTTCTGGCTCTGGCGTCGGGTTATCGTCGGGGTTTTCGATAGGGTCGTTGGGTATATCCTGCTCGGGTGTATCGGGCTCGCAGCCAATAGCCATAAGTAGAGATACGACAACGAGTGGTAGTAATCTTCTCATAGACATTTATCTTGTTTGTGTGTTTAACCTAACACAAAGATATGAGAAAAAAGATGAATGAGCAAAGATGTAAGATGATAGATGGCGTTATTAATTGTGGGAGCTGCCAGAAACAGCAGAGAACGCTGTATATGACAGTGCTCTCTGCTGTTTAATCAACTATTTGTCTTACTTCTTGTCTACTTCGTATGCAGGCCTTTTGGCAGATATCTGGTCCATCCATTTGCACTCCTTGGAATTTTTTGAGATATCGAAGACCATGTAGTGTTCTACAACTTCACCCTGGCTATTCATGAATTTGAGGATGTTGTCCGATTCAGAATAGCTCCATGTCAGCATAACACTATCGCCAGGCATATCATCCTCCATAGGCGTAGATTTACATGTGCCGTCCTCGCGGATATCGTATGCCCTCTTGGTGTTATAGTCAACAGTCATCACCCATTTGCCTACGATGTTGAACTCTGCCTCTTCCTCTACGCACGATGTGTTGAGTAGTGCGACGCTCATAAGAGCAACAAATGCTGAAAATAGAAAAAATCGTTTCATGGTTTCTACGTTATTTATAGTTATTATTGTTCTTAGTCTTCCATGAAGTAGCCTCCTCTTGGGCTCTTCTGCATATATAGAGGCTTTGTGGGATTGATATCTATCATCAGTCACAAAAAAAAGTATGGGACCCGATTGAGCCCCATACCTATACTGGACGACTACGCTATATTAGCGAGTCTGCATGAACAACTCGTGATACTTGTTGTACTTGTCCATCATGCCGTCCATCTCGCGGAGACGGTAGCAGAGAGAGTTGAGGTACTCGATGGTTGCAACATCTGCTGGGTTGAACTCATGAGCCTTCTCCAACCATGGAATAGCCTCAGCGTAGATAAGGTTGATCTTTGCGTTCTCCTCACCATACTGCTCGTAGCCAATCTCGGTATTGTTATTCAATGCCTCGATGGCAGCGTTAGCCTTCTCGATGATGAATGAGCCAACATAGTAGTATGGCTCAAACTCTGTTGGGCGCAACTCTGCACACTTCTTGAACGATGTGATGCACTCGTCGTAGTTCTTAAGGGCGAAGAATACACGGCCACGGCCAAACCACAAGTCGTAGTTTGTAGGATCATCCTTGAGTGATGACTCAACAAGAGTAATGAGCTCTGCTGGATCGCCTACACCCACCTCAGCAGTGTAGAATGACATAAGACCGTCGAGGATGATGGTGTTCTTTGGGAAGAGCTTGATACCTGTGAGCAACGCCTCCTTAGCCTTGCCAAGGTAGAGGTCACGGTCAGCATCCTTCTGTGCATAGTAGCTGTGGAAGAGGTAGTAGTAGATGTTACCATTCTCATCGGCGTAGCCATTCACAAGAGCCTTGTTAAGCAACTCCTCGCACTTCTTGAACCATGCTAAAGCATTGTCACCAGTAGCTGATGATGCAGAGATAGCATAGAGCATACCAGCATTGTAGAGGCAGTTGGCATCAGCGTTGAGTGATGGTACGATGCTCTGTGCACGATATGCGAGCTCGAAAGCCTCGGCAGCCTCGGCAGTGCGACCCATCATATTCAAAGCGTTACCCTGCTCCATAAGGCTGTTAGCAAGGGTGCTTGCACCTATAACAATCTTCGACTCCTGCTTGGCATCCATAGCATAAGCCTTCTCGAACATCTCGATAGCGTCGATAGCGAGGTTGTCGCGTACGGCCTTCTTCTGGTTCCAGCCCTGGATCATGCCGTTGATAACGTATACGTCAACATACTCGTAGCTGTATACTACGGCCTGCTGACCAGCGAACTCACCGTAGAAAGCATCCTCTGGCTGACCTACGTTCATCATAAGCACCTGCTCGGGTACGCCCTGGCTAAGCTCCTTGGTGGGGGCTACAAAGGCGTTGGTGTAAGCAGTACCTGCAGCTGTCCATGTAGCAGCCTTGGTGTTCTTCTTTGGGTCGGCGATGCCTGCATCGGCCTTCTCGAGCTTCTTAAGCTCAGCAGCGGTATTTACACGCTGTGCACTTGCTGTTGTTGCTGCAAAGGTGAGCAACGCTACAGCCATAAATAAAACCTTCTTCATAACTCTATTAGTTTAACTTTTTGTTGTAATCAATATCTACTCTTCGCGCTGAGTGCTGTCCGCAGTAGTCTCAGCGTCGCTTGTTGCTGCCTCACCGTCGGTAACAATCACTGAGCTATCTACCTCCTCCTCTTCGGTCTTGGGTACAGCCGTAACAGAGGCTATTGAGTCACCATCGCGGAGGTTGATGACCTTAACACCCTGTGTGGCACGACCCGCAATGCGTATCTGGTCGGCTGAGGTGCGGATGGTAAGACCCGAGCGGTTGATAATCATAAGGTCGTTATCATCGGTTACGGCCTGGATAGATATCAGCTGACCTGTCTTCTCGGTGACGTTGATAGTCTTGACACCCTTACCGCCACGGTTTGTTATGCGGTACTCCTCGAGGTCGGTACGCTTGCCGTAGCCATTCTCCGAGAGGACGAGAACATCCTCCTTCGAGTCGGGCTCGATGGCTATCATGACGATAACCTCGTTGTCGTCCTCGATAGAGATAGCCCTAACACCCGAGCTAACACGACCCATAGGACGAACGGTAGACTCGTTGAAGCGGATGGCGCGACCCTCGCGTGCAGCAATCATAATCTCGGCATTGCCGCTCGTGAGCTTAACCTCCAATAGCTGGTCTCCCTCTCTAATAACGATTGCCTTGACGCCGTTAGTACGTGGACGCGAATAATCCTCGAGTGTCGTCTTCTTGATGATACCACGCTTGGTACACATCACGAGGTAGTTATTCTCGACGAACTCCTTGTCGTTGAGGTTCTTGACGTTGATATATGCACGCACCTTGTCGCCAGGCTCAATCTGGATGACATTCTGTATGGCGCGACCCTTTGATGCGCGTGTACCCTCGGGTATCTGGTATACCTTGAGCCAGTAGCAACGACCCATCTCCGTGAAGAACATCATCGTGTTGTGCATCGACGCAACGTAGATGTGCTCGATGAAGTCCTCGTCGCGTGTTGCGCTACCCTTGGCACCTACGCCGCCACGGTTCTGTGTGCGGTACTCGGCAAGTGGCGTACGCTTGATGTAGCCCATGTGCGAAATGGTGATAACCATGTCGTCATCGGCATAGAAGTCCTCGGGGTTGAACTCCTCCGAAGAGTATACTATCTCCGAGCGACGCTCATCGCCATACTTCTCCTTGATTTCGAGAAGCTCATCCTTGATAATCTGCATCTGCATGTCGACGTTAGCAAGTACAGCCTTGAGGTAGTCGATGGTCTTCATCAACTCGGCCTGCTCCTGCTCGAGCTGCTCGCGCTGAAGACCTGTTAGCTGGCGTAGACGCATCTCGAGGATGGCTGCTGTTTGCAACTCCGAGAGACCGAAGCGCTCCTGAAGGCGTGCGCGTGCCTCCTCGGTAGTCTTCGACGAGCGGATGATGTGTACCACCTCGTCGATGTTGTCCTGCGCTATTAGCAGACCGTTTACGATGTGTAGACGCTCCTCGGCCTTCTGCAAGTCGAAGCGTGAGCGGCGTACGATAACATCGTGGCGGTGGTCTACGAAGTGGCGGATGAGATCCTTGAGGTTGAGCAACTGTGGACGACCATTCACCAAGGCGATGTTGTTTACTGCAAATGATGACTGCAGTGGCGTATTCTTATACAAGGTGTTGAGCACTACGCTTGCCACGGCATCCTGCTTGAGGATGATGACAATACGCATACCCTGACGGTCAGACTCGTCGTTGATGTAAGAGATACCCTCTATCTTCTTCTCGTTGATAAGGTCGGCAATCTTCTTAATCATCTCGGCCTTGTTGACCATGTATGGTATCTCGGTGATTACGATGCACTCACGCCCCGATGCCGTATGCTCAATCTCGGTCTTGGCGCGCATAACTACGCGACCACGACCCGTTAGCAACGCCTCCTTAACGCCCTCGTAGCCATATATGATGGCGCCTGTGGGGAAGTCAGGACCCTTGACATAGTTTAGAAGCTCCTCGCACTCGCACTCTGGGTTGTCGATGTATGCTGTGCAGGCGTCGATAACCTCCGATAGGTTGTGTGGTGCCATGTTGGTAGCCATACCTACTGCGATACCGCTTGCACCATTTACAAGAAGAAGTGGTATACGCGTAGGGAGTACTGTTGGCTCCTTGAGTGTATCGTCGAAGTTGAGCCCCCAGTCGATAGTCTCCTTCTCGATGTCGGCCATCACCTCGTCAGTAATCTTCTGCATGCGTGCCTCGGTGTAACGCATTGCCGCAGGCGAGTCACCATCCATCGAACCGAAGTTACCCTGACCCTCAACAAGTGGGTAGCGCATAGACCAGCTCTGTGCCATACGCACCATAGCCTCGTATACCGAACTGTCGCCATGTGGGTGGAACTTACCGAGTACATCACCGACGATACGCGCACTCTTACGCGTAGGCTTATCCGATGTTAGGTTCAACTCGGCAGACATATCATACAAAATACGACGGTGCACGGGCTTGAGTCCATCGCGCACATCGGGCAGTGCTCGCGACACGATTACCGACATCGAGTAGTCGATATATGCCGACTTCATCTGCTCTTCGAGGTTAACCTGGACTATGCGCCCTGTTAACCCTGTTGTGTTTTCTGCTTCTGTCATCGTTTTTTATATTATTATTTGTTCTTTTGTCTCCTTGTTCACTCCTATATATTTATATATAGGTGCGCAAATTTACGTCATATTTTCGATTTGAGCAACTTTTGCGCTTGAAAAAATATGGCGACGACCACTCTTTTTTCGGAATCATCGCCATAATGCCCCTTTTTAGGCGATTTGAGCGCCTTACGATTATCGGTCGAGGGAGGGTCGAGGATATGGTGAAAGTGGAGAGATTAATGATGGATGGGCGTTGCCTGCATAAAAGATTAGGAAGTCTATGAGCTAAACTTCCTAATCATCCAATATCAGCGCCGTTGGTTAGAGTAGACGTTTGATGCGCTTAAACCAGCGGTAGGGCATATACCTAAATGGTAGGTCTATACGCGTTGAGGTCTTTAGTACCGCGCGGCGATGCGAGAACGAGTATAGCGAGTCGCGGCTGTGGTAGCGTCCCATGCCCGAGTTGCCCACACCGCCAAAGGGTAGATGCTCGTTGGCAATGTGCATGATTACATCGCCAATGCATGCGCCACCCGACGAGGTGAGTTCAATGACGCGTTCGGCCTTGCGCTTCTCGGCAAATACATATAGCGCCAATGGCTTCTCGCGCTGACGAATAAAGTCGATGGCCTCGTCAATGCTATCTATCTCAATCATAGGCAGCACGGGGCCAAATATCTCCTCTCGCATTACGGCGCTATCTGTAGCCACATTGTCCAGTAGCGTAGGCTCTATATATCGCTCCTCGGCCTTTGTAGTGCCGCCACAGCGAATGCGTCCATCGGTGAGATACCCCGATACGCGCTGAAAGGCTCTATCAGAGACCATACGAACATAGTGTTTGCTTAGGCTTGCATCCTCGCCGTGTAACTCGTATAGAGCCCTCTTGTAAGCCTCGACGAACTGCTCCTTGACCTCGCGGTCTATAAGTAGAAAGTCGGGGGCTATACATGTCTGTCCTGCGTTGAGCGTCTTGCCCCACGCAATCCGTTTTGCTGCCCTCTTGATATCGGCGCTACGGTCAACAATTACGGGACTCTTGCCGCCTAACTCCAAGATTACGGGTGTTAGGTTCTCGGCTGCTGCACGCATCACGACGCGTCCCAGCTCGGGTGAGCCCGTGAAGAAGATGATATCGTAGCGCTCGCGCAGTAGGGCGGTGTTTACCTCACGGTTGCCCTGAACGACGGCTATGTAGCTGTCGTCGAAGCTCTCTTTTATGATGCGCTCGAGCACGGTAGCTACATTTGGAACGTAGGGCGATGGCTTCAGTATGGCTGTGCATCCTGCGCCGATAGCCCCCACCAATGGGTTCAGAAGTAGCTGCACGGGGTAGTTCCAAGGCGCGATGATAAGTGCCACGCCCAATGGCTCGGTCTTGATGTAGCTCTTCGAGGGGAAGAGCTTGAGGGGTGTCTTGCGCTTCGAGGGAGCACACCAGTGCTTTAGGTTTTTGAGGAAGTTATCTATCTCGCCCAGCACGATGCTTATCTCCGTCAGGTATGCCTCCTCGTAGCTCTTATTGAGGTCGATGCGTAGAGCCTCACAGAGGGCTGCTTCGTTCTCGGTTATTGCCTTGCGGAGTCTGCGCAGCATTGCCAAACGATACTCCACGGGGAGTGTTCTATGTGTAGCGAAGAGGGCGCGTTGACGAGCTACAATCTGTGGAATGGTATCTATGGGTGTCGATAGTAACTGCATGTTGATGAGTGGTTAATGGTTATTGATGTGTGGTGCTAACTACAAGATTGGGCTGGATGGTGCATCCCATTCAGCCCAATGAGTGAGGAGTATACGGCCGTCGACTATATGATGTCGAAGGCAATCTTCATCATGTTGGTAAACGATGTCTGGCGCTCCTCGGCAGAGCAAGCTGTGTGGTGTACGAGCGAGTCGGAAATGGTGCAGATGCAGAGCGCGCTCTTGCCTGCGCGTGCCGCATTCATATAGAGGGCGGTAGCCTCCATCTCGACTGCCAATACGCCCATCTTCTGCCACTGCTTCCAGCTCTCGGCATCGTCACCGTAGAATACATCGCTGGCGAGGATGTTGCCCGCGCGGTAGCTTATGCCAAGCTCCTCGGCCTTGGCTGCTGCTGCACGCAAAAGGTCGAAGTCGGCGATAGGTGCGAAGGTGCCAGGAAGGTTGAACTGTGCACCATAGTTAGAGTCGGTGCACGAGCCCATGCCGAATACCACGTCACCGAGGTTTAGCGATGGGTCGAAGGCGCCTGCTGAGCCGCAACGTATGATGCGCTGCACATCGTAGAAGTTGAAGAGCTCGTAGGTGTAGATGCCAATAGATGGGATGCCCATGCCATGACCTTGAACTGATACGCGCTTGCCCTTATATGTGCCAGTGAAGCCGAGCATGCCGCGCACGTTGTTGTACTGCACGGGGTTCTCCAAGAAGTTCTCGGCCATGAACTTGGCTCGCAAGGGGTCGCCTGCCATAATCACCTTATCTGCAATCTCGCCATATTGTGCCCCAATGTGGGGTGTTGGAACTTTTCCTGCCATAGTAACTCTATTTATTTGGTTATATTATATCTCTATTAGACTACAAATATAGCACAAATTATCGAATGTTTCAAAATAAAAAGTGTGATAATTTTTTTCAGAACGCCAATCGAGATGACGCAAATAGAGCGCATCTTGGGGGATGTTCTGCAAAAAATATTAAAAAGCGCTCTAATGTTTTGTCGTTTGATATATTTTTTGTATCTTCGTACGATTGTTTATCGCAACCTGAAAAGTTGCACCGACCTACAAAATGAAATTAACTAACAGAAGATATCTTAATTTATGAACTGTCCATTTACCGCCGAGGAGCGTAAGGAGATTATCGCCCTCATGAATCGCGAGATTATCCCAGCCATAGGCTGTACCGAGCCTATTGCTGTTGCATTGTGTGTCGCCAAGGCTACCGAGGCGTTAGGTCGTCGCCCCGAGCGTATCGAGGCGCGCTTGAGTGCCAACGTACTTAAGAACGCTATGGGTGTGGGTATCCCAGGCACAGGCATGACGGGTCTCCCTATCGCCATGGCGCTCGGCGCTATTGTCGGTAAATCGGAGTATGAACTCGAGGTGCTCAAGGATGGTGATGCCGAGGCTGTTAAGGAGGGATGTCGCATGATTGACGAGAAGCGTATCGCTGTGTCGCTCAAGGAGAATATCACCGAGAAGCTATACATAGAAATAGAGGTGTCGGCAGGTGATGATCGTGCCGTGGCGATAATCTCGGGTGGTCATACTCGCTTCGTACATGTGTCGCGCAACGGCGAGGTGCTTATGTCGCTCGATGGCGGTGCACAGACCGAGGGCGCGGCAGCCACAGCAACAGATACCGACCCCGTGCTCACCCTGCGCAAGGTGTGGGACTTTGCCATGACAGCGCCTCTCGACGAGTTACAGTTTATCCTCGAGGCACGCCGCCTAAATATGAACGCTGCATACGAGTCGCTCAAGGGTAACTATGGCCACGCCATAGGTCGTCTCTTCCGCTCGGAGTCGGAGCGTAACATCATGGGCGACACGCTACATTGCCAGATTGTGGGCATGACCACTGCAGCGTGCGATGCGCGTATGGCAGGCGCCATGATACCCGTTATGAGTAACTCGGGTAGTGGTAATCAGGGCCTCACCTCGACAGTTCCCGTTGTGGTATATGCCGAGCAGGCAAAGGCCTCGGACGAGCAGATGGTGCGTGCTCTTATTCTCAGCCACCTCACCGTGATATATATCAAGCAGAGCCTCGGCCGCCTATCGGCATTATGTGGCTGCGTGGTTGCAGCGACAGGCTCATCGTGTGGTATCACCTACCTTATGGGCGGTGGCTATGAGGAGGTTACTGTGGCTGTTAAGAATATGATTGCCAACCTCACAGGTATGATATGTGATGGCGCAAAGCCCTCGTGTGCCATGAAGTGCGCATCAGGCGTATCTACGGCTGTTGTCTCTGCACTTATGGCGATGAGCAACCGTTGTGTTAAGTCTGTTGAGGGCATCATCGACGACGATGTAGACCGCTCAATACGCAACCTTACCGACATCGGTCGTGATGCGATGACGCATACTGATGCGATGATACTTAAAATAATGACCTCCAAGTAATTTTTGATTATATGACCGCATCTGCGGCACATCCCAGAAAGTAAGTGACCTCGGGCTGTACTTCGTGTACTATCCCGAGGCCTCTTCTTTTGCGATGCACCACATCTGCAGCCTTCTAATCAAAAATTGATTTGTTGTGATAAGGCAGCATCTGCTGCCGCTAACAAAAATAAATGCGAATAGGCAGTACGTAATAGTACAGCCTATCCGCATTTTTTTTGCCGAGCGTTGCATCTACTACCTTCTGACAACAAATTAGTTGTGATAAGGCAGCATCTGCTGCCGCTAACAAAAAATAGATGCGATTGAGCAGTACGCCAAGTACAGCCCATCCGCATCTTTTTTGCCGAGCGTTGCATCTACTACCTTCTGACAACAAATTAGGTCAGGAGTTAAGTCGCAGGCTGTACTTCGTGTACTATCCCGAGGCCTCTTCTTTTGCGATGCACCACATCTGCAGCCTTCTAATCAAAAATTGATTTGCTGTGATAAGGGGCATTCTCCGCACATCCCAAATAGTAAGTGACCTTGGGTTAACGCTCTTGTCCGAGCGCTTCGCTTGTTAAATTAAGGGGGCTCTGCTCCCGCCCGAAAAAAAGGCGTTAGCACGCCCGAACTCTTCATATCCCAAAACAATACGAGGCTGAAGGGTTGTTGCTCCTATCAGCCTCGTTGTCTTGCTTTGTGTGTGTAATAAAACCTCTTCGCTATTTTTGCTCGTTGAGGATACGCATCGCTGCGTCAAATATGGTTGTGTCATCAAGAGTTACAACACCGCCATCAGGACCCTGCTCGATATGAATGCCCGCACCAGCCTTTGCTTCAAAGTGCTTGCCGCCAAAATAGTTGCGTACTGTCTCTACGTCAATTCCCAACTCATCTGCAATGCGCTGCGAGCTGCCACTGGGCAACTTATCCTTAATGCGGCGCAACTCGTTAAATGTAATAATCATAACTTTACGAATATTAAGATTAATATTAATTTCCTTTTTGCGATACTAAATTAATGCTTTTTTTTCAAACCGCCAAAATATCTTGCTAAATTTTTTCAAAAAACTAAATAATTCAAGTTTTATCAATACGCCAGCTCCTCATTTGGACTATGTGTCTCTCAATTGTTTAACGCACGTATGGCAAATAATTATATGTCTGATGGTGCGATATACTCTCTTTATGGGCGCATTGATGCAAAATATTTGCGAATGTGGATTGTTGTTTGTGAATTGTTTTGTATCTTTGCGCGTTATATTTACTTAAACATAGGTGAAGCTTATTACGAACATAATCATCGAGTATCTGAAGCACAATAAACGTATTGTTGTGCCCAAGCTTGGTGTATTTATCGTAAAGGCGGATGATGGTCGAATAGTGTTCTCGGAGTTAATGCGTGGCGATAATACTACGCTACGGTCGTTGCTTATGGCATACGGCATGAGTGAGCTTGAGGCTCAAGGCTCTATCGACCGACTTGTATTCGAGGTGCGCCATGGTGTTAACACCAATGGTAGCTATGTGATTGAGAACTTTGGTCTCTTTTACGCCGGCGTGAATAACAATATCCTCTTCAAGCAGCATCGCGAGCCAATAACTACAGGCGGTAATATCAAGCCGCCCTTTGAATATCTCAATGAGGTTAAGCGTCAGATGCGACTTGCCAAGGGTGTTGCCGATACTGATGCGGCAACCAAGAGCGGTGATGCGGCGAGAACTCGTACAAAGAGAACTGCGTCTCGAGCTACTGACGAGGGTGTGAATATCACCAAACCAGAGTCATACTTGCGCGGACTGAAGTATCAGAATAAGAAGGATAAAGGGCACGATGATGACTACTACCGTAAAGAGCGAGGAGCAAAGATGAAGAGTCGTCGTCGCCTCCTGTTAATAGCCATAGCACTCATGGTCGTTGTTGTTGGGCTTGTGTGGTACTTCATGTCGGATGATGAGAAGCCGAAGAGGGTGGTTGATATTGAGACACCAACCGAGAGTATTATCCCCCAGGATACAATCATAACAGTAGACACGATGACGATGGTGGACAATAGCAGCCCCGAGGTCGTCGACATAGATATAGATAAAGAAGACCAAACAATATGACCGCAAACGAGTTACTTTCAGTAAAGCAGCGTTTCGGCATTATAGGTAATACCGAAGCGCTAAACAACGCCCTTGAGGTGGCTATTCGTGTGGCTCCCACCGACCTCTCGGTGTTGGTCACTGGTGAGAGTGGTGTGGGTAAGGAGTTCTTCCCCAAGATTATCCACGACTTCTCAGCGCGTAAGCATAATAAATACATCCCCGTCAACTGTGGCGCTATACCCGAGGGTACCATCGACTCGGAGCTCTTTGGTCACGAGAAGGGCTCGTTCACGGGAGCCATAGATAGCCGCAAGGGCTACTTCGAGGAGGCTGATGGTGGCACCATATTCCTCGATGAGGTTGGCGAGTTGCCCATCTCTACGCAGGTGCGCCTGTTGCGTGTGTTACAGACGGGCGAGTTCATGCGTGTGGGCTCAACCAAGGTGCAGAAGACAAATGTGCGTGTCGTGGCGGCTACCAACAACGACCTCATGCGCGCCATCGCCGAGGGGCGTTTTAGGGAGGACCTATACTATCGACTAAATACCGTGCCTATCGCCGTGCCTCCGTTGCGCGAGCGCCAGGGCGATATATATATCCTCTTTCGTAAGTTTGCCAGTGATGTGGCTACGCAGTACCGCATGCCCGCCATAACCTTGGATGAGGGCGCACGCCGACTCCTCGAGAGTTACCATTGGCGAGGTAACATCCGCCAGCTCAAGAATGTGGCGGAGCAGATATCTGCTGTCGAGCAGAGTCGTGATATCACTGCCGACATACTACGTCGCTATCTGCCAAACGAGGCGTATACCACACAGCCCATGATGGGTGGTGGTGCGCATGGCGAGTATGATGACATGAATACCGAGCGCGAGCTGCTGTATAAGATTCTCTTCGACATGCGTAACGACATCAACGAGCTTAAGCGTATGATGAGTCGTGCCATGGCTGGCGAGGAGCGTGAGCCGATGACTACACCCGCACCTCATCACGATGTTGTGGGTCTTCTGCCCGAGGCACCACACACCCCGTCGCACCGCTTTGAGGGTAGCGAGACTGTTGAGTTTATCGACGATGAGCAGCCTCGTGAGCGCTCCAAGGAGGATGCGCAGCGAGCACAGATAATGCGTGCGTTGCGTAATAATAACTTTCGACGTAAGGATGCTGCGCGTGAGCTCTACATCTCGGAGCGTACGCTATATCGCCGCATGAAGGCGTTGGGCATCGACGAAGAGTAATAGATGACGACTATGAGACGACTTACATATTTATTAATGGTGGCGGTTGCCACGACGATGTTGCTTGGTAGCTGCGGCTACAAGGTTACATATAACCTCTCGGGAGGCTCTATCCCTCCAGAGGCAAAGACCTTCTCGGTGGCATACTTCCCTAATAACGCACCCATGGTGGCGCCTACGCTCAGTAATGTCCTCACGGAGGGCTTGCGCGATAAGTTCTCGCGACAGACACGCCTCCAGCAGGTCGAGGAGGGTGGCGATTTCGCCTTCGAGGGCGAGATTACGAACTACACCTCTACCACGGCGTCGGTGTCGAGTGGCGACTATGCACTGCAAAACCGACTCACCATCACCGTGCGTGTTAACTTCCAGAACGCCGTTGACCAGACATTGTCGTTCAACAATAAGACCTTCTCGGCGTATGCCGACTACGATGCGTCGCAGCTTCTTGTCGATGTTCAGGATCAACTTATCGAGGAGATTGTCGAAATACTCGTTAACGATATTTATATGGCGGCAGCTGGTAACTGGTAGTAGTTTAGTATGGAGTACTTGAGTCTAAAAGATGCCGAGCAGGCTGTCGAGCGCTACCCATGGTGGGGTGGTGCGCACCTCGCTTTGGTGAGGGCTAATGGCGTTGATAGCGTGGCGCCTACATCGCGCCTCGTGGCACTCATCCATCCGTTGGGTGCGGTGGCACATCAAACCATTGATGTTGCGAAACTCACGCATAGGTCGTCGGACGACCTAATAGATATATTCCTCCATCGCGGGGCGCAACGAATTGTTGCAGAGGAGGGCGATGCCGAGGATATGTCGGCACGAAATATTGAGGAGGATGACGATATGGTGAGCGAGGAATTGGCAGAAATATACCTAAATCAGGGGTTATATGAGGAGGCAATCGCAATATATCGTAAATTAAGTTTGGTAAATTCCAAAAAAAGTGTTTACTTTGCAGGACTTATTGAGGAAATAAGCGGTAGAATGGCTAAATAATATTAAGAAATAATTAAATTTATAAACTATGTATATTTTTTGCATTATCATGATTTGCGTTGCAAGTATCTTGCTTATACTTGCAGTATTGGTACAGAGCCCCAAGAGCGGTATGGCTGCTAACTTTGGTGCTGCTAACCAGACAATGGGTGTTCGTCAGACCACAGATTTCCTTGAGAAGTTTACTTGGGCGATGGTCGCTGCAGTGGTGTTCTTCAGCTTGCTCGCTACAACCTCAAATCCAAAGGTTGCTGCAGCTGGTCATAACGAGACTAACGATGCGGCTATAAACGCAGCTAAGGGTGCTATTGAGCCTGCTGACGATGCAGCGGAGTTCGTTGGCGAGGGTAGCGTCGTTGTTGATGACAATGACGTTGACCAGACTATCGAGTTGCAGCCTGTTGAGGGTGAGATGCCTACGAATGTTGATTCAGCTGCTGATATTGAGACAACTCCTGCTGTTGAACCAGAGGTTTCTACCGAGGCTCAGAACGTTGTTGACGAGGTTGTTGCTGCTGCTAACGAGGAGGCTCAGAACGTTGTTGACGAGGTTGTTGCTGCTGTTAACGAGGAGGCTCAGATTGAGGAGTAATCGAGCATATATATAATAAGGTATTAAGGGCGGAAATCACAATGGTTTCCGCCTTTTTTGTTGTTGTAGGGCATCAGCAGAGACAACATAGAGAGAATAGAGCCTCTCTGCGGGCATCACCCACAAATATTTCTCACAGCTCTTTGCTAATTGACGCAAGTTGTCAAAATAGTGTAGTTACTTTGCACCAGAAACAAGAGTAAAACACCACTATTATGGCAATGGACCTTGTATATAATATAGATTGCAAGCACTGTGGCTCGCACAGCGAGTATACAACATGGCTTGATAGGCGCAGTGCGCAGCATGGTGACGAGGAGTTCGCCTTGCACATTGATACCGAGTGTGCCATACGTTGTCCTATATGTCGCGCAAAGTTGAACACAACGCCTGCGGCATTTCGTAGTCAGGTGACAATTCTGCGTGTTGGATAGATGAAGCTTATAGCGGTATAAATAAAAAATCGTATGACTTATATCCAAGTTTAAGAAAAATAGTGTAACTTTGAGATTGATTTTGAAAAGTTAATAACGATAATATAGAGCTTATGTTAAATATAAAGATAGGGGAGCAAGTCCCCGAGTTTTCGACAATTACGGATAAGGGCGCAGCGTTCACACTCGCCGACCTCAAGGGTAGCCCCACAGTGCTATACTTCTATCCCAAGGATAACACCTCGGGATGTACGCTCGAGGCGAAGAGCCTGCGCGATGGTCGGGAGGAGCTGGCACGACGCGGCTATAAGATTATAGGTGTCAGCCCCGACTCGGTACGCTCACATCAGAACTTCTGCGCGAAGCACGAGCTTAACTTCACACTCCTCGCGGATGTTGACCACACGCTTTCCGAGGCGGTGGGCGTATGGCGCATGAAGAAGATGTATGGCAGAGAGTATATGGGCATCGTGCGCACGACACTACTCCTCGACGCCGAGGCTCGCGTGACACATATCATCGAGAAGGTTGATACCAAGGAGTCTTACGCGCAGATTGTCAAACTATTGGATAACAAATAAACGATATATATTATGGCAGAGAAAGTACAGGTAAATGCCGACAAGCTAAAGGTGCTATCGGCTGTTATGGACAAGATTGAGAAGGACTTTGGCAAGGGCTCAATCATGCGCATGTCGAATGACGCTGTGACGGATGTTCCGGTAATCCCATCGGGCTCCATTACGCTCGATATGGCGTTGGGCGTTGG
>JAFVSV010000002.1 GCA_017503575.1 Alistipes sp. | reverse complement strand
TCCGGACTATAATGTGGTATACTATGCTGTTGAAGATGCTTCTGCGGATATTACAGCAAAGGATATCGCTGAGCACGACGGCGAAACGGATTTCACCATTGTTGCCGAAAGCGGGGAATACCGTGCTCATATTCCTGCAATGGGTGAGCATGATGCGCCATTCTATGTCAAATACTTGCGCGAGATAGCTCTTGCCATCATCATCGTTTTGTCGCTTGTTACCACCAAGCGCACTATACGCCAGGCAAATAACTTCTCGTGGGCACCAATCATCGAGGTGGCAATTCTCTTTGTGGGTATCTTCGTTACGATGACTCCTGCGATGATGTATCTCAATGCGCATGCCACAGATCTTGGTCTCACAGAGTCTTGGCAGTTCTACTACTTGACAGGTGGCCTATCGTCGTTCCTTGATAATGCACCCACGGCTCTTGCCTTCCATACGGTGGCCGGTGGTCTTGGTGGTCCCGCGGAGGTGGCTGGCATCTCCGAGGCTCTACTCACTGCAATATCACTCGGTGCAGTATTCTTTGGTGCGATGACATATATCGGTAATGGCCCCAACTTCATGGTCAAGGCTATCGCCGAGCAGGAGGGTGTCAAGATGCCATCGTTCTTTGGCTACATGCTTAAGTTCTCGTTGGTGGTGCTACTGCCTGTATATATCGTTGTACAGCTCATATTCATGCCGTTCTAACGAGGAATATAGTATTGTGACACTCAGATTTCAAACAATTATATGTTAAAGATGAAAAAACTTCTATCATTACTTATCATCGCGACCATCGTTGGTATGGTAGCTTGTAAAAGTGACAGCAAGACTACTACTGAAGCGCCAACCATGCAGAGCGGAATAGACTCTATGTCATACGCCTATGGCATGGAGCTGGGTAGAATGCTCCTGGGTGTCGACTCGATGCTCAATATAGATATGGTGTGCATGGGCATAAGTGACATGTACAAGGCAGAGCCTAAACTCAACTATGATGAGGCGCGCTACTCTATGCTCAAGTATAAATATTATGACAATTACGAGCGCGTGCAGCGATACGAGAAACAGTTCTTGGAGGAGTTGCGTGCTACGGATCGTGACTACTTTGCAACATCGTCGGGTCTAACATATAAGATTGCGAAGATGGGCGATACGAAGCGTGTGCCCAGAAGCTCAAGGGATACCGTGCGTATCATGTATAGAGTATTGGACGCTACACGCGTGGTGGATACTACATACTATCGTAACGATACCTTGCGATTGTCGTATACCGATATGCCAAAGGGCCTTCAGGAGGCAGCTCGTTTAGTTGGTCGTGGTGGTCATATTGAGGCATGGTTGCCATCTACATTAGCCTTTGGCTCTGAGGGTTGCGACTCTTTGGGTGTTGAGCCTAACACCATGTTATACTATGAACTGAAACTTATTGATATCGAGAATAAATAGTTATGAGAAACGTATTTAAGACATTATCACTGATGGCAGTGGTCGCATCTGTTGCATGCTCATCAGATAGCAACGATAAGAAGGATGGTAATACTTTTATTATGCCCGTAGAGAAGTGTATTGTGGATAACCCCGATTCGGAGTTCGATACACTATCATACGCAATAGGTATGAACTATGCACTAACGGCTCAATCATTCTACCTTGACGCTGGTTTTGATAGAGATGCCTACTATGATAGCTTCTTCAAGGTTTTAGATGCCGAGAATATAGATTGTGGTGAGCTGCACAACGCTGCTGTTTATGTGCGCGAATTCGGTGATATGCGTTATAGGAAGTATGCTATGGATATGCGTCGTGCCAATATGATGAAGCGCGACAACCCTAATCTCGAAATTGCCACCCCAATACTATATGACTCTGTCTTTACCATGGAGCGTGTCTCTATGGAGTTAGCCAAGAACGTTGCAGGCCAGTTGCGTATCATGCACTTGCCACTGAATAGACACTGGATTGATGTGGCTATGAAGGATGCGTTCAAACTTGAGGATATGAGTATGATTGATAGCGTAATGCAGATATCTGTTATGGACTTGCGTAAGGTGATGGGCAATCCAGAACTCACCGAATCCGTTGCCACATATCTTGGAGAGAAGAGTGATAAGTGGCTGAAGAGCATATCTGAACAGGAGGGTATTTGTGAATATCGTATGGATGAGACCTCGGATGCTGTTTACTATAAGATTGAGAAGCCAGGTAGCGATGTTCGCCCCGTGAATGATCGAGACTCTCTCTATATCAACTATTCGCTAATGAGTTGTCATGGTATGCTCATCGAGTCAACCGAGGAGATGGTTGCTGCCTATGATAAGTATATCAAGCGTATTGAAAATGATGCGATGATACCAGAGGCTAACAAAGTTAAGATGTTGGCAGAGGCAAAGGCCATGCGCGACAAGGCTCAATCTGGAGGCATGCTCCTCGAAGACATGAAGTTTAAGGTGCTTGTTGGATGTCTTAAGGAGATTGGCGAGGGCGGTGTCATCACCGTGTTCATGCCTGCGTCACATGCTCCAAATGTAGCTCGTGGAGCTCAAAATCTTGTATTTACCAACGAGGGCGTTGTGATGACAATTAAGCTCAACAGGGTAGTGCCACAGAGCGAAAATGACTCTGTAAAACCTGTAAAAGCCCAGAATGTTATGCTTCGTAAAAATATGGTCGCACCATCGGCTAATACTGTCGTTAAACAGTAGAGAAGCATACTTATATAAATTACCCCAGAGGTCTCGCCTTTGGGGTAATTTTGTTATATGTGTTCGCTATCGCAATGTGGACAGTGTTCGTGACTACCAAGTACGGTGTGCGGGATGTTGCCGTGACTGATAATCTGTATCGGGCAGTTGTAGTTCTGTAATTGCTCGGGGGTGATAATGTTTGAGTCGTGGCGATGTACATGGCGGTTAACGCATACAATCGTGCGCACGACACTCGATATGGTGCCAAGGTCGTGTGATACCATTACTATTGCCATCTTGTCTGATAGATGGTGTAGAATGTTGTATAGCTCATTCTCGAAGCGGTTGTCAACAAAGTTGGTTGGCTCGTCGAGTACCAATAGCTTGGGTTTCGACGCAATGGCACGACACAGCATCACGCGCTGCTGTTGACCTCCAGACAACTCACCTATGGCGCGTCCCTTGAGCTCCTTGAGTGATACTAACTCCAGTAACTCGTCAACACGCATCTTATCTTGTTTGTCGTATCTCCCTAATATACCACGTTCGGATTGCATGCCCGATAGTATAACCTCGCCAACCGATATCGGAAAACTCTTGTCGAAGGATGACACCTGTGGTAGGTAGCCTATGTGGGGCTTGCCGCCTCGACAGATATCGGGTGAATACTCTATCGTGCCGCTATATGGCAGAACGCCCATAATGGCCTTGACCAAGGTGCTCTTACCACCACCATTAGGGCCAATGATGCCTATAAAGTCGTTGGCATAGATATCCAGGTCGACATGCTCAAGGACGGTTAGGTTGTCATAGCGCACCTTAAGGTTGCGGATTGTTATGTATCTTTTTGGACTACTCATTGCCGCCGCATATAATGTTAGTTATGCGCTCAATCTCGCCAATAATGTCATTTGATAGCGGGTTGGTCTCGATGATGCGTGCGCCAATCTCATCGGCGATGGCAGATACTTTGTCGGCGCTATATTGTGGCTGATGGAATATTACATCTATGCTCAAGGCCTTGCCCTTGTCGCTTAACTCAGTGAGCTGCTTGGGTGTAGGCTCCTTGCCATCGTGCTCGATGGCTATCTGCTCTATGTCGTAGTCACGAGCATAGTAGGTGTAGGCGGGGTGATAAATCATAATCGCCTTTATTTCACTATTAGCAATCTTGTCGTGACACCACTTGTCGAGTGCCTCAATTCGCTCAAGAAGCCTATCTGCTGCCTCGGCGTACTCCGTTTTGTCGGGGAACTCCTTAACGATTATATCTCGTGCTGTGGTGACCATCTTATACAAGGCCTTGGGTGATGTCCAAATATGGGGGTCAATGCCATGGTGATGGTCGTGATGATGGTGTGAACAACTGCCCTCGATAAGCTCTATGCCAGCACTTAGATTCTTAATTTTATCGCTATCGTCTATATGCTCGACAATGGATTGCTCAAAGGTGATTAGCCCAGTCGAGAATATGAGGCGAGGTTCGTTGACCTTTGCTAACTGCTTTGCAGTAGGCTCGTATGTCTCGGGACTTGCACCATCGGGCACAATAACATCTACCGTAAAGTCGCCGCATGTTATCTCCTCGATGATGGCTTTGAGCGGTGTTATTGTAACATATATAGTCTTGTCGCCATCGCTGTTACTCTTCGATGAACATCCACAAAATAGGGCTAAAACAGATAGTAATATAGTTATTTTTCTCATCGTCATAATTTTTGTTGGGCAAAGTTATAAAAAATGACGAATATATTTTGAAAAATCATAGAAATTTTCGATATTTGTGGTCAAAACAATTAAAACTATATCTAAATGATTAAGAACATAACTGATAAGATAAAGTATATCGGTGTTGACGATACCGATATCGATCTCTTCGAGAGCCAGTATGTAGTACCCAATGGTGTGTCGTATAACTCATACCTTATCCTCGACGAAAAGGTGGCTGTTATGGATACCGTCGATTTGCGCAAGTGTGACGAGTGGCTCGCAAACTTGGAGCAGGCACTCGAGGGTCGTACTCCCGACTACCTCGTTGTTCAGCATCTTGAGCCCGACCATGCTGGTACCATAGCTATGGCCATGGATAAGTATCCAACGATGCAGGTTGTTGCCTCGGAGCGTGCCATAAAGATGCTCCCACAGTTCTTCTTCGAGACCAACTTCGAGGGTCGCACTATCGGTGTTAAGGAGGGCGCTACACTCTCACTCGGTGGCCGCACGCTTCATTTTGCTATGGCTCCTATGGTGCACTGGCCAGAGGTTATGGTTACATACGACAGCTTCGATAAGGTGCTATTCTCGGCAGACGGCTTCGGTAAGTTTGGTGCGTTGAGCTGCGACGAGGAGTGGGCATGTGAGGCTCGTCGCTACTACTTCAATATCTGCGGTAAGTATGGCGCTCCTGTTCAGGCACTTCTCAAGAAGGCCGCTGCACTCGACATCCAGATTATCTGCCCATTGCATGGCCCTATCCTCACCGAGAACCTCGGTTACTATATTGGTTTGTACGACACTTGGAGTAAGTATGGTGCAGAGAAAGAGGGTGTGCTTGTTGCCTATGCCTCTATTCATGGCAATACGGCAGAGGTGGCTCGCAAGTTTGCAGAGATTCTTCGTGAGAAAGGCGCCAAGGAGGTGGTGGTTATGGATCTCTCGCGCGATGATATGGCAGAGGCAGTGGAGGCTGCATTTACATACGATAAGATAGCCGTTGCTGCTGCATCATACGATGCCGATGTCTTCCCTCCAATGCACGACTTCTTGCATCACCTCGCTATAAAGAATTTCTGTAACCGCCGTGTGGCTATCATCGAGAATGGCTCGTGGGCTCCATCGGCAGGTCGCGCTATGCGTAATATCTTGGATAGCTGCAAGGGCATTTCGGTAATCGAGGATATGGTGACAATAACCTCGCGCATGAAACCACAAGATATTCCTGCGTTGGAGCGTCTTGCGGATCAACTCTTGGCTGACGAGTGCGACAACTGCTCGGAATAAAATAGATGATGACATCTGTAAACGGAGGCAGACCACAATGGTTGGCCTCCGTTTTTAGTGTTGCAAAGAAGTGGTGCGAGGTCATGAAACAATGAAAAACCCACCTAACATTATTGTCAGATGGGCTATTGATATGCACTGATAGTGCGCTACTTCTGAATAGGCATCTTATCCAAGCGACGCTGGTGGCGGCCACCCTCAAACTCGGTGTTAAGCCAGATGTCCAACATTGCCAAAGCCTCGTCGTTGGTGATGAAACGTGCAGGCATGCACAATACGTTTGAGTTGTTGTGCTCGCGTGAGAGCTTTGCAATCTCGGGAATCCAGCACAAGGCCGCGCGGATGCCCTGATGCTTGTTCAAGGTCATAGAGATGCCCTCGCCAGAGCCACAAAGACCGATGCCACGCTCCAAACTGCCATTCTCGATAGCCTCTGCGAGTGGGTGTGCGAAGTCTGGGTAGTCAACTGACTCCTCAGAGTGACAGCCGAAGTCCTCGACCTCGAAGCCCTTGGTTGATAGGTAACCCACGAGGAACTCTTTGAGGTCGTAGGCAGCATGGTCACATGCAATACCAATTTTCTTGTTCATAGTGTTATCGTTTTAGTGTTGGTTAGTCATTACTCTTTCGATGCGCGCTTGCGGTCTACCTCCGAGAGGAGAATCTTGCGCAGACGTATAGCCTTGGGTGTAACCTCAACATACTCGTCCTCACGGATATACTCCAATGCCTCCTCCAACGAGAAGATTACGGGTGGGGCAATCGAGGTCTTCTCGTCTGATCCCGATGCTCGCATGTTGGTGAGCTGCTTCGCCTTTGTTACATTTACAGTGATATCGTTCGAGCGTGTGTGCTCGCCAACAACCTGACCGCAGTACACCTGCTCCATAGGCGATATGAAGAACTTGCCTCTATCTTGTAGCTTGTCGATAGAGTAGGCGTATGCCGTGCCACTCTCCGAGGCGATGATGGCTCCCACATTGCGGTTCTCCATCTCGCCAACCCATGGCTCGAAACCCTTGAGGCGGTGTGTCATGATGGCCTCGCCCGCCGTTGCGGTAATCATCGTTGAGCGTAGACCAATGATACCTCGTGATGGGATGACAAACTCGAGGCGTGTGCGCTCGTTTGCCGACTCCATATTCACAAGCTGACCCTTGCGGCGCGTTGTGAGCTCTATAACTGTGCCTGCGCAGTCATCAGGGCAGTCGACAGTCATCTCCTCAATAGGCTCGCACTTGACGCCGTCAATAACCTTTGTGATAACCTTGGGCTGTCCCACCTGAAGCTCGTAGCCCTCACGACGCATGGTTTCGATAAGTACCGAAAGGTGTAAGACGCCACGGCCATATACTACGAATGAATCGGCATTCTGACCAGGCTCAACACGCAGCGCGAGGTTCTTCTCAAGCTCCTTGTCAAGGCGCTCCTTGATATGGCGCGATGTGACATACTTGCCATCCTTGCCAAAGAATGGCGAGTTGTTGATTGTGAATAGCATAGACATTGTAGGCTCATCTATCGCAATAGGTGGTAACGCCTCGGGATTAACGAAGTCGCAGATGGTATCACCAATTTCGAAGCCCTCGATACCTACAAGAGCACATATCTCGCCGCACTCGACTCTCTCGGCCTTAGCCTTGCCAAGACCCTCGAAAACCATCAAGTCCTTAATCTTGGTCTTGACCATAGTACCATCACGCTTGGCGAGTGTCACATTTTGGCCAGCAGTGAGGAAGCCTCGTGTAATCTTACCCACAGCGATACGACCCACATAGGGCGAGTACTCGAGTGATGTGACAAGCATCTGCACGGTGCCATCTACGCTTTCGGGCTCAGGAATCTCGTCTATGATGGTATCGAGTAGGGGAGCGATAGAGTCCGTTGGCTCGGTGGCTACATGCGACATCCATCCCTGCTTGGCAGAGCCGTATATCGTCTTATAGTCAAGCTGTTCTTCAGTGGCACCTAACGTAAACATGAGGTCGAAGACCTGCTCGTTGACAACCTCGGGGCGGCAGTTGGGTTTATCTACCTTGTTGATGACGACAATGGGCTTCTTGCCTAACGATAGAGCCTTCTGCAACACGAAGCGTGTCTGTGGCATGGTGCCCTCGAAGGCGTCGACGAGGAGTATCACGCCGTCGCACATGTTGAGTACACGCTCTACCTCACCACCAAAGTCGGCGTGACCAGGGGTGTCTATAATGTTGATTTTGTAATCCTTGTAGATCACCGATACGTTCTTCGAGAGAATGGTGATGCCTCGCTCGCGCTCGATGTCGTTGTTGTCGAGGATAAGGTCGCCTCCACTCTGCTCGTTCTCGCGAAGGAGGTTGCCCTGCATAATCATCTTATCGACAAGCGTCGTTTTACCGTGGTCGACGTGTGCGATAATTGCGATGTTGCGTAGATTTTTCACAGTTTCAAATTTTATTTGTCGCCACAAAAGTACAAAAATAATTGTCAATTAACAATTAAATTGCCTATCTTTGTACTACATAATTTATGCTATGGACCAGCCAAAGGTAGAGAGATTGCTTCGCTTGATGAAGCTGATGACGGGAAATGTCAATTATACGGTGAACGACCTCGCCGAGCGACTCGATACGTCGTACCGCTCGATATATCGTTATATAGAGACATTTAAGGATGCTGGCTTCGTGGTGCATAAACTTGAGGGTGGTGTCTATAAACTTGGTAAGGAGAGTCGCTATTTCAAAGATATCTCTCAACTCGTTCACTTCACCGACGAGGAGGCACACATCGTAAACCAACTCATCAATGGTCTTGACGACACAAATGTATTGAAACAAAACCTTAGGCGTAAGCTGGTGTCGGTCTACGATTGTACATCGTTAGCTAATAGTATTGTCAAAGGCGAACATGCTGTGAATATCAACCTATTAATAGAAGCTATCTACAAACGACATAAGGTGGTTCTGCATGACTATGCTTCATCGAATACCGGAATTATTCGTGACCGCATTGTCGAGCCTTTTGGCTTTACGACCAACTATGTGCAGGTGTGGTGCTATGAGCCATCGAGCGGCATGAATAAACTCTTCAAGAGTTCGCGTATCGGCTCTGTCGAGATACTTGATGAGGCGTGGGAGTGTGAGGCGGAGCATCACGAGGGGTATATTGATATCTTCCGTATGACGGGCTTCGAGCAGTATAGGGTCTGCCTTGAGCTATCCATGCGAGCCCGAAACCTACTTATCGAGGAGTATCCACTGGCGGAGCGCGATATTACACCCATCAACGATTCCTGCTGGCGCCTCGATACAAAGGTCTGCAACTACCTTGGTGTGGGTCGCTTTGTGCTTGGTCTGATGGGGGATATTCACATTGTCGACTCGCCAGATTTCGAGGCGTATATTAAGCGTGAAATATACTTTATGTCGGGATGTGTAAAATAATTAATCATAGCTACTTATGAGTTGTCACCTTATCGAAAATATATTCTCAAAAATATTTGTTTGCCCGCATGCTGAAGTTCTGTCAGACCTTATCGCTTCGCGACGCGTTGTGGTCATTACGGATGCCAACGTATTCGCAGAGTATTGTGATGAATTGCAGGGCTACGAACATATCGTAATCGAGGGTGGTGAGGCTAATAAAAATCTCTATGCCGTTCAGTCGATATATCGCCAGCTTATGGCCATGAACGCAGACCGCTCCACACTTCTGCTTGGCGTTGGCGGTGGTATTGTAACCGATATAACTGGTTTTGTTGCAGCCACATATATGCGTGGCTTAAAGTATGGCTTTATATCTACATCACTGCTTGGTCAGGTGGACGCATCGGTAGGTGGTAAGTGTGGCGTAAACCTCGACAACTACAAGAATATGGTTGGCTGCTTCTCGCATCCAGAGTTTGTTATATTGGATGTGGATATGTTGCGAACACTCCCGCAGCGCGAGTTGCGTTCTGGTATGGCTGAGGTTGTTAAGTCGGCAATTATTGGTGACAAGGCTCTATTTGAGATGATAGAGCGACATACTACGGAGGATATCTATATGGATAGTCGCTTTATGCATGAGGTTGTTGAGCGCAGTCTGCGCGTTAAGCTATCTATCGTCGAGTGCGATGAGAGGGAGGGTGGTATGCGACGCCTTCTAAACCTTGGTCACACCATAGGCCACGCCATCGAGAAACTTACGCACGACTATAACCACGGCGAAGCGGTGGCAATAGGCATTGCTATGGTATGCCGTGTGGCCGTACAGAGGGATATGCTGTGTGCTGACGAAAGTAAACGCATCGTTATGCTACTTGAACGCCTTGGTTTTGCCACATCTACATCTATCCCAATTGCTGATATAGTACGCGAGGTAAAGCATGATAAGAAGATGAGTGGAAGTGAGTTAAATCTTGTGATGCCACGGTCAATTGGGCATTGTGAAGTGGTGCCCATGGGGTACGATGCTTTTGTGCGATTGTTCGAGTAGCGGGACTGCTATTGCTGCCATATTCGCCACGAAGCCTCTGCTTGGCAGTGAAGCATTGCCGTGCCGCCTAAACACTTGGCGCCCTGCATGGCGCATCGTCTCATAAATAGAGTTGGCTCAGGGTTGTACACCAAATCAAATATCTTGTGACTTGAACTAATTGCCGAGTAGTCGACCTCTGGGCAGCTATCCACATCGGGATGCATACCCAAGGGTGTGGTGTTGATGATTAGCTTATGCTCTGTAATGGTCTCGGCCGATAGATTGTCGTATGTCGTATCGCCACGCATCGCATCGCGCGACACAATCATAAATGGTATGTTTCTGCGATTAAGTATGTAGGCAACTGCCTTACTTGCGCCACCCGTGCCAAGTACAAGAGCCTTGGTATTGGGTGTGATATTCATCATGTTAAGCGTGGCGTCGATGCCCTCAATATCGGTATTATATCCAACCATACGCCCCGCTTTAATAGCTATACAGTTGACTGCGCCAACAGCCTTTGCCTCGGAAGAGAGCTCGTCAAGATAGGGTATGACACTCTCCTTATATGGGATTGTTACGTTGAGTCCGCATAGTGACGCATCACCCTTGACGAGTGCGCATATCTTCGATATGTCGTCGAGTTCTATTAGCTCATACGACGCGTCAATACCCTCGGCGAGAAACTTGTCGCTGAAGTAGTTGCGCGAGAATGAGTGCCCTAAACGGCGGCCTATAAGTCCAAAGTGTCGCATGGTATTGTTGGCGTATATTCCAACTCCGCATCGGCCTCTTTAGGCGTTACATTCTCGATAGTTGCTGCGGGCTGCTCGCCAACGCTCTCGCTCTTTTCGGTTTCGCCCTCGTCACCCAAGAATACGAAGATTAACACTGTTATGCCGATAAGTATTACGGCAAGTAGTGTGGCAAGAAGGTTTAAGTACTTGTCTATAAATTTCTTGATGGGTGCGCCATACTTCCAAATAAGCCATGCTATGAGGAAGAATCGCATGCCGCGTGCCACGGTAGAGGCAATGATAAACATCACGAAGTTTATATCGCACATGCCCGCTGCGATAGTGAATATCTTAAATGGTAGTGGTGTGAAGCCTGCGGTAAATACCGCCACAAAGTCCCATTCGGCGTACATGTCGCTCACGTTGTGGAATGTAGTCTCGCTAAACACATGGTCGTAGAAGAACTGTGCAAATACCGTTGGAGTACCCGCAGAAGTATACCACGCGAAGTGGCCTATGAGGTAGGCAAGGGCTGCGCCTATCACTGAGCCAGCAAGACATATCGACGCAAAGCGGAACGACTTTTGGGTTGCTCCGATACATAGGGCGATGAGCAAGATGTCAGGTGGTAGTGGAAACCAGCTCGCCTCAAATAGCGCCATGAAGAATAGTGCCAACCATCCCCATTTGCTATCACTCCATGATAGCACCCAGTTGTATAGTTTTTTGACCATGTTACTCTTGTTTTTAGCAGGCCGCAAATGTACAAAAATTACTCGAAATCTACAACTATTCCGCCCCCAATGACCAAATTGTTGCGATAAAGGACAATGGGCTGACCCTTGGCTGGCGCATAGGCAGGGTCGTCAAGATGGAGTGTGAAGCCATTTTCTTGGGGCTGAATGGATGCGTAGCAGTTGGGGTTAATGCCTATACCGCGAATCTTAACAGTGATGTCATTTGCGTTATATAACTCGTTAGTGTCTACTATATTACAATCTGTTATGTGTAGCGCATGTTTATATAGATGGGACTTCTCTCCCACGACAATGCTATTGGTCGTAGCGTCAATGGCAATGACGCACTTCCCCTCGGGTATGCCCTCGCCACGTCGCTGCCCTATGGTGTAGTTAGCGATGCCGCAATGTTGCCCTACGATGTCACCTCTGAGAATGACGATATTTCCACGACTCATCGCCACGCCTTCGGCTGCGAGGTATTCCGTATAGTGCCTGCCGCGTAGGAAGCAGATGCCCATGCTCTCGCTCTTGTCCGCAAAGCCGCGCTTGATGTCGCTCTTGATGACGGTGCCCATGGGGGTTAGGGCTCGTTGCAGTGTGCTCTGACGAAGTCCCCACAGATAGTACGATTGGTCCTTGGTGGCATCTGCACCCTTGGCAACATAGTATCTGTCGTTGCGTTGTTCGATGTTGAAGTAGTGTCCTGTGGCAATGTGGTATATGCCCATGCTGTCGGCAACCTCCTCGAGTGTCTGCCACTTGATGAGTGTGTTGCAGCGCGTGCATGGTGCGGGAGTGCGACCATGGCTATATTCGTCGCAAAAGTAGTCGATGATGGTATCTCTAAATAACTTTAGTTTATCGACAACTATCCACTCACATCCAAGCTGTTGGGCTGCTATCTCGGCCTTATGCAGCATGGCTTTGTCACCAATTGTATCGATGGTTGCAAGTACCACATGATAACCCTCTGCCATCAATATTCTGGCAGCTGTCTGGCTATCTATACCACCGCTAAAACCAAGTACTACGCTCTTTGTCATCGTCAATATATATTATAAAAAAGGGTGCTGCAACTACGCGTTGAACACCCCTTTGATACCCTCATTGTACTTGTCTACTTATTCGTCGCCCTCGTTACTATGTGCCTGCTGCTCAAAATACTCGGGCTTATGCTCTTTGATGAACTCTATCATCTCGCTGAGACCCTCCATAAACTTGCCAAAGTCCTCCTTATAGAGGTACATCTGGTGGCGTGTGAATGAGGCTGTGCCATCGGCATTTGTGCGCTTGCGAGACTCGGTGATAGTGAGGAAGTAGTCGTCACCACGCGTTGCCTTCACATCGAAAAAGTAGGTTCGCTTACCAGCGCGTACGACCTTTGTGCATATCTGCTCGCCATACTCTTCGTGGTCGCGACGGGGAGAAAAATCAGAACTCATAAGGTTTTCGTATTTAGGTTAGTTTACGTTCATAAGACGAAGGTAGGCATTATTTGGTTAATTTCCAAATAATAGCTTATAATTTAGGGTGTAGCGCCTAAAATGGCCTCCATCCTCTCTTTGTCCTGTGCAACCTCTATGGCGCGTAACAGCACCTTGTCGTGCGCTCTGTTATATATATACTCATAAGAGCCACTGCCATAGAGATCCTCGGCAATATATGCCTTTAGTAGTGGGAGAGTGTATCTCGTATCCTCCTTGGCGCTATTGTCATTTACCACTCGACAGAAGGCGTTAATCGCCACGCTGTCAACCTCGTAGTTGGCGTCGTATGCCTCGATTGTGGGGTAGCTCTTGCGAATCTTCTCGGGTGATGTGCTATCCCAAAGCTCGACCATTGAGCGCTGAAAGGCGCTATTTTGGATGGCATGTATTATATGCTTGGGCATAGAGGTGGTGTCGTGGGCGATGTAGATGTCGGGGATGATGCCGCCGCCACCATATACCGTGCGGCCGCTTTTTAGCGTCGTGTACTTGGGTAGGGTGTCGAGTCGCATCGAGTCGGGGTGGTTATATCTCGTGTGGTCACCATAGTACTTGTCGCCCTCGCCCTGGTTGTATGGACGCTGGATGATGCGCCCCGAGGGGGTCTTGTATCGTGCAGTGGTGATGCGCATGGCAGAGCCATCATCGAATGTTATCTGTCGCTGTACCAACCCCTTACCGAAGCTGGTATTGCCGATGACGACGCCGCGGTCGTGGTCCTGGATAGCTCCTGCGAAAATCTCACTTGCCGATGCTGACTCCTCGTTGATGAGTACTATGACTGGGAGCTTGCATAGCTCGCCACGACGTCGTGCCGCATACTCGAACGATTCGTTGCGACCCTCGGTGCTTACGATAATATCGTTCTTGTCGAGGAAAAGCTCGCTGAGCCCTATTGCCGAGGTGAGCATGCCACCGCTATTGCTACGCAGGTCTACAATTATGGCGTCGAGCTTGCCTAACCTCTTGACAGCTGCCGAAAACTCTTGTGCCGTATTGCGCGAGAAGCTCGCAATCTTTATATAGCCTATATTTGGTGCGACAATGTGACTGGCTTCGATGGAACTCACCTCAATATCGTTGCGTGTGATTGTTATATCGCTATGTTCCAGTGTTCTTGCGTGTAATATGCCAACCTTTACTTTACTTCCTTTATGGCCGCGCAGTGCGCTTGTTATGTCGCTATATTCGCCAACGGGTCTGCCATCTATGGTGACAATCCTGTCGTTAAGCTCTACTCCTGCACGCTGGGCTGGAGAGTCATCGTTAACGCGTCGAACGACAATTGTGTCGCCAAGCATCATGTAGCTAATGCCTATGCCCGAGAAGCCGCCATTGAGAGCGCCCATGGCCATATCCATCTCCTCTTTGGTGAGATATGTTGAGTGGGGGTCGAGCTCTTTGAGTGTTGCGCGTATTGCCTCCTCGACGCACTTGTCGAGGTATATCTCGTCGACATAGTCGCGCTCGAGGTATCGGTAGCAGCTATTTAGCTTTTGTATATGCTGTTGATTAGAAAGCACCTGTCGCTGCGCGCATAAAGGCGTGGCGACAAGTGCTAATACAAAGAGTAAAAAGAGTCGTCTCATACTACTCGATGAGTGTGGGGAGCTCCGCGAAGCTCACCTTGCGCTGCTCGCCCGAGCGCATATCCTTGAGTGTAGCCTCACCAGCAGCAAGCTCTTCCGAACCGATGATAACGACGTAGGGTATCGCGCGACGGTTGGCGTACTCCATCTGCTTCTTCATCTTACCCTGGTCGGGGTATATCTCGGCAGCAACGCCATTGTCGCGCAACTGGCCGATAAGGCGCAATGATGCCATCTGCTCTGCATCGCCAAGGTTTGTGAAGAGCACCTTTGTTGAGCATGCTAACTCCTCGGGGAAGAGGTTTAAGCCGAGCATAACATCATAGATGCGGTCGGCACCAAATGAGATGCCCACGCCCGACATGCCTGGCATGCCAAAGATGCCCGTGAGGTCGTCATAGCGGCCACCACCCGATATCGAGCCGATGGCAAAGTCGTTGGCCTTAACCTCGAAGATGGCTCCTGTGTAGTAGTTGAGACCGCGTGCCAACGATAGGTCTAACTCGGGGGTCAGGGCAATGCCTAATGCCTCGACATTAGAGAAGATGGTGCGCATCTCCTCGATGCCGAGCATGCCAGTCTCGGATGCTCCAATAACCTCGCCGAGTTTATTGAGCTTCTCGTCGTTAGTGCCACTGAGCTCGAGGATTGGTTGAAGTTTTGCGATAGCCTCGTCGTCGATACCACGCTCGCGTAGCTCGGCCTTAACATTGTCAAGCCCAATCTTGTCGAGCTTGTCGATGGCGACGGTGATATCTATCATCTTGTCGGCATGGCCAATAGACTCGGCGATGCCGAACAATATCTTGCGGTTGTTCATCTTGAGCGTCACCGAGATGCCGAGCTTCGCAAAGACGCGTGCAACGATATCTACCAACTCGACCTCCGAGAGCAAGGATTTCGAGCCGATGACATCGACATCACACTGGTAGAACTCGCGGTAGCGACCCTTCTGTGGGCGGTCGGCACGCCATACGGGCTGTATCTGGTAGCGCTTGAATGGGAATACTATCTCGTTCTGGTGCTGCACAACATAGCGTGCGAAGGGTACTGTGAGGTCGTAGCGTAGTCCCTTCTCCGATATCTTTGATGCTTGACGTAGCTCCTCCTCCGAGAGCTTGGCGCCATAGTCGCCCGAGTTGAGTATCTTGAATAGGAGCTTGTCGCCCTCGTCGCCATACTTGCCGAGGAGCGTCGATAGGTTCTCCATCGAGGGTGTCTCGAGTGGCGCGTAGCCGAAGAGGCGGAATACGCTCTTGATGGTGTCGAATATGTAGGTGCGACGCATCATCTCCTCGGGCGAGAAGTCGCGCGTACCCTTTGGTATAGATGGTTTCTGTGCCATATATCTAACTGATGTTGACTATATTACTGCTCTGCCAATAGCTTCTTATACTTAACACGCTTGGGCGTTGTATCCTCGCCCTGAGCCCTCTTCCATGCCTCGTACTCCGAGTATGAGCCCTCGTAGAATACAACCTTCGAGTCGCCCTCGAACGAGAGGATATGTGTGGCGATACGATCCAAGAACCAACGGTCGTGCGAGATGACCACAGCACAGCCTGCGAAGTTCTCGAGACCCTCCTCCAACGCACGCAACGTGTTGACGTCGATATCGTTGGTAGGCTCATCGAGCAAGAGCACGTTACCCTGCTCCTTGAGTGCAAGGGCGAGGTGTAGGCGGTTACACTCACCACCAGACAAGACACCGCACTTCTTCTCCTGGTCAGCACCGTTGAAGTTGAAGCGACCAACGTATGCACGGGCAGGCACCTGACGGTTGCCGAGCTGTATGAGGTCGGAGTTCTGCGAGATAACCTCGTATACGGTCTTGTCGGGGTCGATAGACTTATGCTGCTGGTCTACATACGCGAGCTTCACAGTAGGACCTACGCGGAAGCTGCCCGATGTGGGCTCCTCCAAGCCCATAATCATGCGGAATAGGGTGGTCTTACCCGTGCCATTGGCACCTATGACACCCACGATGCCGGCTGGTGGCAACGAGAACTCGAGGTTTTCGTATAGCACGCGGTCGCCAAAGGCCTTCGATACGCCCTGCGCCTCGATTACCACATCGCCCAAACGTGGACCGTTGGGGATATATATCTCGAGCTTCTCCTCGCGCTCCTTGGTGTCGGCATTCATCAGCTTGTCGTATGCCGAGAGACGAGCCTTCGACTTGGCGTGACGACCCGATGGAGACATGCGCACCCACTCCAACTCACGCTCCAAGGTCTTGCGACGCTTGCTCTCCTGCTTCTCCTCCATTGCCATGCGCTGTGTCTTCTGCTCGAGCCATCCAGAGTAGTTGCCCTTCCATGGAATACCCTCGCCACGGTCGAGCTCAAGAATCCAGCCTGCCACATTGTCGAGGAAGTAACGGTCGTGGGTAACGGCGATTACCGTACCCTTATACTGCTGGAGGTGCTGCTCTAACCAGTCGATACTCTCGGCATCGAGGTGGTTGGTGGGCTCATCGAGAAGAAGTACATCGGGTTGCTGAAGGAGCAGGCGGCATAGTGCCACACGGCGACGCTCACCTCCCGAGAGGACATTTACGGGCTGGTCGCCATCGGGGCAACGCAAGGCATCCATAGCACGCTCCAATACGCTGTCGAGCTCCCAACCGTTCACTTGGTCAATCTTCTCGTATAGCTCACCTTGACGCTCTATGAGGCGCGCCATCTCATCGTCGTCCATAGGCTCGCAGAGCTTCATGTTGATATCCTCGTACTCCTTTAATAGGGCTACGGTTGTTGCGGCACCCTCCTCGACAATCTCCTTAACGGTCTTTGTTGGGTCGAGCTGTGGCTCCTGCTCGAGGTAGCCCACGGTGTAGCCAGGTGAGAATACCACCTCGCCCTGGAAGCTCTTGTCGATGCCTGCGATAATCTTCATCAGCGTTGACTTACCTGAGCCGTTGAGACCGATGATGCCGATCTTTGCGCCGTAGAAGAATGATAGGTAGATGTTGTTAAGAATTTTCTTGTTGTTGTTGAGCACCTTGCTCACGCCAACCATCGAAAATATAATTTTCTCGTCTGCCATAATATATATTTGTGTTACTATTAATTTCGTTACGATACGAATAGTCGACAAATATAGGCAAAAAAAACGAGATATCGAAATTTTTATCGCCGCAGCTATAAGATTAACCCCTTTTGTCGCCTTTCGACCCTTTGAAGTAGCCCTTTATGCGACGCCATCCCTCGACGCCAACAATCGCCAAACCCATATACTGGGTGGTCTTTGCCATGCCGAAGAGGATGAACCATAGTACGCCCTTGGCTGCAGGTGATATGGGTAGAAGCATTTGTGCAAATGAGAGTATGTAAAAGACTACACATGAGGCGAGTATGATTACGCCCGTGCGGAACGATAGCCCCGCAAGCCAGCGCTTAATAGCCTCAAATATCCGCCTGAAAAAGTGATTCATAACGGCGGCAAAGATAGTGATAATGGATGAAAGATAAAAGAGCTTGCGCCCTTCAATTAACAATTGGCGGTCGGTGGCGTTATGGTCGTCGGCTGAGGTTTGCGAGTCGTTCGTATGTTCGTAAACCCTATGTCTTCGAACATACGAACACTCTTTGCAAGCCATGGGTTATCAGTAAAGTATTGTTTTGGGGGTATAGTGATACCCACACTTATCAAGACGGTTACACTTACCTACATTATCATTGATATACTCATTATTATTATGAGTATCAATATAACGAGTAAACGAATGTTTACGATGACACCGAGGAGATGTATGGCGTGTATTACGCCCTCTATATCTCTCAAGTTGATATCTATAACTA